>DATLNJ010000035.1:0-19819 GCA_035536815.1 Frankiaceae bacterium
ATCCCGCTGCGCTCCTTCAGTCGCCGGACCGGACGGCCCACCCGACGCTCACACCCCGCTCCTGCCGCCACCGCGCCCCGCCGCGCTCCTTCAGTCGCCGGACCGGACGGCCCACCCGCAGCTCGACACCCCCGCTCCTGCCCCCGGCGCGCACGGATCGCCGGCTGGATCGGGTGCGATTCCCGTGACTTCCGCGCACGGGGCGCGACCGGGTTGCGAATGCCACGGGGGCGGGGTGGGGTGGGCGGGTCGTACGCTGCCGGGCGTGGAGACGTGGCACCTCACCGCGCTCGTGCCGATGCCCGCCGAGGCGGTGGCGGGGTTCGCCCCGGACTTGCCGGTACGGATCACGGTGCCCGCGGAGCGGACTCCGGAGGCCGCCCGCGCGGCCGTCACGGATGCGGACCTGCTGCTCGGCGACTTCACCGGGCTGTTGCGGGTGGATGCGGAGCTCGTTGCCGCGGCGCCACGGCTGGCGTTCGTGCAGCAGCCGACGGTCGGCGTGGAGCACATCGACCTGGGGGCGTGCGCGGCGGCCGGCGTGCCCGTCGCCAACACGGCCGGGGTCAACTCCGTCGCGGTTGCCGAGTGGTGCGTCATGGCGGCGCTGGCCGCGAGCCGGAGCCTGTTGTGGGCGGACGCGGAGGTGCGGGCCGGGCGGTGGCCGCAGCTCGACCTCGCCGCCCGCGGCTGCCTGGAGCTGGCCGGCCGCCGGGTCGGCATCGTCGGCTACGGCGCCATCGGGCAGGCGGCGGCGGAGCGGTTCCTGGCGTTCGGGTGCGAGGTGTCGTACTGGACGCGGACGCCGCGCCAGGACCCCGCCTACCGGCCGCTCGACGAGCTGCTCGCGAGCAGCGACGTGCTCGTCGTCGTCGTCGCGCTGGGCGACGAGACGCGCGGATTGCTGGACGCCGGACGGCTGCGGCTGCTGCCGCGCGGCGCCGTCGTCGTCAACGCTGCCCGCGGCGGCATCGTGGACGAGGCGGCGTTGCCGGCCCTGCTGGATGACGGCCACCTGATGGGCGTCGCGCTCGACGTCTACGACACCGAGCCGCTCCCCGACGGCTCGCCGCTGCGCGGCCACGACCGCGTGCTGCTCTCCCCGCACGTCGCCGGCGCCACCGCGCAGGCGCGGCTGCGCATCGCGGTCGAGGTGCAGCGCAACCTTCGCCGGGCGGTCACCGGCGAGGCCGTGCACCATGTGGTGAACGGGGTCGACCCCGTGATCCGCAGGAGGTGAGATGGCGTTCGTCGACGACCTGGAGTCCATCGGGTTCGCGTTCCAGTCCGAGGGCCGGGGCGGCGTGCGCCACTACTCGCTGCAGGGCAACCGGTTCCTGACCTACTACTGCCACGTCGCGCCCGACGAGACCGGCGGCGTGTTCTCGTGGGAGTTCGCGCTGGGGGAGTTCTGCCTGACCCGCGGGCTGCAGGTCGGCGCCAACGACGTCCTCAACATCTTCCTGTACAGCGAGGCCGACGTGACGGTTCCGCCGAGCGTGGCGAGCGTGGTCGCGCAGATCGACGCGACGGAGACGCACCTCAACTCGTTGCGGCTCGCCGACCCGGGCATCTAGCGTGCCCCTCATGCTCCCGCTCACCGGACTGCCGGAGGCGATCGGCATCGTTGCCGTGATCCTCGTCGTCGCCGCGCTCGTCCTGCGCCGGTTCAAGGCGGGTGGCGGCTCGTAGGGCCGCTCGGGAGGGCGCGACCTAGACTCGGTGGCGTGACCGACGACGTGCTCGTGATTGGCAGCCGGACGTTCTCGTCCCGGCTGCTGCTCGGCACGGGCAAGTTCTCCTCGAACGCCGTCATGCGCGACGCCATCGTCGCGAGCGGCACCGAGATCGTCACCGTCGCGCTGCGCCGGGTGGACGTCACGCGCGCCGGCGAGGGTGACATCCTCGACTCGATCCCGGCCGACGTGCTGCTGCTCCCGAACACCTCCGGCGCCGCGAACGCCGACGACGCCGTTCGCCTCGCCCGGCTGGCCCGCGCGGGCGGGCTGCCGGACTTCGTGAAGCTCGAGGTGCACCCTGACCCGCGCTACCTGCTGCCCGACCCGATCGAGACGTTGAAGGCGGCCGAACGCCTCGTCGCCGAGGGCTTCACGGTGCTGCCGTACTGCTCGGCGGACCCGGTGCTGTGCAAGCGGCTCGAGGAGGCCGGCTGCGCGACGGTCATGCCGCTCGGGTCGTGGATCGGCTCCAACCGCGGGCTGCGTACCCGCGACGCCGTCGAGATCATCGTCGAGCAGGCGACCGTGCCAGTCGTCGTGGACGCCGGGCTCGGCGTGCCGAGCGACGCGTCGCTCGCGCTGGAGATCGGCGCCGACGCCGTTCTCGTCAACACCGCCATCGCCGTCGCCCGCGACCCGGTCGCGATGGCGCGGGCGTTCGCGCTCGGCGTCGGGGCCGGGCGGCTGGCCTGGCAGGCCGGCCGCGCGGCGCCGCGCGCCGAGGCCGAGGCGTCGTCGCCCCTGACCGGCTTTCTCTCGTGAGCGCCGCCCCCGGCTACTTCGCGGCCGAGCTGGCGGCGCTCGCAGCGCTCGACTACGACGGGTTCGACGCCACCGACGCCGACGTCACCGCCGCGCTGCACAGGGACAAGCGCGACCTGCGGGACCTCGCGGCGTTGCTCTCGCCCGCCGCGGAGGCGCGGCTGGAGGAGCTGGCCCAGGCGGCCGCCGCGCTGACGCTGCAACGGTTCGGGCGCGCGGTGCGGCTGTTCGCGCCGCTCTACGTCTCCAACGCCTGCCTGTCCACGTGCACGTACTGCGGGTTCGCCAAGGGGCTCGACGTCGCGCGCCGCACGCTGACCGCCGCCGAGGTCGAGGCGGAGGCGCGGCTGCTCGGCGAGCGCGGCTTCCGCCACCTGCTGCTCGTCTCCGGCGAGCACCGGGTCGAGGTGTCGGCGGACTACCTCGTGGCGGTGGTCGAGCGGCTGCAGCCGCTCGTGCCGTCCATCTCGCTGGAGACGCAGACCTGGTCCGACGACACGTACGCGCGCCTGGTCCGGGCTGGCGCCGAGGGCGTCGTGCACTACCAGGAGACGTACGACCGGGTCCGCTACGCCGAGGTGCACGTCGCCGGCTGGAAGCGCGACTACGACCGCCGCCTGGCATCTACCGAACGCGCCGCCGAGGCGGGCATCCGCCGGCTCGGCATCGGCGCGCTGCTCGGACTCGCCCCCGACTGGCGGGCCGACGTGCTCGCGGTCGCGGCGCACGCGGCGTTCCTGCTGCGCCGCTACTGGCGGACCGAGGTGACGGTCGCGCTGCCGCGGATCAAGCCGAGCGCGTCGGGCTACCAGCCGGTGGTGCCGGTGAGCGACCGGCAGTACGTGCAGGCGCTGGCGGCGTTGCGGCTGTTCGAGCCGGAGGCGGGAATCGTGCTGTCCACCCGCGAGCCGGCCGTGCTGCGCGACGGGCTGGTGCGCATCGCGGTGACGCACCTGAGCGCCGGGTCCTCGACCGAGCCGGGCGGGTACTCGCACCCCGGCGAGGCGCAGGAGCAGTTCAGCGTCTCCGACGAACGCAGCCCGGACGAGGTCGCGGCGATGCTCGCCGCCGCCGGCTACGAGCCGGTGTGGAAGGACGCGTTCCCGCTCCGCGAGGTCCCCGCGCCGACCGCCTGACCCGGCGGGTCGATGACCGGTTTCCGGCACGTGACGGTTTCCGCTCTTTACACGCGTCCACCCCACCCGTAGCGTCCGCCCACCGATACCCCGCTCCCAGCACCGGACGTCGGCGGCGGCGCGTGCCCGCGCCCGCCACGTACGAGTCCGCAAGGGGGCGGCAGCCTTGAGTGAGGCCAGTACCCGCGACGTGTCGCGCCTGTTCGCGCGGGCGGCATTCGGGGCGACGAAGAACGACCTCGCGAAGTGGGCCGGTGTCGAGTACGACCTCGTCGTCGAGAGCCTGTTCCCGCCGCTCGAAGGCCGCGTGCCGGAGCCGGACGAGGCGCGGCGCGTCGCGCTGGAGGGCAACCAGAACGGCCAGGCGGACAAGCGCCTCGCGCAGCGGTGGTGGCTCGACCGGATGCGGATTGCGACGTACCCGCTCGAGGAGCGGATGACGTGGTTCTGGCACACGCACTTCGCCACCGCGTGGAACGGCCCCCCGAACGTCAACCACCTGATCCGGCAGAACCAGACGATCCGCCGCAACGCGCTCGGCAGCTTCCGCACGATGGTCGAGGAGCTGACCATCGACGGCGCGATGCTCCACTGGCTGTCCGGCAACACGAACAAGGCCGGCGCCGTCAACGAGAACCACGCGCGCGAGCTGTTCGAGCTGTTCACGGCAGGCACCATCCCGCAGCGCTACGACGAGGACGACGTCAAGGAGGCCGCCAAGGCGCTCAGCGGCTGGTACGTGCTCGGCGACGGGAAGACGGACTTCTCCCCGGGCCGGCACGTGCAGGGGAAGAAGCACCTCGGTGACGGCGACGGCGCGCGCGAGATCGGTGGGCACCCGCCGGGCTCGGCGGCGGAGCGCGACGAGTACAAGGAGGTCGTCGACTACGCGCTGAGCCTCGACTCGGCGCCGCTGTTCGTGGCGTACAAGCTGGTCTCGTCGTTCGCCTACGTCCCCGCGTCGACCGACCTCGTCGCGCGGCCCGACGTGCTCGTCACGGCCGTCGCGGCGGCGCTCGGCCCGAACTGGGACATCCGCGCGGCGATGCGCACGCTGCTGAAGCACAGCGCGTTCAGGGACGCGCCGGTCGGGTCGTACGTCCGCCCACCGGTCGAGCTCACGGTCCACCTCGCCAAGGTGATGGGCATCGACTGCGACCCCGAGGCGGCGGTGGCCGTGAACCCTGGCTCCGAGGCCGCCAACCACCCGATCTACCCGCTGCTGCGGATGGGGCAGGTGCCGTTCGAGCCGCCGAACGTCGGCGGCTGGCCGGAGGACCACCGCTGGCTCTCGGCGACGACGACGCTCGGCCGGTACGCCCTGCCGATCCAGCTCGACCTCGCGGCGAAGAACCAGAACGCGTACGCCGTCAACCCGCTGCCCGCCTCCGGCGACCTCGCCGCGTGGGCGCGTTTCGTCGGGCTCGGCGAGCTCGAACCGCTGACCGAGCAGCAGGTGCGCGCGTACCTCGCCGCGCCTGCGACGACGAATGAGGTCGTCAAGCAGGTCGGCGTCCTGGCCCTGCTCACGACGAGCCCCCAGTGGCAGGTGGTGTGATGTCCGCCCGTACGCCGTCGCGTCGCGACGTCCTCAAGGCCGGCGCCGGACTGGCCGGCTTGCACGTGCTCGCGCCGGTGACGTTCCGCGGCAGTGCCGCGTGGGCCGCCGGCGCCGACCCCGCCACGAAGTACCGGTACCGGCTCGTCGTCGTGAACCTGGCGGGCGGCAACGACGGGCTCAACACCGTCGTGCCGAGCGACGGCCCGATCCGCGACGTCTACGACCAGGTCAGGATCAAGACGGAGATCGCCCGCACCGTGCTGCGCGCGCTCGGCGGCACCAACGGCGGCTCGGTCGGCCTCAACCCGAACCTCTCGTACCTGCACAAGCTCTGGGAGGCGAGCCGGGTCGCGGTCGTGCAGGGCGTCGAGTACCCCGACCCCAACTACTCCCACTTCATCGGCGACGACATCTGGCAGTCCGGCGTCCGCGACCGCGCACCGCGCAGCGGCTGGCTCGGCCGGCATCTCGACCGCGTGGGAATCGGCGAGGGCGAGCTGCGCGGGATCGGCATGGCGTCGTCGTTGCCGCTGTCGCTGTACGGCGACAACCTGAGGGGTCAGCAGGTCGCCTCGCTGACGGAGGCGCAGTTCAGGGACGGCTCGTCGACCGCCCCCCGTGCGCGGCACGCGGCGTTCAAGGGGTACGACGCCGCGACCGGGCTGTCGCGCGCGACGTACGGCGACACCTGCGCCGCGGCGTACGACCTCGCGGTGGGCACCGCCGGGCTCACGATCGGCGAGGTCGGCGGGCTGTCGCGCACGTTCCTCACCGCGCGCGAGCTCATGACCGCGAACCTCGGCGTCGAGGTCGTCTTCATCTCGGCGGGCGGCTACGACACGCACGACAAGCAGACCTCACGGCACGCGACGCTGCTCCGCAACCTCGACCTCGGCCTCGAGGCGTTCTGGGAGGGCACGCAGAACGGCACGGACATCACCACGCCGGCGAAGACCGTCGCGGGATCGCTGCCGGGCAGCACGGTGACGATTCCGGGGACGGCCATCGGCGCGCTCGACCCGACCGTCGCCGAGCGGACGCTGGTCGTGACGTTCAGCGAGTTCGGGCGCCGGATCGGCGACACCGACGACGGCACCGACCACGGCGCCGCCGCCCCCATGTTCCTCGTCGGCCCGCCGCCCGCCGCGGCCGGCTCGGGGATGCGCCGGCTCGTCCCCGGCCTGCACCGCGACCACCCGAGCCTCGGCACGGTCCTCTCCCCGGCGGTGAACCTGATGCCCACGACCGACTTCCGCAACGTCTACCAGTCCGTCCTCACCGGCTGGCTCGGCACGGCGGGCGACCCGGCTTTCGTGGGCGTCGCGCCCGGCACCGGGGTCAACGCCGACGGCACGCTCTCCGGCCTGTTCGGGACGGCGTGATGCGCGCGCTGCTCGCCGGCCTGCTGGTGGCCGCGCCCGTGTCGCTCCCGCCGGCGGCGCAGGCGGCACCGGCGAGCCCCGTGGTGCTCAGCGTCGCGCAGACGTACGCGCCGTCGGACGTGCAGGTCGCGCGCGGCTCGTCCCTGACGCTGGTCAACGCCGACGCCGACCGGCACGACATCACGGCCCTCGACGAGGACGCGCTCGGCCGGCCGCTGTTCGAGACGCCGGTGCTCTCGCCCGGACAGGCGGCGCCGGTGGCCGGCGTCGAGTCGTTGCCGCCCGACACGTACCAGTTCTTCTGCTCGGTGCACGAGTACATGCGCGGAACTGTCACGGTGGCGTAGGCACGCCGGTTTCGCTCGCGCTGGCCGGGTGCCGCGCGCTCGTACGCTTCGGCCATGACGGTGCGGTGGGGAGTGCTCGGGGCCGGCGCGATCGCCGAGCGGGCGATGTGCGCGGCGCTCAACGCCGCGCCCGGCGCGTCGCTCGCGGCGATCGCGTCCCGCGAACCGGCGCGGGCCGGCCGGCTGGCCGGAGCGCACGGCATCGAGCGGGTGCACGCGTCGTACGACGACCTGCTCGCCGACGACTCGCTCGACGCCGTCTACGTCGCACTCGCCAACGATGCCCACGCGCCGTGGTCGATCGCCGCGCTCGCGGCCGGCAAGCACGTCCTGTGCGAGAAGCCGCTGGCGCTGTCGGTCGCCGAGGTCGACGAGATGACCGCCGCCGCCGAGGCGGCCGGCCGGCTGCTGGTCGAGGCGGCGTGGTACCGCTGGCACCCGCGGGTCCGCCTCGCCGAACGGCTGCTGCGCGAGTTCGAGGCGCTCGGCACCATCCGCTACGTCAC
The DNA here is from genome assembly GCA_035536815.1 of Frankiaceae bacterium. Classification (GTDB taxonomy): domain Bacteria; phylum Actinomycetota; class Actinomycetes; order BP-191; family BP-191; genus BP-191. The sequence continues at coordinate 7,434 of DATLNJ010000035.1, forward strand.
CGCCGGCTTCTCGTTCGACGGGCTGCCCGCGGGCAACTACCGGCTCGACCCGGCGAAGGGCGGCGGCGCGCTCTACGACGTCGGCTGCTACGCCGTGTCGGCCGCGGTGTGGGCGTTCGGGACGCCGCCGCGCGAGGTCGCGGCGAAGGCGGCGATCGGCCCGACCGGCGTCGACCTGACGGCCGAGCTGACGGTGACGTTCGACACCGGCACCGCCGACGTCCGCGCGAGCGTCGCGGAGGAGGGCCGCCAGTGGCTGGTGGTCGCGGGCGACCGCGGCGAGCTGGACCTGCGCGGCGCGGCGTTCACGGCGTGGGACGGTCAGGAGACCGAGCTGTGGTTCACCAGCCCGGCCGGCTCGGAGCCGGAACGCGTGCCGCCGGCGAACGCGTACGCCCTCATGGTCGAGAACGTCTCGTCGGTCGTGGCCGGCGGCGAGGGCTGGGTGCTGCCGCTCGCCGAGTCGCGGACGACCGCGGCCATCCTCGACGCGGCGTTCGAGTCGGCGGCGGCGGGAACGCCGGTCGCTCTCTAGATCTTCGTGCGCTCGCGCCGCGTCGCGCGGCGCGCGGGAACCGGCCGCAGCGGTCGCGGCCGGACCGGCGCGGCCGCAGCGCGCGGGTCGCGCACGACGTCGGCGGCGGGCGCGACCGCAGCGGTGGCCGGCGCCGGGATCACGAGGACCGCGGGGCGTTCCGGCCTGCTCGCCCACTCGGGCGTCACGGGCTCGACGCGTTCCGGGCGGCGGCGGAACACCGCCAGCGCGAGACCTACCACCGTCACGAACGCCGTCATCACCCACTGCACCGACGTCCACCACCCGGTGACGTGGTGGCCGGACAGCGGGCAGGACAGCGTCATCGCGGCCATGCCGAGCCCGGCGAGGACGGTCACGGCACCGGCCGACCGGTGCGCGGTGCCGACGGCCGCGCAGGCGGCGAGGATGCTCGCGATCGACGCGATGCCGAGCGCCGTGAGCCACCACGGCTCGGCCGGCTGAGGGCCGTTCGGGAGCGGCTCGACGAGCGGGCAGGCGACGTACGCCGCGCCGAGGGCGACGGCGAGGACTGTGCGGGGGCGGACGGCGATCACAGCCGCGACGCTACGCCGTCCGCGGCGCGCGTTCGAGAGGTTTCGCGTCGTCAGCGCAGCGTCTCGGTGAACACCGCCATGTGCACGAGGTCGAGCCACTCGCCGCGCTTCCACGCGGCCCGGCGTTGCACGCCCTCCTCGACGAACCCGGCCTTCTCGTACGCGCGCCGCGCGGCGGCGTTGGCGGCGAACACGACGAGCGTGACGCGGGCGAGGTTCATCCGGTCGAACGCGAACCGGCACAGCGTGCGCGTCGCGTCGGACCCGTAGCCGCGGCCACGGTAGGCGGCGTCGCCGATCATCACGCCGAGCTCGGCGTGCCGGTGCTCGGCGGAGACGTGGTGCAGCCCGCACCAGCCGATCGCGGTGCCCGTGGCGAGGTCGGTGATCGTGAACGACGGCTCGTCGAACGACGGCGACGGCACCGTCCGCAGCCGCTCCTCCTGGAGCGGCACGGGCACCGGCGGGTACGTCCGGTCCCACCAGAGCATGGTTTCGGGGTCGGAGTTCCACGCGTGGAACAGCGCGGCATCCTCGGGCTCGCGCGCCCGCAGCCCGACCAGCTCGCCGGGAATCACCGCAGCTCCTCGCGGAACAGGCCCATCAGGTACTCGTCGTGCCACTCGCCCTCGACCCACAGCGCGCGGCGGCGGTGCACCTCGCGGACGAAGCCGACCCGCTCGTAGAGCGCGACGGCGCGGTCGTTGCCCGCCAGCACTTCGAGCTCGACCTTGGCGAGGTTCATCGAGTCGAACGCGAAGCGGCACAGCGTGCGCATCGTGTCGAAGCCGTAGCCGCGGCCGCGAAACGCCGCGTCGCCGATGACGAGGAACGCCGTCGCCCGCCGGTGCTCGGGGCTCGCGTTGACCAGCCCGGCGGTGCCGATGGGCGTGCCGGTGGCGGTGTCGTCCACGGTGAACCGCGCGTCGGCGAACGTCGTCATCCCGGCCGGGATCTCGTACGGCCCCGCGTCGTTCAGCAGCCAGCGCGTCGTCTCGGGGTCGTCGTACCACCGCGCGGCGTGCTCCTCGTCGCCCGGCCGCCGCGCGCGCAGCGTCACCAGCTCGCCCGAGATCACCGCAGCTCCCCGGCCAGCAACCCCATGAGAAGGCAGTCGTGCCAGCGGCCGTCCTTGAAGATGCGGTCCCGCGCGCGCCCCTCCGTGACGAAGCCGGCCCGCTCGTACGCGCGGACGGCCCGCGCGTCGTCCGCGAGCGCCCACAGGTGCACGCGGTGCAGGCCGACCCGGTCGAAGCCGTACCGGCACGTCGCGCGGGTGGCCGCGGTGCCGTAGCCGCGGCCCCAGAGGGAGCGTTCGCCGAGGACCACGTCGAGCTCGGCGTCGCGGTTCTCCGGCGTGGCGCCCTTGAGCGCGGTGTAGCCGACGGCGGCGCCGGTGTCGTTGGCAAGGACGGTGAACCGGCGGTCGGCGAACGACGGCCGCGTGCCCTCCGCGACGCGCTGCGCGACCGCGTCGGGCGAGAGCGGGTAGCGCAGGGCGAGGGTGCGGGTGACCTCGGGGTCGGCGAACCACCGCGCGTGGTGCTCCGCGTCGCCCGGCTCCGGCGAACGCAGCGTGACGAGGTCGGCGACGTACCTCACCGCAGCTCGCCTTCCAGCAGCGACATGAGGACGTCGTCGTGCCAGCCGGCGTTCCAGTGCTTCTGCCGCGCGACCGCCTCGCGGACGAAGCCGACCTTCTCGTAGACCCGGATCGCGCGGGTGTGGCTCGCGAAGACGAGCAGCTCGATCCGGTGCAGGTTCATCTGCTCGAACCCGAACCGGCACAGCGTGCGCATCGTGTCGGTGCCGTACCCCTTGTCCCACTGGCTCCGGTCGACGAGCGCGATGCCGAGCTGGGCGGAACGATTCTCCGGCCACTCCGTGTCGAACAGCCCGCAGGTGCCGAGCAGCAGCCCGTCGTGCGTCTCGACCGCGAAGTGCGCGCTGCCGTACGACGGCGTGCCGCGCCCGGTCACCCAGTCCAGCTCGGCCTGCCGGGAGACGGGGTAGCGGACGCCGAGACCGGCGACCGCGCCGGCGTCGTTGAACAGCTCGTAGAGGCGGTCGGCGTCGCGCGGCTCGGGGGCGCGCAGCCGGACGAGCGCCCCGAGGTACATGCGCGGCAGACTATGGATCGCCGGCGGCTGGGGGCAATCAGATATGGAGCGTGTCGTGGACGTCGAGTGGGCCAGCGTGCCCGACATCGCCGAGGCGCTGGGCGTCGAGGTGACGAAGGTGCGCCAGTACCTGCGCGAGGGGAAGCTGCTCGCGGTGCGCGCCGACGGTGACGGCCCGCTGCGCATCCCGGCGGCGTTCGTCCAGGACGGCCAGATCGTCAAGCACCTGCCGGGCGTCATCACCGTGCTGCGCGACGCGCGGTACGGCGACGAGGAGGCGGTGCGCTGGCTGTTCACCGACGACGACCTGCCGGGGCCGCCGATCGAGGCGTTGCGCGCCAACCGCGGCACCGAGGTGAAGCGCCGCGCGCAGGCGCTGGGCTTCTAGTGCACGTCCGCGTCAACGGTGAGGTTCGCGCGCTGCCGGAGGGGACGACGTTGCCGGCGCTGCTGTCGTCCCTCGGGCTCGGCACCGGCTGGGTCGTCGTGGAGCGCAACGGCGTGGCGTTGCTGCGCTCCGAGGCCGAAGCGACGGTGCTCGCGGACGGCGACGTGCTGGAGATCGTGCGGGCGGTGGCGGGTGGCTGACGGCGCCGCGCTGCGCGCCCGGCTCGCGGACGCGCGGCTCTACCTCTGCGTCGGGCGCCGCCCGGACCTCGCGGACTTCGTCGCCGAGGTGTGCGCGAACGGCGTGGACGCCGTGCAGTTCCGCGAGAAGGGGATCGAGGCGCGGGAGGAGCTGGCGTTGTGCGCGGTCGTCGCGGAGGCGGCGCGGGCGCACGGGGCGCTGTTCTCGGTCAACGACCGCGCGGACGTGGCGCGGGCGGCCGGCGCCGACATCCTGCACCTCGGCCAGGGCGACCTGCCGGTGGCGGTGGCGCGCGACCTCGTCGGCGACGACATGCTGGTCGGCCTGTCGTCGCACTCGCTCTTGGAGACCTCGGCCGCCGCTGTCGAGCCGGGCGTCGACTACTTCTGCGCCGGTCCGGCGTGGGCAACGCCGACCAAGCCGGGGCGCCCGGCCGCCGGGCTCGACCTGCTGTCGCACGCGGCGGCGTCGGGGACGGACCGGCCGTGGTTCGCGATCGGGGGGATCGACCTCGGCAACCTGGACGAGGTGCTGGCGCGCGGTGCGCGGCGGGTCGTGGTCGTGCGCGCGCTGACGGAGGCGGCCGACCCGGGCGCGGCGGCGCGCGAACTGGCCAACCGGCTCGACTCGGCCGCGAATTCCCGCACTGAGTAAGCCGTCGTTCTTTACGTCTCCGGATATCGCGCCGATACTTTTCGTATGAGCGGCGTTGCCCGCTCGCGCGCCGGGCGGAACGTCACAGGGGATTCCGTGCGGCGCCTACCGCACGGGGGAGCTCACATGCGGACTACGGCACTCCGCCTCCTGCTCGCCGGAACCGCCACCGCGGCGTCGTTGCTGACGGCGCCCGCGCAGGCGGACGACACCGGGATGTTCAACCGGTCCGTCGGCAACTGCGGCTATGAGCGCCGGCAGGTCTGCCTCGGCTACGGCCAGGGCGTCCCGGTCGGTCTCCGGTCGCTCGCGGTCGAGCTCAACTGCTCCGCGGCGACCCCGTTCGTCGTCGACCGGACCGGCGTCGGCTGCTACCTCGTCGGGATCTCCGACCAACGCGTGTACCTGCGCACCGGCCCGGTCTTCCTCGCCGGGAACGAGGCCGCCATCAGCAACGCGGGGACGGTGCCGTTCCAGGGCTACTACCTCTGCGTCGGCGCGGGCTACTCGACCGCGACCGGTGAGTTCCAGCCGGTCCAGAACCACTGGTGCGAGTAGTGACGACCCGACGCATCCAGCGGCTGTGCGCCGCCCTCGCACTGGGCGCGACCATGCTCGCGCCGAGCGCGCAGGCGGCACGGCCCTCTGCGGTACCGCTGGCCGGCACCACGATCGTCACCGCCAGGCGCACGGCGTCCATGGCCGTCCGGCTGCCGCGGCCGGTGGACTTCCACGTGCACGACCTGTCGGTGTCGTCGCCGCGCGGCCGGGTCACCGCCGTGGCGCTGAAGCGGGTGGGTTCGTGGAACGCGCCGTACGTCACCGCGACGCACGTCGGGTTCTGCGGCGAGCCGGGGTGCGCGACGGAGTTCCCGACGTTCTCGTTCGACCACGTCTGGGCGCCCGGCTCGCCAGACGGTCTCAGCGGGCGGCTGCCCGCGGGCGACTACCGGCTGTACGTCGTGACCGACGGCGCGCCCGTGACGTTCACGTTCCGGTTACGCGGGCTGAGCGGGACGAAGCGGCTCACGCCCGCCAGCCCGGCACGCGCGAGCGTCGTGACCGCCACCCCGACCGCAGCCGAGCCGGCGCTGTCACCGGTGGCTTTCGCCGGCGGGTCGCACCGGAGCGTCGGCCCGGCGGGCGGGCTGAACCACACGTCCGTGTGGAAGGAGGTGCCGACGGTGGCGCAGCCGAGCGCGGTGGGCGTGTGCGAGTACTCGGGCCGGCCGCCGGCGTCGGCGTTCACGCCGTACCAGTTGCCGTGCGCGGACGGGCGCGGCGGGATCCCGCCGGCCGTGTCGAACACCAAGCCCGGCGGTGACGCGACGACGCCGGTCGGGCCTGGCCGCTACCTCAACGGCATCAGCAGCGGCTGGTTGCTCCCGCCCGGGGAGTGGGGGCTCGGCGGCTACAACAACACCCCGGGGCCGGTGACGGCGGCGTACGTCCACCAGTTCTGGCTCGACTTCTAGGACACGCCCACCTTCGCGAGCCGCTGGGCGACCTCGCTGGTCGCGAACGCGCCCGAGATGCGGTCGCTCACAACGCCCTTCTTGTCGACGACGTAGAGCCACGGCTCGGTGTCGAACTTGAACGCCTTCAACGGCGGCGCGAGCTTGCCGTCCGTCGGGTTGCTGGCGTTCACGAACGCCTCCACGTGGATGAAGTTCGCTCGCGCGCGGTGCTTCTTCGCCAGCCCCTCCACGATCTCCACGTCCGGGCCGCACAGCTCCGTCTGGCAGAACGCCGGCGCCGCGAACACCACGATGGTCGGCTTGCCGTTCTTCAACGCCGCGTCCAGCGACAGGTCGTGCATCGTGCACGGCTTCGGCTTGCGCGAGCAGAGCGGCGCGGCGCCGGCCGGGTCGCCCTTCGTAGGCGTCCGGACCAGCGGCGCCTTGTCGCCGGGCTTCGGCGCCTTCGACGTGGCCTTGACGTCGAGCTGCACGCCGCCGGCCAGCTTGCCCTTCGGCGTGTCCGCGACGACGGCGATGTAGTAGCGGCCCGCCTTCGGGAACGGCAGCTGCGCGACGTAGAGGCCGCGGTCGGCGAGCCCCGCCTCGGTGAGCTCGGTCGCCGGAACGGTCGCCGTCGGGGGCTTGGCCGGGTCCGGGCCCAGGTGCACGGTCGCGCGGGCCCCGGGGATCGGCCCGTCGGGGCCGGACAGGCCGAACGCGTACCGCGCCGAGCCCTGGAGCAGCTCGGCCTCGGCGTCGATGATGTCGAGCCCGGGCGCGGCGTCGGCACCGACGTCCTGCAACGCGACGGGGCCGGCCGGCGACGGCTTCGCCCCCGGCCCGGCGTCGTCTTTGCTGCACGCGGCGAGCAGCGGAACGGTCAGGGTGGCGCGCAGGAAGTCACGGCGGTTCACCCGGTCGAGTCTAGGTGCGCCGCCGGATCGACGCCCCTCGGGTCCGCCCGCGGCGGGCGCGGACCGGGTGCGACGGCGGGGGAACGGCGGGTCAGTCGCCGATCTTGGCCAGCGCGAAGGCGACCACGCCCATCATGAGCAGCACCATCAGCCCGATGGCGCCGAGCGTGATGACCATGGGCGTGCGGTTGCCGACGACCGGGCCGGAGTTGCTGTCGTTCGAGTGCTCGTGCCTGACCATCTCGGTCGAGCCCTCGGCGGGGGGCGTCTCCGTCGGTTGCGTCATACCGTTCTTCTTGCCGCCGGCCGCACGCGGAAACCTCGCTCAAAGGCGGCGACTTTCCCGCAGTTGGCGAAAGCCGCGCCCCACAGGGGTGTGTTGGCGGCAAGATCCCGGACAGACTGAGCGGGAACCGACCGCCACCCGGCGGTCAACTGGGGAGCGCCCTACACGCCCCCCGGCCCCGGCGCACCCCTATGGCGCCGGGGTCGACGACGTGCGGGGCCAGGCAGAGGGAGTTCCGCACGTGACGTTCCATCGCATCGCCCGGTTCGCCGCGATCGCCGGCGTGACCGCGGCGACCGTTCTGGTGCCGTCGCCGGCGTCGGCGTACACGGCCACCGGCACGATCAGCCACCCGGCGCCCGCCGGCAACCACAGCACCGACATCGAGTTCGGGCTCACCTGCCCGAGCCTGCCGTCCACGAACGGTGTCAACGGCTACGTCTTCGCGCTGCCCGCGCCCGCCGCGGCGGGGGACACCGCCTCGGTTCACGGCAGCGACACCAACTCGCTGTACGACCTCGCGGCGTACGTCTACAAGTCGGACTGCACCTACGACCGCGTCGAGACGGCAGGCAAGGACCTCGGGCTCACCCTCGAGGCCGACGACCAGTTCATCTCCGTCTTCACCACGAACGGCGTCGACGTCACCGTGACGCTCAACTCGCCGGGGATCCCCGTCGGCGGCGGCGGCACGGGTCCGAACGACCCGCTGTTCCTCCAGGACGGCGAGAGCGACACGTTCTACAACGGCCAGTGGGGCCTGCGGAAGATCCAGGCGCCCGCCGCGTGGGCCGAGGCCACCGGCTTCGGCATCAAGGTCGCGGTGCTCGACACGGGCCTCGACCTGACGCACCCCGATTTCGACTGCACCGACAAGGTCGACGTCGTGGCCGGCGCCGACCCGGACCCCGACTCGAGCACCAGCCCCGAGGACGACAACGGCCACGGCACGCACGTCGCAGGCATCATCGGCGCGTGCACGGACAACGGCGTCGGCGTCGCCGGCGTCGCGCGGGACTCCACCATCATGCCGATCCAGGCCCTCTCCGCCACGGCCACGGCCGCGACGCTCGAGACCGCCATCGACACCGCGGTCGCCGAGGGCGCGCACGTCATCAACATGTCGCTGGGCTTCGGTGTCTTCGTGCCGGGCGCCGGCGTGCAGGTGCCGGGCTCCGGCAGCGCGCTCGGCTTCTTCGGCGGGCTGCCCGGCATCCGCCGCGCGGTCGAGGACGCGATCGCGGCCGGTGTCGTCGTCGTCGCGGCGGCGGGCAACGAGAGCACCGCGATCTGCGGCTACCCGGCGCTGGAGTGGAACGTCGTCTGCGTCGGCGCCACGGACCCGCGCGACCTCAACTCGTGGTACGGCAACTTCCCGGTGAAGGACGACGACACCGATCTGACCGGCCCGGCGCTGATGGCGCCCGGCGGCACCGGCTCGCTGTTCTGCGACCTGTCGTCGCAGGAGATCCTCTCGACGTACGACCGCTCCGCGGACACCGCGGAGGGCGACTGCGACGGGCTGCCGGGCTACGCGTCGATCCAGGGCACGTCGATGGCCGCGCCGCACGTCGCGGGCGTCGCCGCGCTCGTCTACGAGGACCTCGGCGGCAGCCGCAGCCTGACCAACGCGAACAAGGTCATCGAGGCGCTCACCGAGTCGGCCGTCGACCTCTACACGCCGGGCTACGACCCGATGTCCGGCTCCGGCCGGGTGGACGCGCTGGGGGCCGTGAACTACTGGCCGTAAGGGCTCGTAGCGGCTCTGGCAGACCGGCGGGGCGTTCCCGATCCAGGGGACCATCGGCACGCCTCCGCTGAGGGACCGTTCCGGCCCGGCGCCCGTTCGTCGCCTCGTGCGGCGGCGGGCGCCGGCCGGGACGGTCTACCCGACGTTCCCGGGTACCGCCCGCCCGCCGGTGTGGCTGCCGGGTGGGCAGGAACGGCCGCCGCCCGCGACGAAGGCGTAAGCAGACTCCGCCCTCGTCGAAGGATGCCCACCTTGCGCCGGTCCCTCGTTGCCCTCGCCTGCTCCGTCGCCGCGGTCGCCGTCGTCGGGCCCGCCGACGCGGGCCGCACCGTGTCCCCGTCGTACCGCGTCTACGTCGCGCCGCCGGGACTGGGCAACTCGGCAGGCGAGCCGACGCTCGGCGTGATCCCCGGCAGCGACACCGTGATGTTCCAGTCGTACACGCAGACGCTGAACGTCAGCGGCTTCGACCGGAAGAGGCCGGGCGACGCGCTCTGGCGCGACACCGCGCCGTTCATCACGAAGCAGCGGTCGTTCGACCCGATCCTCGAGATGGACCCGGTCACCGGCCGCACGTTCGTGTCGCAGCTCACGCTGGCGTGCAGCCTGATGGCGTACACCGACGACCGCGGCGAGTCCTGGACGGACGTGCCGCTGGGCTGCGGCGCGGGGTCGATGTTCGACCACCAGAGCGTCGCCGTGGGCCCGTACGTCAAGGGCGGGACGCTGGAGCGGCTCAAGCAGGGCTACCCGAACGTCGTCTACTACTGCGCGCAGGACGTGGCGAGCGCGAAGTGCGCGCCGAGCATCGACGGCGGCGACACGTTCCTCCCGGCGAACGTCGTCTACACGACGGCCGAGTGCCAGCTCGGCGGCATCTTCGGCCACGTCAAGGCGGCGCCCGACGGCACCGTCTACCTGCCCCCGCGGTACTGCCCGGACATCGTCGCGGGCAAGTTCCCCGCCGGGGTCGCCGTGAGCGAGGACAACGGCCTCTCGTGGGACATGCGCACGGTCCCCGGCAGCTCGTACGGCGACGCCGGACACGGCTCCGTCGCCATCGCGAAGGACGGCACCGTGTACCTGTCGTGGGGCGGCGGCAGCTTCCCGAAGGGCGGGCCGGTCAACGTCGCGGTCAGCCGGGACAAGGGCAAGACCTGGACCAAGCCGGTCGCGCTCGGCCGGCGCGAGTTCGGGATCAGCAACACCCGGTTCCCGATCGCCGTGGCCGGCGACGGCGACCGCGCGGTCATCGCCTGGCTCGGCAGCGCCGAGGAGGGGGACGGGAGCGTGGCGGGGTTCAACGGCACCTGGCACCTCTACGCGTCGCACACGTACGACCGCGGCAAGACCTGGAAGTCGTACCGGGTCGCCTCGCACCCGATCCAGGTGGGCGCGGTCTGCACGGCCGGCACGACCTGCGGCGACGACCGCAACCTGCTCGACTTCAACGACATGGTCATCGACTCGAGGGGGCGCGTGTACATCGCGTTCGCCGACGGCTGCCTCGACCGGGTGTGCGACAAGAAGGACCGCCTCGACAAGGCGTCCATCGCCCGCCTGGTCGCCGGGCGCGGCCTCTACGCCAAGTACGACAAGACGCTGTACGCCAGGCGGTAGCGGCGTGCGCGCCTGACTCGGTCAGCCGGTCAGCCGCGGCGGCGGGTGGCGGCCGACGCGAGGGCGAGCAGCACCCGCGTCGCCTCGGGGTCGAGGTCGGCGCCGTCCAGTGCGGCAACGGCCTCGTCGGTGCGTTCCGCGACCAGCCCCTCGACGTGGTCGAGCGCGCCGGTCTCGGCGATGATCTCGCGCAACGCCGCCACGCCCGCGTCGCTCAGGTGCGGGTCGCCGAGCAGCCGCCGCACCACCGCGCGCTGCGCCTCGGTGGCGCGTTCCACCGCGATTGCGACGAGGACCGTTCGCTTCCCCTCGCGCAGGTCGTCGCCGGCCGGCTTGCCCGTCTGCGCCGGGTCGCCGAAGACGCCGAGCACGTCGTCGCGCAGCTGGAACGCCTCGCCGAGCGGCAGGCCGTAGCGGCTGTACGTGTCGAGCGTGCGCTGGTCCGCGCCGGCCAGGACGCCGCCGAGGTGCAGCGGCCGTTCGATCGTGTACTTGGCGCTCTTGTAGCGGGCCACCCGCAGCGCCCGGGTGACGTCGCGGCCGCCGCGGACCTGCTCCAGCAGGTCGAGGTACTGGCCGGCCATGACCTCGCCGCGCATCTCGTCGTACACGGCGCTCGCCCGCACGATCGCGTCGCCCGGCAGGCCGGAGCTGTTGAGGAGCTGGTCCGCCCAGATCAGGCACAGGTCACCGAGGAGGATGGCGGCGTTGCGGCCGAACCGGTCGGCGTCGCCGAGCCACTGCTCGCCCCGGTGCAACGTCGCGAACCGCCGGTGCACCGCCGGGCGGCCGCGCCGGGTGTCCGCGCCGTCCATCACGTCGTCGTGGATGAGCGCGCACGCGTGCAGCAGCTCCAGGCAGGCCGCGGCGGCCACGATCTCGTCGGTGTCCGGACCGCCGGCGCCGCGCCAGCCCCAGTAGCAGAACGCCGGCCGCAGTCGCTTGCCGCCGTCGAGCACGAACTCGTTCACCGCGTCCGAGACCGGCCCGAGGTCTTCGGCGATGTCGTCGAGCGTCGCCGCCTGCCGGTCGAGGAACGCCTCCAGGGCCTTCCGGACGCGGCTGCCGAGGTCCGCGACGTCGAGTGGGCTCACCGGGGGAGTATCGCGCCTCGCGCCGCCGAACCGCCCGACGTGGCGCGTGGCGCGGCGCGTGGGGGGCGGCGCGGGGCGGGCCGGCTTGCCGCGGCGGCGGGTGTGCGCTCGCTGCGACTGCGGGTGCGGCCAAGCCGGTGACGGCTCGCCGCGCGGTGGCGTGGCGCGACACGCCATCCACAGATTTCCGCCACCCTCTTGCGCCGCCCCCCGCCCCGCGTTACCTTGGTCTTGTTCGAACACCTGTTCGAACAACGCAAGCGGCCAGCGCACTCGCGAGCACCGGCCGCTCGTGGCGGAGCCTCCCGGGCGCCGCGCCGAGCCTCGACCCTCGGCGCGACGTCCAGGGTCGCCGGTCCGGTAGGGCGTGGGGAAGCGCCCCGCCGGGCCGGTGCCGCCACCCGCGCCGTCTTCCCCCGGCGTCCGGTCCGTCCTCCAGGGCGGGTCGTGGCCGCGGCCCCCGGGCCGCTGACGCGGAGGAGGAGCCGTGCCGTCCGTTCCCGCCCGCTCGCTGTCGAGCCGCTCGGCCGCCCGGTCCGCCGCGATGCGCCACCACCCGTCCGCCCGGCCGACCCTCGCCCTGGTCCGCGCGACGCCGCCGCTGCCGTACCCGGACGCCGACGACCAGCCGGCCGCGCCCGCCGCGCCCGCCGCCGTCGCGCCCGCCGCCGCTCCGGCGTCCGGTGCCGAGTGGGGTCCCGGGCCGGCCGCACCTGCCGTGCCGGCCATCCGCCCGGCCCCGGCCCCGCACCCGACTCCTGCCATGCGCCCGACGCCTGCCGCCCGCCCGGCACCTGCCCCGCCGCC
>DATLNJ010000036.1:0-49963 GCA_035536815.1 Frankiaceae bacterium
CGGACCGGTGGCACCGGTCGCGCCCGTCTCGCCCTGGAGACCCTGCGGGCCCTGCGGGCCAGTGGCCCCCTGCGGGCCGGTGGCACCGGTCGCGCCGGTCTCACCCTGGGCACCCTGCGGACCCGCGGGGCCGACCGGGCCCTGCGGACCGGCGGGGCCGGCCGGGCCGGTGGCACCGGTCGCGCCGTTCTCACCCTGGACGCCCTGCGGACCGGCGGGGCCGGTCGCGCCCTGCGGACCGGTGTCACCCTGCGGGCCGGTCGGGCCGACGGGGCCCTGCGAACCCTGCGGTCCGGCCGGGCCGGCCGGGCCCGTCTCGCCCTGCGGACCGGTAGGCCCGGTGGCGCCGGTGGCGCCGGTCGGACCGGTCGGACCGGCGGGACCCGCCGGGCCGGTCGGACCCACGGGACCCGTCGGACCGGCCGGGCCGGCGGGGCCGCTCGACTCGATCTGGACGAGGACCGTGCGGCTGGTGGCCGGGGCGTACGTCGCGGTGCCGCTGAACACGGCGCGGTACTCGGTGTCGAGGCGCGGCGTGTCGGTGACGGAGTACAGCCCGGAGCTGTCAGTGGTGTCCCGCGCGAACGTGAACCACGACGTGTTGCCGTGGGTACGGCGCTGGACGGCGATCGAGTAGCCGGCGAGCGTGCGGTCGGGGTCCGTGTCGGTGCGGCGGAGCCGACCGTAGATGGTGACCGCCTCGTCCGGCGACACGGACGGCGGCGACGCGACGATGCTGAGGCTCGTACCGATCGCGGCGGACGCCTGCGGCGTCACGATCCACAACGAGCTGAACAGCATCGTCAGCAGCACCGCGGCCTGAGGCAGGCGGCGAATGGTGCCTGTATTCATGCGGTAACCCTTCAACGCAAAGGGAGGGCAACAGTGCCCAATCCGGACAAGCGTAGCGGCTCGAACAGCAAAAGTTCCGGACCGTCATGTATCAGATCCGCGACACTGTGCTACCTCAGCGGTTCGCCGGACGTGCCCGGGGGGCGTCGTCCACGCACGCCCGGCAGGTCCCGAAGATCGCCAGGTGACCCACGTCGGCCACGAAGCCCTCGGCCTCGGCGAGCGTCCTGACCAAACCCTCGACCCGGTCAGGGGAGGTCTCGCTGACCCGCCCGCACAGCCGGCAGACCAGGTGGACGTGCTCGTCGTCGGTCGCCGCGTGGTACGTCGGTGGCCCGTGCCCCAGGTGCGTGTGCCGCACCAGCCCCAGGTCCTCGAGCAGCTCGAGCGTGCGGTAGACGGTGGAGATGTTGATGCCGGCGGCGGTGCGCCGGACCGCCGTGACGATCTCGTCCGGCGTCGCGTGCCCGAGCTCCGCGACCGCCTCCAGCACGAGCTGGCGCTGCGGCGTGAGGCGGTACCCGCGCGAGCGCAGGTCGGCCTTCCACTCCTCGCCGGGCACGGGCACCTCCTCTCGGCCGGGAGTCTCGCACGGGCCCGTTAGGGTCGCCCCGTGACGGTTCCCGCCCTCGCCGTGCTCGGTCGTGGCGTCGTCGACCCGGCCGCGCCGGTGCTGCGCGCCGACGACCTCGGCGTCCAGCGCGGCGACGGCGTCTTCGAGACCGCGCGGGTCGCGAACGGCCGGGTGTTCAAGCTCGGCCTGCACCTCCAGCGCCTCCGGCGCAGCGCCGGAGCGCTCGCCCTGACGCCCCCCACCGACGACGAGTGGCGAACGCTCGCCGCGCAGGCGGTGGAAGCCAGCGGCGCCGGCGACGCGCTGCTCAAGCTGGTCTGCACCCGTGGGCCCGTCCCCGGCGGGCCGGTCACGGCGTTCGCGCTCGCGCTCCCGATTCCCGCGGAGACGGTGCGCGCCCGCGAGAACGGCGTCGACGTCGTCACGCTCACGCTCGGCGTCTCTGCCACCGCCCGCGCGACCGCGCCCTGGCTGCTCGGCGGCGCCAAGACGCTGTCCTACGCCGCCAACATGGCGAGCATCCGCGAGGCGGAGTCGCGCGGCGCGCAGGACGCGATCTGGCTCGCGCTCGGCGGGGAGGTGCTGGAGGGGCCGACGTCCTCGGTCTGCTGGGTCGCCGGCTCGGCGCTGCGCACCCCGCCCGTTGCCAGCGGCATCCTGGCCGGAACGACGCTCGCGGTGGTCGCCGCACTGGCCGCGCCGCTGGCGTTCGAGGTGGTCGAGGGGACGCTCGACGACCTCCGCGCGGCGGACGAGGTGCTGCTGGTCTCGTCCATCCGCGGCGTGGCCGGCGTCCGGCACGTCGACGGCGTCCCTGTCGGCGACGGCGGGCTCGGGCCGCACACGCGGCGGCTGCGCGACGAGTTCGAACGGGTCGTCACGGAGGGGGTGTCCGTGCCGGGGATCGAGTGACACACTCGGCCGATCCCCGAGAGAAAGGCGATCCCCTATGCGCCGCACGCTCGCCATCGCGCTCGTCGCCCTCACGGCCTTCGCCGGGCCGGCCGCCGCCGACCCCGTGAAGTTCGTGCACCACACCGTCAAGGACGCGCTCGACAGCCTTGACGACTGCATGGACTGCATCCCGCCGGTCTGCCAGCTCGCCGGCGGCTGCGCCAAGCCGTAACGCCCTACCGCACGACGTTCGGCGGCGTGCGTCCGGCGAGCACGTCGGCGACGCCGGACGCCGCCAGCCGATTCATGGCGAACCTTGTGCCCTCCGTAGCGCTCCCTACATGCGGAAGCAGCACCGCGAACGGCGACGCCAGCAGCGCCGGGTGGATTTCTGGCTCGTTCTCGTAGACGTCGAGGCCGGCCGCGAATATCGTCCGCGCAACCAACGCCGCCGCCAGAGCGGTCTCGTCCACGACGGGGCCGCGCGAGGTGTTGACCAGGACCCCACCCCGCCCCAGCAGAGCCAGCTCCCGCGCCCCCACCAGATGGTGGGTCCCAGAATTGAGCGGCACGTGCAACGAGACGAAGCCGGACTCGGCGAGCAGGTCGTCGAGCGGGAGGCCCGACGACCGGCTGTGGTGCAGCACCCGCATGCCGAACCCCTCCGCGCGGCGGGCCACGGCCCGCGCGATGCGGCCGTAGCCGACCAGGCCGAGCGTGGCGCCGTGCACGTCGCGGCCGACGAAGTCGCCCAGCTGCCAGCCGGCCCAGCGGCCGGACGTGACGGTCTCCCCGGCCACGCGGAACAGCCGGGCCGCGGCGAGCAGCAGCCCGAACGCCACGTCCGCCGTGGCCTCGGTCAGCACGCCGGGCGTGTTGACGACCGTGATGCCGCGCGCGGCGCAGGCGGCCAGGTCCACGTGGTCGTAGCCGACGGAGACGGTGCCGACGGCGCGCAGGTTCGGGGCGGCGTCGAGCAGCCCGGCGTCGACCCGGTCCGTCAGCAGGCAGAGCAGCGCGTCGGCCTCGGGGAGCGCGTCACGCCAGCCGTCCGGGCCCACGACCTCGTGACCGGCCAGCGGCTCGAGGCCGTTCAGCGGAGCGGTGACGACCACGCGCACGGCGCGCAGCGTACGCCGGAGCCGGGCCGTGACTACGCCGGATCTCGTCCGAACGTGCCATACGCGCGCCGGGTGCCGCGCGCCGATCACAGACGTATGCGTCTCGTCCCCGCGCTGGTCCGCCTCGTCGCCGCCTGCGCGCTCGTCGCGTCGTTCGCGCCCGCCCCGGCTCTTGCCGGAGCCGCCGAGGTCGACCCGTTCGGCCTCACCACCACGTCGCCCAAGGTGGAGGCGAACGCCACCGAGCAGCTGCACGCCGCCGCCGATGCGATGCGTGTCAACGCGGGCAACGACCCGCTGTACCGCCGCGAGGTGTACGCCAGCGCGGCGACCCGCATCGCGACCGCGCTCGTCAACGGCGAGACGTTCGCGCCGCCGCCGGACGACGCGCCGTACACGTACCTATCGGGGAGCACCTACGACTACGGGTACGCCGACTCCATCGCGTCCGCGATCGCCGGCACCGTCGGCTCGGCGCGCGCGGTGCTCCGGTACCCGATGCAGACCGACGGCGGCTGGTCGGTCGTCACGTCGCGGCGGCTGGACGGCCAGATCCGCTACGGCATCGCGCTGGTCGTCGGGTGGCCGGCTCCGGCCGTGTCCAAGAGCCGCGGCTGCTCGGCCGGGTACTGCTGGTCGAACAGCGGCCTGCACCCGCACCTGCCGTGGACCCGCAACACGGTCCGCTGGTACCTCTCCACGTCGAACCTGCCCGCCGGCGGCGAGCAACTGGTCAAGACCGCGATCAAGAAGCTCAACGCGGTCCCCGGCTTCGGCGCCCACCTCGTGTACGGCGGCCGCACGACAGCCACCGCCCCGACCTCTACTCGGCGGTTCGTCCTCGTCTTCGGGAGCGGCTGCAGCACGGCGAATGCGCTCGGCTGCACGATCACGACGACGCAGGGGGCGTTCCGGCAGATCTTCCAGGCCAAGTCGATCATCACGCTGTCCCGCTACCGGGCGAACCCGAGCCCCACGTGGTGGATCGGGACCCTGATGCACGAGATCGCGCACGGCGTCGGCCTCGGCCACTACGACTCGGCCTACAACGGCTCGTACCAGCTCATGCGCTCCTCCGGCGGCCCGGACGAGCTGCACCTCGGCGACCGCAACGGCCTGCGCCGCGTGGCCCCACCCGGCCGGATCGCCGCCTCGGTGGTGCCGCGGCGGGTCGGCACCGTCCACGCGCTGGCCGTGCGCACGTCCAACAGCGGCCTCGGCGGCATCCGCGCCATCCGGACGCAGTGCACCGACGGCACCGGCACCTGGCGCAACGTCGCGCTGGTCACCGGCAACTTCGACGGCCGGCTCACCGAACGCGTCGTGGGCTCGTTCGCCCCGCCGAACGGCACCACGCGCGGCTGCCGCGCGATCGTCCGCAGCAAGTCGTCGGTGCTGACGACGCCGTCCGTGGCGGTCTACGGCTGATCGCGCGCCGCTGAGCGGTCGCCGGCCGTTTCCTGCCGCTGCCGCTCGGGCATCCCTCGGGTCGACACCCTCGCTGACCCAAGGAGCACCGGCATGGCCTCTCTCGCGCAGACCGACTGGAGCAGGGGCGTCGAGGACGCGTGGTCGAGCGTCGCGACGTTCGTGCCGCGGTTGCTCGGCTTCCTGATCATCCTGGGCGTCGGGTACGTCCTCGCGAAGGTCGTCGCGAAGGCGGTCGACGCCGTGCTGGAGCGGACCGGCTTCGACCGCGCGGTCGAGCGGGGCGGCGTGCGCCGGGCGCTGGAGAACAGCCGCTACGACGCCAGCGACATCGTCTCCAAGCTCGTCTTCTACACGCTGTTGCTGCTGGTCCTGCAGGCGGCGTTCGGCGTGTTCGGGACCAACCCGATCAGCGACATGATCGCGGGCGTCATCTCGTTCCTGCCGAAGGCGTTCGTCGCGATCGTGATCGTCGTCGTGGCCTCGGCCATCGCCGCGGCCGTGAAGGACATCGTCGGCAACGCCCTCGGCGGGCTCTCCTACGGCCGCCTGGTCGCCGGCGTCGCGTCCTTCGCGGTCCTGTTCTTCGGCGTCATCGCCGCGCTGCAGCAGATCGAGGTCGCCGGGCTGGTGACCGATCGGGTGCTCACCGCGGTGCTGTTCACGATCGGCGGCATCCTCGTCGTCGCGGTGGGCGGCGGCGGCATCCAGCCGATGCGGGCGCAGTGGGAGAAGGCGCTGAACCGCGCGGAGGAGGAGGCGCCGCGGGTCCGCGAGCAGCTCGAGGCGGCGCGGGCCGGCTTCGGCCAGCCGTACCCGGAGGAGCCGGTGGCCGGCGCCCCGGTGGCCGGCGCCCCGGTGGCCGCGCCCTCGGCGCCGGTGGGTGCGCCGCTCGTCCCGCCCGGCACCGGCTCGACCACGGCCGCGCCGACGGGCGGCGGTACCCAGCCGATGCCCGCGGCCCCGGACACGGGTGGTGCGCGCCGGCTGCGGACCGGCGGGCGGCCGCCTGCCTGATCGGAGGAATAACCCAACGCGAACCGGGGTAGGAACGAGGGAACGCACCCCGCTCGCGGCGGGGCCGGCTGGAAGCTCGGTGTTGTAGGGGCACCGAACCGTCCGTCCGGCCCTGGCGCAGGCGGGGTGTCGTGCTGACGCGACGAAGGGCGAGGCCGGACGGCCTCGCCCTTCGTGCGTCCGGCGTGCGGGCGACCCCCTCCGGTGCCCGCGCCGGCACGTCTCAGCCGACCGCGCGCAGTGTCCGCTCGGTCCGCGCGATCTCCTGCGAGTCCGGGCCGTCCGGCGACGCCAGGTCGAGCAGGAGGGACAGCGGCACCCCGCTGCGGAGCCACCCGAAGACCACCGACTCGCCGCTCATCCACGACCCCTTCGCTTCCGTCCGCTTCGTGCAGGTAAGTGATCGGGGCGCGGGCGGCGCCGCAGCACACCCGGACGAATGAACCCGGATGTGGCGAACGGCCCACACCGCGCACGCCGAATCACATCGTTGTTGTTCATCGGCTGCCACCGCGCCGGTCTTGACCGGTCCGACCGTCACCGCGCTGCCCGGGGAATCGCAAGTTGTCGAACGCCGTTCGGCCCGGTCAGGCGACGCGGCGGGCGAACACCACGAGGTTGTCCCGGTAGTGCCGCGTGCGCCGGTCGAACTCGCCGCTGCACGTCACCAGCCGCAGCTCGATGCCGTTCGCGCGGTAGACGAGATCGGTGGGAAACGACGTCTTCGGATACGCCGCCACGCGGTACACGCGGAAAACGACGCGCGAGCCGTCCGCGCGCCGGATCGCTATGTCGTCGCCGACGGCGGCGCGGAGCAGCGGGTGGAAGACGCCGGGGCCGTCGGCGCTGTCCACGTGGCCGACGACGACCGCCGCGCCGGCCTGGCCGGGCGCCGGGCCGCCGGCGTACCAGCCGCTGACCCGCTCGTCCTCCGGCACGTCGAGCGAGCCGTCGTGCCGCAGGCCCAGCTCGGTGACGTCGGCACGGACGCCGACCCGGGCCACCTCGACGAGGAGGGGCCGGGACCTGGCCAGCGGGCGCGGCCCGGCGGGGGGTGTGGCGGCCAGGCTGCGGGGCGCGCGCGGCCGCCGTACCGCACGCTCCGGCGTCTCGGCCGCCACGGTCGCGGGCGCGTCCACCACCAGGGCGGCCGGGTCCGCGAGCGGGCCGATGCGCGGCGTCGCGGTCACGCTCGCGACCAGGCCGACGACCCCGGCCGCGGTGACCGCGAGGCCCGCCGGGAGCGTCAGCCGGGCCGGCAGCGGGCGGCGCGGGGCGCGCGGCCCGGCCACCCAATGCGTGGCCGGCCCGGGTGGTTCGGCGCGCGGGAGCGGCACCGGTGGCGGGCCGGCGCGAGCCGGCTCCGGTGTCGGTGCGAGCGCTGCCGACGGGGCGGCGGGCGGGGCCGCAATGGGCGCCGCGATTTCCGCGAGCGAATTCGTGAACGCCGCGGCGGCGGCGAGCTCGACGGCGTGCAGGCGCTCCGGCGGCGTCAACGCCGCGAAGTCCCATCGATCAGCCGCCAATTTCGCCACTTCCCATTCCGGCAAAAGCCGCGCTAAGGTGCGCCACCCTAGTTTCCAGGAGGAAACGTGCTGCGCGCAACGGTGCTGTCCACAGCCGCGTTGACGGCCATTCTGGCCGGACCGGCACTCGCCGACCACGGTGGCGACGTCAACTGCCCGGCGTTCGACTATCAGGAAGACGCGCAGGCGCACATGGACGCGCACCCGGGCGACCCGGACCGGCTCGACGCCGACAACGACGGCGTCGCCTGCGAGAACCTGCCGCGCCGCGGCGGCGGCACGGGCACCGTCCCGAGCGGCGGCGTGGACGCCGGCCGCGGTGGCGCCGCCACCTCCCGCGACGTCGCGGTCCCGGCCGTGCTGCTCGGCACCGGGCTCGCCGTCACCGCCGCCGGGGTCCGCGCCCGGCGCCGCACGACGTAGTCCCCGGGTAGCCCCACCGACACCGCGCCCCTCGGCGCCCGCCCGTTCCGAAACGGACAATCACCTGCGAAACCCGACAGACCGGTCGGGACGAAAGTCACAACGTCGGGCCAGAGGTCCCGACGTTCCGGGAACAGCGTGACGATCCGCATGGTTGTTCGTTGTCAGTAGGTACGGGGGTCACGCGCGACTAGTCAACTTCGACTGGTCACGTGCCGAACACCAACCGGGAAGGCCGCGTCCCAGCGCGGTGTCCGAGGGGATTGATCTCTTGACCGTCATCAGGGAGACGGTGGTTCCGGCACGCCCGGAAACCACCGCGCTGCACAGCGACACGCCGGGCTCGTTCGAGTGCTGCGGGGTACGGATCGACGCGGTGACGCTCGACGACGCCGTCGAGCGCCTCTTCACCTACGCCCTCGCCCGCCGGCCCGCCACGCTGCACCTGTGCAACGCGTACACGCTCTCGCTCGCCGTGAAGAACGACGAGTACGCGGCGCTCCTCAACAAGGGTGACCTCAACCTCCCCGACGGCCAGCCGGTCGCGTGGGCCGGCCGCAAGGTCGGCTTCAGCCACCTCGAGCAGTCCACCCGCGGCCCGGACCTCATGGTCGAGGCGGTCAAGCGCGGCCAAGCGTTCGGCATCCGCCACTTCGTCTACGGCAGCAGCCCCGACGTCATCGCGAAGCTCGTCACCGAGCTGCGCGCGATCGCGCCGGACGCGAACATCGTGGGTGCCGAGTCCGCGCCGTTCCGCGACCTCACCGCCGACGAGGCGGACGAGCTCGCCACCCGCGTCCGCGCGGCGAAGGCCGAGATCGTCTGGGTCGGCCTCGGCACGCCGAAGCAGGACCGGTTCGTCGAGCAGATGCGTGACCGCCTCGGCACCACGCTGGTGCCGATCGGCGCGGCGTTCGACTTCATCGCGGGCACCAAGAAGACAGCGCCCGAGTGGCTGCAGCACACCGGCTTCGAGTGGACCTACCGGCTGATGTGCGAGCCCCGCCGGCTGGCCAAGCGCTACTTCGTCGGCAACGCGCGCTTCCTGCGCAACGCCCGCCGGTCCCGGCTGATCGCCGCCTGAGCCGCGCGGACGAACGCGTCCGCTGCCGCAACGTAGGTGAACGCCTGGATGGCCGCGTGACCCGCCTCGGCCAGCCGCCGGCGTAACGCCGCATCCGTCGCGAGCCGTTCCAGCGCGTCGGCCAGCGCCACCACGTCGCCGTTCGGGAACACCAGCCCGGTCTCGCCGTCCGTCACCAGCCCGTCCTGGACGGCGCCGACCGCGTCGCTGGCGACGACGGTCGCGCCGCAGCCCATCGCCTCGTTGACCGCGAGCGACCACGGCTCGGCGAACTCCGGCACCAGCCGGGACGGGATCACGACGACGTCAGCGGTGTTGTAGACCGCGGGCAGCTGGTCGTTCGGCACCTTGCCGCGCCCGCCGGGGACGTCCACCGAGCCCGCGCCGTAGATCACCGGCACGTACGCGACGCCGCGCTCGTCGAGCAGCCGGAACGCCGCCAGCAGGTCCTCGACGCCCTTCTCCGGCTCGAGCCGGCCGACGAACGTGATGCGCACCGGCCCGTCGTACGGCGGCCGGTCGCGGCGGAACAGCGTGAGGTCCACCGCCTGCGGCGCGACGAAGACGCGCGCCGGGTCGGCGCCCTTCGACACGACGTGCCGGCTGACGTGCCGGCCGTACGTCACGATCGCGTCCGCGTCGCGGTAGAGGGCGTTGGTGATCCGCTCAGTCCGCCGGTGGAACGCCGTCTCCGGGTGCGACCACATCGTCGCCCAGAGCACGACCGTGCGGCGCCGCGCGCGGGCGCCGAGGTAGGACACGGCGAGCGCGAACTTCCCGACCAGCGACGTGACGACGACGTCGTACGGCTGCCGCGCCATCTCGGCGACCAGCCCGGGGGTCACGCGGGTACGGCCGACCCACCTCCCGCGCGGGAAGACCGCGTTCAGCCCGGCGGGGTCGGAGTTCGTGCCGTGCCAGTACCACTCTCCGCCGTCGGAGAAGAACACGAACCGCACCGGCAGGCGCCGGGACAACTCGTGGAACAGCGGCTTGCGGTAGTGCGTGAGCAGGTTCGTCACGAACAGCACGCGCGGCCGGTCCACGTCGCGCGCTCCCGCTCCGGCCGCCACCCGCGCATCGTGCCACGCGGGCCCGCCGCACCGTCGCTGGCACGCGCGGTCCGGCGCCGGGCAGACTGCCCGGGTGCGCGATCTCCCGGTGCCCGGCGGCGCCGCACGACGGGCGGGATGACCGTGCGCGTGCTGGTCGTGCACAACCGCTACGTCTCCGCCGTGCCGAGCGGCGAGAACGCCGTCGTCGACGACGAGATCGGCGCGTTGCGCGGAGCGGGCGTCGAGGTGCTGACCCACCTACGGTCCAGCGACGAGATCGCCGCCCTCCCGCCGGCCCGCAAGGCGGCGCTCGCGGTGCGGCCGGTGCGGTCCGGCGAGGACGCGGACGCCGTCGAGGCGTTGATCCGCCGGCAGCGGCCGGACGTGCTGCACCTGCACAACCCGTACCCGCTGGTGTCGCCGTGGGTCGTGCGGGTCGCGGCGCGCGCGGGCGTGCCGGTCGTGCAGACGCTGCACAACTACCGGCACGCGTGCATCGCCGGCAGCCTGTTCCGCGACGGGCACGCGTGCGAGGACTGCATCGGCACTCCGTTGCGCTGGCCGGGCGTCGTGCACGGCTGCTACCGCGGCTCGCGGCCGCAGAGCGTGGTGCTGACGGCCGCGGAGGTGCTGCACGGACCGACGTGGCGGAAGGTGGACCGCTTCCTCGCGCTGACGTCGTTCGCCGCTCGCACGCTGTCCCGCGCGGGCGTGCCGCTGGACCGGGTGACCATCCGGCCGACGTCCGCGCCGGACCCGGGGGGGCCGGAGCCGCCGGGCACCGGGCACCTGTTCGTCGGCCGGCTCGACGAGGAGAAGGGCGCGCTGCTGCTCGCCGAGGCGTGGCGGCGCACCCCCCGCGGCGGCCGGCTCACGATCGTCGGCGACGGCCGGTGCCGCCCGGAGATCGAACGCCTCGCGGCCGAGCGCGACGACGTCTGCTACCTGGGCGCGCAGCCGTCCGGCCGGGTCGCGCGGGAGATGGCGCACGCCGCCGCCGTCGTGATCCCCTCCGTCTGCTACGAAGGCCTGCCACGGGTCCTCGTCGAGGCGTTCGCGCGCGCGCGACCGGTGCTGGCGACGGACGTGGGGCCCCTGCCCGAGCTCGTCACGGACGACGTTGGCTGGACCGCCCCCGCCACGCCGGACGCGTTCGCCGCCGCACTGGCCGCGACCCGCCCGCCCGACCCGGTGCGCGGCGCCGCCGCCCGCGCGCGCTACCTCGGCGAACACACACCGGAGCGCAGCCTGCGCACGCTGCTCGACGTCTACGAGTCGGTGCGCCGGTGAAGCGCGGGGTGCTCGTCTACGACGTCGACGGCCTGAACCCGTACGGCCGCGAGCTGGCCGCGTTGCTGCAGGCGAACGGCGTCCGCGCCCGCGCGGTCACGACGGTGGACGCGGAGTGGCGGCCGCCGGGGTCGGTGGCGGCACTACCCGCGAACCGGCACCGCCCTGGCAAGGCGCGCCAGCTCGGCGCGCTGCTGCGCGGGCTGCTCGTGACGCTGCGCGCGGTGCGGCGCGGCGAGGTGGTCGTCGTGGTGCTGACCCGCGGCGTGCTGGACGAGCTGGCGCTGGCGGCGTTCGCGACCGTCGGCCGAGTCGTGGTCGTGGTGCACGACCCGGTGCCGAAGCAGCCGCGGCCGGTCGCGCGCCGGCTGTCGTACGGCGCCCTGGTCCGCGGCGCCGGCGTGCGGGTCGCGCACTCCGCCGGCCTCGCCGCGCTCGTCGGCCGCCCGACGGTGGTGTGCCGGCACCTGCCGTACCGCGCCTGGTGCGCGGACAACGACGCCGTCGGGCCGGGCGCCGACGGCGCGCTGCTCGTGCTCGGCCACCTGCGGCCGGACAAGGGCCTCGACCGGCTGCCCGCGGCGCTGGCCGGCGCGGACGGCGCGCGGGTGCTCGTCTGCGGCAAGGGATCGCTCGACCCCGCGCTGCGTGCCGCGCTGGCCGAGGTGGCGGCCGTGGACGACCGGTCGGCGACGGCGTTCGCGACCGACGCCGAGGTCGCGGCGGCGCTGCGCGAGGCGAAGGTGCTGGTGGCGCCGTACCGCGCGGTGTCGCAGAGCGGCTCGGTGGCGATGGCGCTCAGCGCCGGGCTCGCCGTCGTCGCGTACGACACCGGCGCGCTGGGGACGCTGCCCGGCGTCGTCGCCGTGCCGGACGGTGACGCGGCGGCGTTCGCGGCGGCGGTCACCGCGGCACTGCGCGACGAACGGCCCAGGGTGGACGTCGAGCAGTGGGCGCGCGACTCGGCGGCGGAGTGGCTGCGCGCGCTGGATCGCGCGACGACCTGATCGCGCGCGCGTCACCGGGATAGCGTGCACGGCGAGGAGGGAGCGCGGATGAGTGTCGAGGACTGCCGGATCATCGAGCTGCCGAAGATCGCGGACCCGCGAGGGAACCTGACGTTCGTCGAGCAGCAGCGGCACGTGCCGTTCGACATCAGCCGCGTCTACTACCTGTACGACGTGCCGGGCGGCGAGTCCCGCGCCGGCCACGCGCACAAGACGAACCACGCGTTCATCATCAGCGCGTCGGGGTCGTTCGAGGTCATCGTGCGCGACGGCTGGCAGGAGCGGCGGTTCTTCCTGTCGCGGTCGTACTACGGGCTGTACCTGCCGCCGATGATCTGGCGCGAGCTGGACAACTTCTCGTCCGGCTCGGTCTCGCTCGTCCTCGCCTCGCACCTCTACGAGGAGGACGACTACTACCGCGACTACCGCGAGTACCTGCAGGCGGTCAGCGCGCCGGGCCCATGATCCGCTTCCTCGACCTGCGGGCGGCGCACGCCCCCATCGAGGCCGAGCTGTCGGCCGCGGTGCAGCGCGTGGTCGCTTCGGGGTGGTTCGTCCTCGGGCCCGAGGTGGAGGCGTTCGAGGCGGAGTGGGCGGCGTACGTCGGCGCCCGGCACTGCGTCTCCGTCGGCAACGGCCTCGACGCGCTGACGCTCACGCTGCGCGCGCTCGGCGTCGGCGCGGGCGACGAGGTCGTCGTGCCGTCGCACACGTTCGTCGCCACCTGGCTCGCGGTCGCCGCGACCGGCGCGACGCCGGTGCCCGCGGAAGTGGACGAGCGGACGTACAACCTCACCTCCTACGGCGTCTCGCCGCGGACCCGCGCCGTGCTGCCCGTGCACCTCTACGGCCAGCCGACGGCGGTGCCCACGGCGGCGTCGCTCGTGCACGTCGTGGAGGACGCCGCTCAGGCGCACGGCGCGCGGCTGCACGGCACCCGCGTCGGCGGCGCCGGCCGGACCGCGTGCTGGTCGTTCTACCCCGGCAAGAACCTCGGCGCGCTCGGCGACGCCGGTGCCGTGACGACCGACGACGACCACCTGGCGCGCACGCTGCGGCTGCTGCGCAACTACGGCTCCGAGCGCAAGTACGTGCACGAGCAGGCGGGCGTCAACAGCCGCCTGGACGAGATCCAGGCCGCCGCGCTGCGGGTGAAGCTGCGGCACCTCGACGCGTGGAACGCCCGCCGCGCCGAGATCGCCGCGCGCTACACGGAGGCGTTGCCGGACGTCGTCGCGACGCCGTACGTGGCCCGCGGCGCCGAGCCGTCGTGGCACCTGTACGTCGTCCGCTCCGAGGACCGCGACGGGCTGGCCGAACGGCTGCGCGCGCGCGGCGTCGAGACCCTCATCCACTACCCGACCCCGCCGCACCGGCAGCCGGCGTTCGCGTCGGAGGTGTCGCTGCCGGTCGCGGAACGGCTCGCGGCCGAGGTGCTCTCGCTGCCGATGGGTCCGCACCTGTCGGACGCCGACGTGGACGCGGTCATCGCCGCCGTGCGCGCCTCCGCGTAGGGGCGCGCGGCGTTCGGGCCTAGCGGAACGCCTTGGCCAGCGCGCGCAGCACCAGCGCGCCCTCTCGCTCGGCGGCACCGGCCCTGCGGTGCAGCAGCGCCGGCAGGCCCGGGTAGTTGGGGTCGTCGCGGTAGACGGTGGCCAGCCGGCGGTCCGCGGGTGAGTCGACGAAGCCGGGAGGGTCCACCCGGCGTTGCGGCGGCCCGGCGAGAGCGCGGGCGTAGACCGCATCGAGGTGGTCGCGCCAGCCGCGACCGTGCACGGCCGTGACGTCGGCGGCGAGCGCCGCGCCGGCGCTGCGCCGCGCCTCCGGCGACGCCACCAGCCGGTCGAGCGCGGCGCGCCAGGTTGCGTCGTCGGTCGCGACGACGTGCCGGGCCAGCCCCGGCGAGTCCACTGCCTCGAACGTCCCGGATATCTCCGGCAGCTGCCGCCCGATGGTCGGCAACCCGGCGGCCGCCGCGTCGAGCATGGAGGTCAGCGACGAGTACGGCCACGAGTCGAGGTAGAGGTCCGATGCCGCCAGCGCCGGCCCCACGTCCGGCACCACACCGAGCGCGCGGACCCGGTCCCGCTCCCACGCCGGGCCCGACGGGCCGACCGCGAGCACGAACAACGCCGGGTACGCGGCCAGCATGGGCTCGCACAGCCGCAGGAATTCCGTGCCGTCGCCGTACTTGAAGTTGCTGCCGATCGTCAGCGCCACGACGGCGTCACCCGGGAGCCCGAGCGCCTTCCGCGCGGCCGCCCGGTCCGGCAGCGGGCGCGGGTCCACCGGGACCGGCAGGATCGAGCCGTCCGGCAGGCCGCGGCGCTCGTCGGCAAGCCGGCGGGCGGACTCACGGATGTGCGCGACGACCGTCACGCCGGCGTCGAGCCAGCAGGCGTGGTCGGCATGGTTGAGCAGGATCGAGGGCGTGCCCGGCGGCAGCGCCAGCAACGGCACCGGGTCCTGCGGGTGCACGTGCAGCACCACCACGTCGGCCGTGGCGCACGCGCGGGCGAGCGCCACGGCGCGGGCGCGCACCGGCTCGCGCGGGCCGTGCCGTTCGACCGCCAGGCCGCGCAGCCACTCGGGGTCGACATCAGGCGGCTGCTCGGTGAGGAAGACGCGCGCGCGGCGCCCGGCGTCCCGCTCGATCCAGCGCGTCGCGAACCGGCTGTGCCCGCCGAAGTCGTACGCGCTGGACAGCACGTGCAGCACGGTCCGCGCCTCGCCCGCGACCCGCGCCGGCGGCGCAGGCACCGCCCACCGGCGCAACAAGCGTTCGACCCTGGGCAGCCGGTACACACCGCCGTGCCGGTGCCACGCCAGCTCGGCAGCGGCGGTCGCGACGTGGATCGCGGCAACCGGACGCCGCGCGGCGGAGAGCGCGGTCGCGGCGGCGGTGAGGCGGTCGATCCGCCGCCGGTTCAGGACCAGCGCGGCGCGTCCGGCGGCGTCGTCGGTCATGCCAGCGACCCTACGGCGCGCGACAGCCGAGCGCGTGAGCGCGCGCGGGGGACCGCGGCGACTGCGAGGTGAGGCGCTAGCGTGGCAGCCGTGATCACGCCGTACGCGCCCGACCTCGACGGCGCGTGGGACGACGTCGTCGCCAGCTCCGTCAACGGCACGTTCCTGCACACCAGGCGCTACCTCGGTTACCACGGCGACCGGTTCGCGGACGCGTCGGTCGTCGTCCGCGACCCGCGAGGTCGCCTCGTCGGTGTCCTCCCCGCCGCCCTCGACCCGCGCGACCCGAGCGTCGTCGTGAGCCACCCCGGCATCACGTACGGCGGCCTCGTCCACGACGGCTCGGTCCGGGGCGAGGCGGTCATCGACGTCCTCACGGCCGCCGCCGCGCTGTGGCGGGAACGCGGCTGCGCGACGCTGCGCTACAAGGCGGTCCCGTACATCTACCACCGGGTCCCGGCGGGCGACGACCTGTACGCGCTGTTCCGGCTCGGCGCCCACCGGTACCGCTGCGACCTGTCCGCGGCGCTCGACCTCGGCGAGCCTCCTCTCCACAACAGGAACCGCCGCCGCAACCTCGACAAGGCGCGCGCGGCAGGCGTCACCGTGGTGTCCGGCCGGGAGTACGTCGAGGCGTTCTGGCCGATCCTCACGGCGAACCTGCGCGACCGCTACGGCGTCGACCCGGTGCACTCGACCGAGGAGATCGCGCTGCTCGCCGACCTGTTCCCGCAGGAGATCGAGTGCCAGGCGGTGCTGGTCGGCGACGAGCTGGTCGCGGGCGCGATCCTCTACAAGACCCCGCGCGTCGTGCACCCGCAGTACAGCGCCGCCACGCCGCGCGGCCGCGAGCTGTGGGCGCTCGACGCGGCGTTCGCGGCCGGCATCGCCGCCGCCCGCGAGGCGGGCGCGCGGTACTACGACTTCGGCAACTCCAACGAGGAGGCCGGCCGCTTGCTCAACACGTCGCTGTACGCGTACAAGGTCGCCTACGGCGGCGGCGGCGTGCCGTACGAGTTCTACGAGTGGGCGCTCGACTGACCGGTCAGCGGCGCTCGTCGCCGGTCAGCACCGCCCAGCAGATCGACGTCAACGGCTCGCGCCGCAACTGGAGCCGGGAGAGGTCGAGCGCCTCGATCATCGCGGTGGTCTCGCCGGGGAAGTCGCGGGTGTGCACCTCGTCGAACGCCACGACGGCGCCGGCCGGCATCCGCGGCAGGAACACGTCGAGCGCGAGCCGGGTCGGCTCGTACAGGTCGAAGTCGAGGTAGAGCAGCGATACGACGAGGTGCGGGTTCTCCGCGACGTAGCGCGGCCCGGTCTCCATGAAGTCGCCCTCGACCAGCTCGATCTTCGGCAGGTGCCCGAGCGCGCGGCCGCGGTCGAACAGCGCGATCCCCGCCTCGATCTCCTCCCGCGTCGCGCCGGCGTAGTTGCCGACGAACGCGTGGTCGCTGCCGGTCGTGAGGTCCTCGTCGTGCACGGACGGGAACCCGCCGAACGTGTCGAAGCCGATGACCTGGCGGCGGTGGTTCAGCGGCTCGCGCAGCGCGGACAGGTGGGCCCAGGTGAACAGCCCGCCGCCGTCGTGGACGCCGCACTCGACGATCGACCCCTGCACCGCGGCGACGTCCTCGAAGATCTTCGCCTTGACGAGGAACCGCCCGATGCTGGTGCGGTCGACGAAGCGCGGGAACGCCGCCAGCTTCGACGCCACTCCGGGACGGCTGCGTTCGAAGTACTCGCCTGCTTCGAGTGCCGCACCGGCGCTCCCCCACCGCAGGGCGTCGTCGATGCGGACCTCTTCGTTGCTCGCGTCGCTCATGGTTCCTCTCGCGGGTTGGCGGTCAGGTCGTACGCGACGAGCCACACGTCCCCGTCCTCGCCGACGATCCGGAACCCCTCGCGCAGGTGCACTGCGAGCGAGCGGTCGTTGTGCTTCCCGATGCGTCCGTACAGCGTGCTGAGCCCGCGCGACCGCACCTCGTCGCAGATCACCGCGAACGCCCACGACGCGACCCCGCGCCCCCAGTACGCGCGGTCGCCGATGTACATGAAGTACTCGGCCCCGTCGTCCTCGCCGATCCGCTTGATGCCCATCGCACCGACGGGCGCGCCGTCGTACTCGATTCCCCAGACGGCGTAGTCGGGCCGCTTCGGCAGCGCGTCCCACCAGGCGGCCTGCGCCTCGGGCGTCACCGGCGGGCTCATCGTCAGCGACCGCATCGCCTCGTCGGTCAGCCACTCGTACGACAGCCGGAGGAACTCCTCGTCGAACGGCACGCGCCGGGGGCCGGCGACCTCGCTCACGCGGCGCTCCTGGGCTCCGCGCGGCGCGGTCCGGAGGTGGTCAGGGGGGCGATGGGCATCGGCGCAAGCGTAGTCCACGCGCGTTGGCGACAATGAGCCGCATGCCCGACCTCGGAGCCCGGCGCCCGGACGTCGTCGATGCCGTCGCGTTCTACCTGCCGCAGTTCCACCCGATCCCGGAGAACGACGAGTGGTGGGGCCGCGGGTTCACCGAGTGGCGCAACGTCGCCAAGGCCCGCCCGCTGTTCCCCGGGCACGACCAGCCGCACCTGCCGGGCGAGCTCGGCTTCTACGACCTGCGGGTGCCCGAGGTGCGCGAGCACCAGGCCGAGCTGGCGCGCGCGCACGGCGTGCGGGCCTTCTGCTACTACCACTACTGGTTCGACGGGCGGCGGCTGCTGGAACGGCCGTTCGAGGACGTGCTCGCGTCGGGGCAGCCCGACTTCCCCTTCCTGCTCTGCTGGGCCAACGAGAACTGGACCCGAATCTGGGACGGCGGGTCACGTGACGTCCTGATGCCGCAGGCGTACTCGGACGCCGACGACGAGCGGCACTTCGGGTACCTGCTGCGCGCGTTCGAGGACCCGCGGTACGTGCGCGTCGACGGCAAGCCGGTGTTCCTCGTCTACCGCGCCTCCGACCTCCCCGACGTGAAACGGACGACCGAGACCTGGCGGCGCGAGGCGCGCCGGCACGGCATCGGCGACCTGTACCTGTGCCGCGTGGACTCGTTCGCGACCGAGCGCTGGACACCGCCCGGCGAGTGGGGGTTCGACGCCGCGGTCGAGTTCATCCCCGACTACACGACGCTCGGGCGGCCGTTGCGGCGCAGCCTGTTCTGGCGCGGCGCGCGGACGCTCGGCCTGACCGCCAAGGGGTACCGGCAGCACGTCTTCGACTACGGCGCCGTCGTCGACGAGATGCTGTCGCGGCCGGAGCCGGAGTACCCGCGGCTGCCGTGCGTGACGGTCGCGTGGGACAACTCCGCGCGCCGTTCGGTCAACGCCGTCATCTACCGCGACGCGACCCCGGAGCAGTACGAGCGGTGGCTGCGCGAGAAGGCGGCGCGCCTGCGCGAGCGGACCGACGTCCCGCACCTGCTCTTCGTGAACGCGTGGAACGAGTGGGCCGAGGGCAGCCACCTGGAGCCGGACGCGAAGTGGGGCCGGGCCTACCTGGAGGCGACCAGCCGCGCGCTCGCCGCCGGCGCCCCGACGGGTGCCTGACCGGCGGTCAGCCGGTGCTCCACTGGGTGGGCACGTCGATCAGGCCGTGGTCCCAGTTGCCTGCCTCCCACCGCTCGCCGAGCACCGTGATGTCGAACAGCCTGGACTGCTCGATCACCGGTGACGCCCGGTCGAACGCGAGGACCTCGAGCAGGTTCGGCCCCGGCAGCGGGTTGACGTCCTCGACCACGACGCGGACGACGTGCCGGCCCGGCGCCAGCTCGAGACCGTGCTCGTCGGAGTACGACGCCCAGAGCAGCTGGCGGTCCTTGTTCGCCCACGCCAGGCCGATCACGGCGTGCTCGGTCCCGGGCGCGATGGTGACCTCGCACTCCAGGGTCAGCGGCTCGTGCAGCCCGATCGAGCGGGTGCCGGCGGGAACCGTGTCGATGCGGCCCACCTTGATGCGCTCCCCGCCGGTCTGCTCGGTCGGCGTCAACGGTTCGGGCGCGGCGTGGTAGGTGTCCAGCAGCGACCGCACCGGGCCCTCGGCCTCGACCCGGCCGTGGCTGATGAGGACGCCACGCTCGCAGGTCTCCTTCAGCACCCAGTCGTTGTGGCTGACGAACAGCAGCGTCACGCCGTCGTCCTGGCGCATGCTGGCGAGGTGGCCGTAGCACTTGCGCTGGAACGCGAGGTCACCCACCGCGAGGATCTCGTCGACGATGAGGATGTCGGCCGGCAGGTGCGCCGCGATGCCGAACGACAGCCGCGCGTACATGCCCGAGGAGTAGCGCTTCACCGGCGTCTCGGCGAACCGCTCGATCTCCGCGAACTCCACCGCCTGCTCGACCAGCCGCTTGGCGGCGGCGCCGCGCAGCCCCGCGATCGTCGCGGCGAACCTCGCGTTCTCCAGCCCGGTGAGGTCGGGGTGGAAGCCGATCCCGAGCTCGATGAGGGCGACGACCCGCCCGCCCCTGCGGATCTCGCCGCGGGTGGGCTGCGTGACGCCGGCCAGGCACTTCAACGCCGTGCTCTTGCCCGCGCCGTTCGAGCCGATGAGCGCGAACGACTCGCCCGGCTCGATCGAGAACGACACGTCGTCGAGCGCCTTCAGCCGGTCGCCCCGGCCGACGCCGTCACCCCACGGCAGCGCCGCGGCGAGGAACGCGCGCGGCTTGCCCAGGCGGTACTCCTTGGTGACGCCGCGGAACTCCACCGAGCCGCGGGCCGGCTCACGCGACATCGGGGAACCGCCGTTCGACCCGGTGGAAGTACCAGAGGCCGAGCACGAACATCAGCACGGAGATGGCGAACGCCGTGAGCCAGCGCGAGAGCGGCGGTCCGGGCACGTCGAGCACCGACGACCGGAACCCCTCGACGAACGTCGCCATCGGGTTGTGCCGCAGCCAGTCCGGCAGCCGCGGGCTGGCGTACCCGACCGGCGTCACCAGCAGGAACAGCTGCATGGCGAGCGGCACGATGTTCCTGATGTCGCGGACGAACACGGTGAGCGCCGCGAGCAGAGTCCCCAGGCCGCTGGAGAGCAACAGCGTGCCGATGGCGGCGGCCAGGAACTGCAGCGGCAGCAGCCGGGCCGGCGGGTCCTGCACGACGAACAGGATGGGCAGCAGCACCAGGCCGGCGGCCAGGTCGACGAGCGGGAGCAGCGCGCCGGAGAGCGGCGCGACGACGCGCGGGTAGTTCGCCTTCGCGGCGACGTGCATCGACCCAAGCATGGCGGAGTTCGCGTTCGAGACGCCGGCCGAGAACAGGGTCCAGACGAGCATCCCGGAGAACACGAACGACGCGTACGGGATGCCGACGTCGATGCCGGCCACCCGCCGGAACAGGAAGACGAACGCCGCGGTGAGCGCGATCGGCTGGATCAGCGCCCACATGCTGCCCAGCAGCGTCTGCGTGTAGCGGATTCGGAAGTCCCGCTTCGTCCACTCGAACAGCAGGTGCGCGGTGGCGGCGAGGTTCATGGCGCGGCCGAGACTAGTCGGCGTCGTGCGCTCACTGCGGGGGCGCGGCGCCCGGCGAGCCCTGCGCCGCCGGGGCGGCGGGCGTACCCGCCTGGCCGGGCTGGCCAGGCGCCGGCGCGAGCCGCGCGCCGCCCGCGAGGACGCGTTCGATCCGCGCGAGCCGCGCGTCGACCTCCTCGTGGTGGCGCTTCTGCTGGCGGACGACGACGTCCAGCGACATCTGGAGCCGGCCCAGCGCCGCGACCAGCGCGAGCGTGCGGCCGCGTTCGAGGTCGTCGTCGGACTCGGCCGCCTCGGCGGCCGGCGGCGCGGGCGGGGCCGGCGGCTCCGGCGGCGGCGGGGGTTGCTCGCCGCGGCGCTCGCCCCGCTTCCAGGCCGGGCGGATGGAGTCGTCGGCTTCGGTCATGTCACGACTCTAACGAGACACCCGGTCGGTCAACCGGCGGCCCCACTGGGTCGACTCGGGGCGGCGGCCGTAGTACTCCTCGTAGTAGCCGTGCGTCGCGGACGCCGGCACGGCGTTGAGGACGCAGCCGACGACGTTCGCGCCGACGGCGTCCAGCCGGCGCCTGGCCTCCGCGGCCTGCGCCTTCTGTGTCTTGCCGTGCCGGGCGACGAGGACGACCCCGTCGCACTGCGTCGAGAGCACGACGGCGTCGGTGACCGGCAGCACCGGCGGCGCGTCGAACACGACGACGTCGCACAGGACCCGCAGCCGGTCGACCAGCCCGGCCATCGCCTCGGAGCCGAGGATCTCGCTCGGGTTCGGCGGCAGCACGCCGGACGTCAGCACGCCGACGCCGTGCCAGGCCTGGATCGCGTCCTCGACGGGCACGCGGTTCGTGATCACGCTGGTGAGGCCGACCGCGGGCTCGAGGTTGAGCATCTCGGCCAGCCGCGCACGCCGGAGGTCGCCGTCGACGAGCAGCACCCGCTCGCCGGACTGGGCCAGCGCCGCGGCGAGGTTGACCGCGGTCGTGGTCTTCCCCTCCCCGGCGATCGCCGACGTGACGAGGATGACCTGGAGCGGGCTGTCCGGGTTGACGAAGCGGATCGCGGTCCGCAGCGTCCGGAACGCCTCGCTGACCGGGCTCAGCGCGTCGTCCGGTACCGGTTTGCTGCGGACGTCCTTGCTGCGCGGCGTCGCGGCGAGCAGCGGCGCCCGGAACGACTCGGACGCCTGCGCCGGCAGCTTGAGCGAGCGGTCGATCGCGTCCAGCGCGAACGCCAGGAGCAGCCCGAACGCGAGCCCCACCACGCCGCCCACGGCGTAGTTGACCTTGGGTCGCGGGGAGATGGGCGTCGCGATGGGCAGCGCGCGGTCCACGACGCGCGCCGTGACCGGCGACGCCTTGCCGCGTTCGAGGTCGGCGATCGTGGACGTCAGCACGTCGGCGGCGACGTTGGCGAGCGTCGCCGCCTCCGGCGCGCTGTGCGCGGTGGCGACGACGTCGATGAGCAGCGTCTCGGTGACCGGCGTCGCCGCGACGGTCCCGCCGAGCTCGTGCGGCGCGCGGCCGAGGCGGCGCGCGACCTCCTCCGTCGCGGACCGCGAGGTGGCGATCTGGGAGTAGGACAGGAGCAGCTGCACGGTGAGCTGGACGCCCTGCACCTGCTCGGCGACAGACCCGGCGCGCGGGATGTTGACGAACAGCCGTGCGGACGACTGGTACTGAGGCACCGCCCGCATCGTCACCAGGCCGGCGCCGCCGAGGCCGGCGATAAGGCAGAGGACGACTGCCAACCACCGTCTGCGCAGCAGCGCGAGCACCGAACGGACGTCCACTTGGAGAGCCTAACCCGCGACCGCGCCCGCGCGACGCGGGGCGCGCGCGCCGTGACTCATCCGCGCCGCGGGGCGGAGAGCACCAGCTCGGCGAACCGTTCGCCGATGGGCCGCCAGTCATGGCGTTCGGCGACGGCGCGCCCGGCGGCCGCCAGCGCGCGCCGCCGGGCCGGGTCGGCAAGCAGGTCGCGCACCGCCGCGGCGAACGCCGGCGCCTCGTCCGCGACGACGCAGGCGCCGGTCACGTCGAGGCCCTCGACGCCCTTCGCCGTGGACAGCACCGGCCGGTTCGCGGCCATCGCCTCGAGGACCTTGAGCCGGGTGCCGCCGCCGTGGTGGAGCGGCACGACGACGAGGGCCGCGCGGTCCAGCAACGGCGCGACCGACTCGACCTCCCCGGCCGACTCGACGCCGTCGAGCGGCGGCAACGTGTCCGCCGCGCGGCCCGCCACCGTGAGCGGCGGCAGGGCTGGCCGCCACACCTCGCGTGCCCACCACTCGACGGCGAGCCGGTTCGGTGCGTAGTCCATCGCGCCGACGAACAGCAGCGGCCCGTCGTCCGGCACCGGCGTCGTCGCCGGCGGGACATCGGTGCCGTTGGGGACGACCTGCGCCCCGGGGCCGAGCAGGTCGCGGTCGCGCTCGGACACGCACAGCACGGTCGCCCGCGGGTCGGCGACGAGGCGGCGTTCGGCCCGCACCAGGCGCGGGTCCTCCGACCGGTCCGCCTCGACGTTGTGCGTCGCCAGCACGTACGGGCCCGGGGGCACCAGCGGGAACAGGTGCACCCACTCGACGACGACCCGCGCCGCCGTCGGCGCGAGCCGCCGCGCGGCGGCGATGGTCGAGGGCGCGCAGGACCGGGCGGTCGCGCGGGGCCAGCCGCGCGCCACCGCGAGCGCCCTCCCGGCCTGGCCCGGCGCGGCGCCGCGGTGGTGCGACGCCACCGGCAGGTCGCCGCCGGACGGCTCGGTCGTGACGAGGTCGACCTCCGCGTGCCGGGCCAGCGCTTCGAGCAGCCGCAACGACCTGATCGCGCCGCCGGAGCGCGGCGCCGTGGTGAGCTGCGTACCGAGCCAGAGCACGCGGTCAGGCATCGAGCTCCCGCGGCCAGGTCGCCAGCACCATCGCGACGACCGCGGCGGTGATGCTCGGCCGGTGCAGCAGGCTGGTCTGGGTGAGCGACTGGATCGCGTAGCCGAGCAGCGCGACCGACCCGACGAAGATGCGCAGCGCGATGTCGACCGGGCAGTCCCTCAGCGCGCGCGCCGCCGCCCGCCGGGCCGCGATCGCGAGCCAGACCAGGCCGGCCACCCCGAGCAGGCCGGTCTGCAGGTACGCGAACAGCAGGCTGTTGTGCGCGAACGGCCGCTCCTCGTACACGATCACGCCGAGCCGCGGGCTGTAGAACGGCCGGCGGGCGCCGTACGGGCGGCCGAGGCCGACGCCGAGGACCGGGCTGTCGGCGAGCGCGCGGAACGCCACCGGGTACTCCTCCGCCCGGTCGCGCAGCGAGTCCTCCTGGGCCACCTCCGGCCGGAACAGGCTCTCCACCCGGCGCGGCACCTCGCTCAGCGTCGGCCCGAGCAGCCCGCGGTCCGCGACGATCATCGTCAACGGCAGCACCAGCGCCGCCACCGCCAGCGTGCGCAGGGCCCGCGTGGGTCGTCGCGGCCCCGGGTGGAACAGCGCGAGCAGTCCGGTGCAGACGAGGAGTGCGACCCAGGACGACCGGTTGAACGTGAACAGCCAGACGGCGACGAACAGCGAGAGCTGCAGCGCCATCCGCCGCGACATGCCGTACGTCACGGCGCGGCCGACCACGATGAGCGTCGCGAGGAACAGCAGCCAGAGCATCGACGGCCGGATGCGGTTGACCTGCGTCGCGACGCCGAACGTGTTGAGCGGCAGGTTCGGGTCCTCGGTCGGCGTGCTGCTGCCGATCGCCGCGGCGCCGAGCACGACGAGCGAGGCGGCGACGCAGAAGTTCACGACCCACATCTCCAGCCGGCGCTTCTCGTCGAGGGTCCCGAACAGCGCGCTCAACGGGAGGATCAGCAGGTAGACGAGGTAGGCCTTGTACTGGCCGAGGACGAGGTAGCGGCTGGCCCCGACGGTGAGCGCGAAGACGGCGCCGACGGTCGCGCCCGCGACGAGCAGCAGCACCGGCGCCGCGAACTGCCACGACGGCATCCGGCGCTCGTTGCCGCGCGAGATCAGCCAGCGCGCGACGAGCGCGTAGGCGAGCACCTCGAACGCGTCGGTGCGCAGCCCCGCAAAGTCGACCGTGCGGCGCATGAGCTGGAACAGCGGCGCGCTGAGGACCAGCATCACGAGGACCGTGAACCGCGGCCGCTGGATCACGACCACGGCGAGGACGACCGCGCCGACCGCCGCGGCGGCGAGCTTCCCGTCGACGAGGACGCGCTGCGCCGCGAGGAACGCGAACGCGGTCATGAGCGCGGTGACGACGACCGCACGGAGCCGCTCGACCGTCGCCGGCTGCGGGTACGGCACCGAGACGCGCACGGCAGCGAGTCTAGGCGGCGCGGTCTGCCACGATGGCCCCATGCCGTCCCCCGCCGCGCCCGCGCAGCCGGCTGCGCGGCCATCCGGGTCGCGGCGGCGGGCGTGACCGACGTCGTCCTCTGCGTGTACCGCGCGCGCAACCGCAAAGTCGTCCGGAGGCTCGTCCGCCAGGCCCGCGGCACGGGTGCGACGGTCCGGCTCTGGGCGCTCGACCAGGGGGTGCCCGAGCTTGCGGAGCACACCGTCGGGACCGGTCCGGGGTCGAAGTTCGAGCTGGTGGACCGGCTGCTCGCGGCGGCGCCCGTACCGCCGGAGGCGTACGTCGTCGTCGCGGACGACGACGTGTGGCTGGTGTCGTTGCGCGGGTTCCTGCGCCTGGTCCGCCGGGCGCGGCTCGACCTCGCGATGCCCGCGCACACCCGGCACTTCAGCAACCTCAGCCACGCCGTCACGCTCCGCGCGAAGCGGTCCGTCGCGCGGCTGACGGAGTTCGTGGAGATCGGTCCGGTGTTCGCCGTGTCGCCCGGGTGGCGGGCGCACGTGCTGCCGTTCCCGGCCGACGTCGGCATGGGGTGGGGCCTCGAAGCCGACTGGTACGCGCTGTACCAGCGCGGCGCGCGGCTCGGGATCGTCGACGCGTTCCCGATGCGCCACCTCGCGCCGGTCGCGACGTCGTACGAGCAGGCGGCCGAACGCGAGCAGCTGGCGCGCCGCGTCGCCGCGGCCGGCATTTCCGGCCTGCACGAGATCCAGCGGACGCTGGCGACCTGGCGGCCGTGGCAGCGGACGCCGCCCTGGCTGCGTCAGCCCTGACGGCGGGTCTTGGCGATGCCGACCAGGCGGCCGGCGGCGGCCGCGGCCGGCAGCAGCCCGAGCGCGCAGCGCTTGCGCGCCGCGTGCACGAGCGACGCCGCGACCTGCCGCGCCTCCGCGCGCGGGTCCGGCCGGTTGCCGACCTTGCGGTCGAACGACACCTGGTCGCGACCCCGCTGGTAACGCTTGCGGAGCAGGTTGCGCAGCAGCAGGTCGTCCTCGGTGCGGATGTGCAGCACCTCGGCGTCCGGCAGGTACAGGATGCGCCGGCCGGTCGCGCGCAGCCGGCGTAGCCACTCCTCCTCGTCGCCGCTCGACGGCAGCGTGACGTCGAAGTCCCCCACGACGTCGACGGCGGCGCGGGTGACCGCGAGGTTGGAGCCGTAGAGGACCTCCGGCTCGCACACCTCGGGGCCCGCGTCGAGCACCGTCTCGCCGAGTTCCTCGCGGCCGCAGGTGCGCGGCATCGGTCGCTCCAGCGACAACTTGATCGGGCCGCCGAACGCGCCGGCGTCCGGGTACGCGCGGTAGCCGCGGACGAGCGCGGACAGCCACCCGGCCGGCGCCACGACGTCGTCGTCCACGAGGCAGAGGAGCTCGCCGCGCGCGGCCTCCACGGCCGCGTTGCGCGCGGCGTTGAGGCCGCCGTGCGGGATGTCGTAGAAGCGCAGCTCCGGCTGGTCGGGGCGCCGCGCGTCGATGTGCGCGCGCACCACGTCCGCGGTGTCGTCGGTCGAGCCGTCGCTGACGACGACGACCTCGTACCGATCCGCGGGGTAGTCCTGTTCGAGCAACGAGCCGAGGCCGCGCCGCAGCAGGTGCGCGCGGTTGTACGTCATGACGAGGACGCTGGCGAACGGCAGGTCGCTCATGCTTGCGGCTCCGGTGACCCCAACGTCGACTCCACGGTCTTGTGGTAGCGGTAGGTGACCCGGTCGACGAACCCCATGCGCACCCCGATGTCGCGCATCCGGCGCCAGAGGTTCCAGTCGTGCGGCTCGGGGATGAGGTGGCAGGTCTCGCTGTAGCGCAGGAAGCCGAGCCCCATCGAGTACAGCACCGACCCCTGCGTGACCTGGCCGACGGTCAGCTCGGGGCGGCCGAGGACGCCGATCGAGCCGTCCTCGAAGTGCGTCTCGGTGAGCGAGTGGACGAACTCCACGCGCTGCTCCTTCGCGCCGCGCAACAGCACCTCGACGTGGTCGTCGGTCAGCTCGTCGTCGTCGTCGCACGGCGCCACCCAGGCGCCGCGGGCGAGCAGCAGGCCGGCGTTCATCGCCTGCGACCCCGAGACCCGCCAGCGCAGCGTCGGGTCGAGCGGGTACAGGCCGGGCCTGGGCAGGTTGACGTAGCGCACCCGCGGGTCGCGGATGCCGGCCATCATCCGGTCCGTCGCCGCGTCGGTGCGGTCCCCGACGACGAGCACCTCGATCCGCTCGTACGTCTGCCGCAGCGCGCTGGCGAGCGAGACGTCGCGCAGCGCCTCGGCCCGGTTGTACGTCGGGATGCGGATCGTGACGAGCGGCTCGGTCTCGCCGTCCGGCTCCTCCCAGCACACGTCGCGGCCGCCGCGCAGCCGCCTCAGCAGGTCCTTGTGGTGGCGCGCCTCGATGCGTTCGCGCCACAGCTCGAGCTGCCCGCCGACGCCGCGCTCGGTCACCCGGTGGCGGACCGCCCTCGCGACGTTCACCGCACCGACGCTAACGCCTCGACGACCGCCTGTCCGAAGAGGTCGGCGTTCCACCGCTCCTCCGCGAACGCCCGCGCCGCCGCCCCCATCCGCGCCCGCAGCGCCGCGTCGCCGGCCAGCCGGCGCAGCGCCGTGCGCCAGCCTTCGACGTCGCCGGCGTCGACCCAGTAGCCGCAGCCGACCGCCTCGACGTCCACGTCCATCAGGTGCGGCGTGCGCGTCACGACGACCGGCTTGCCGAGGGCGAGCGCGTCGTTGAGCTCGGACAGCCCGCTGATCCGGCTGGGGTCGGTGAGCGGGATCGCGACGACCGACGCGGCGACGAGGTGGCGCAGCACGTACGCGTAGGAGAAGTGGTCGCGGCCGGGTTCGAGCGCGTCGGCGTGCGTCTCGTCGGTCACGAGCTCGACGCCGTCCGGCACGGTGAGGCCGCGCGGCGAGCGCGCGTAGACGACGCCGGATATGCCCGCCAGCGCCGCCAGCAGCGTCGCCTGGTCGCGGTTGGTCTTGCCCGACGAGACGACCGCGCCGCCCGGTTCCGGCAGGTAGCCGGCGAAGTCCAGCGCAGGTCCCCACGGCGCCCACGTGGCCTCGATCCCGAACCGCTCGTTCACGACGTCGCGGACGTACGAGCTCAGGCAGATCACGCGGTCGTAGCCGCGCAGCTGCATCGCCGTCCGCGCCGTCCGCCGCGGCGCCGAGTGCAGGACGGTGACGAGCGGCCGCCGGCGCAGGCCCGCGCGGCGGGCCATCGCCAGGCCGGCCAGCGAGTTGGGCTCGCCGCTGTACGCCGGGGCGCGGCGGCGCGCGACGTACGCCTGTTGCCCGACGTCCCCGACCGCGTACTTCAGCCGCCGGGACAGCGTCAGCAGCGCGCCGGTCCCGACCGGCGCGACGTCCACGTCCCACCCCGCGCGCTGGAGCGCATCGGCGCCGTAGAGATGCTGGCGCGGGTAAACGCCGTCCTCGACGTCGCGGAACGCCGTGCGCATCGAGTAGTTGTTGGCGAAGACGACGTGCTTGCCGGGCGACGGGCTCACGGGCGCACCCAGTCGTCCGGGCACTCGAACGTCGACACGACGCGGGCCGGGTTGCCCGCGACGACGCTGCGCGGCGGCACGTCCTTCGTCACGACCGCGCCGGCCGCGACCACCGCGTGGTCGCCGATCGTCACGCCCGGCAGCACGACCGCGGAGCGGCCGACCCAGACGTTGCGGCCGATGACGACCGGCGCCTCCCGCTTCGCGCCGGGCCCCACGGGGTGGAAGTCCGTGTCGTAGACGGTGGCGTGGTCCGCCAGCCGGGTGTGGTCGCCGATCCGGACGCTGACTGCGGCGAAGACGTTCGCGCCCTGGTTGAGGAAGACGCCGTCGCCGACGACCAGCTCGCCCCCGACGCCCGCGCCGATCTCCACCCGCGCCTGCGCGGACCGCGTGCTGAACCCGCGCCCGAGCACGATCCGGCCGTCGGCGTGCACCACCGGCAGCCGCCCCCGGGCGATGGCGCGACCGCCGGTACGCACGCCGTGCGCGCGCAGGTAGACGGCCGTGCGGACCAGTCGCACGGCGTCCACCGCGCGCGCCACGAGCCGCACGTCAGTACGCGCCGCGGCCGCGCAGCACCGCGCCGAACGTCTTCCAGAGGATCATCGCGTCCATCGCGACGGACCAGTTCTCGACGTAATGCAGGTCGAGTCGGACGCTCTCCTCCCACGACAGGTCGCTGCGCCCGGACACCTGCCAGAGCCCGGTCACCCCCGGCTTCACGAGCAAGCGGCGGCGCACGTCGGAGCCGTACTTCGCGACCTCGCGCGGCAACGGCGGCCGCGGCCCGACCAGTGACATGTCGCCCTTCACGACGTTCCACAGCTGCGGGACCTCGTCGATCGAGAACCGGCGCAGCCAGCGCCCGATCGGCGTCACGCGCGGGTCGCGGCGGATCTTGAACAGCACGTCGTCCTTCTCGTTGCGCTCGGCGAGCTGCTCGACCAGCGCGTCGGCGTCGACGTACATGCTCCGGTACTTCCAGATGCAGAACGTCTCGCCGTTACGGCCCACCCGCTCCTGCTTGTAGAAGACCGGGCCGCGGTCGGTGAGCTTCACCGCGAACGCGACGGCCAGCAGCACCGGGCTCCCGGCCAGCAGGATGAGCGCCGCGAGCGTGCGGTCGAACCCGCCCTTCACGAGCCGGCGGAACCCGGTGAACTCCGGCTCGTCCACGTGCAGCAGCGGCAGGCCCGCGACCGGGCGGATGGTGATGCGCGGGCCGGCGACGTTCGTCAGCGAGGGCGCGACGACGAGGTCGATGCCGGTGCCTTCGAGCTGCCAGGCGAGGCGGCGTACGCCCTCCGCGCCGATCGCCCAGCCACCGGCGACCGCGACGGTGTCCGCACCGGCCGCGCCGACGACATTGGCGGCGTCGATCGGGACGCCGTAGACGGGCACCGTCGTCTCGCCGACGACGACGTCGCGTTCGGTGTCGGGCACGCAGGCGCCGACGACGCGCAGGCCGGCGTGCGGGTTCTGGCACATCTGCCGGACGACGTCCTCGACCGCCTCGCGG
This sequence comes from Frankiaceae bacterium, assembly GCA_035536815.1. GTDB lineage: Bacteria > Actinomycetota > Actinomycetes > BP-191 > BP-191 > BP-191. The sequence continues at coordinate 30,083 of DATLNJ010000036.1, forward strand.
GCGCCGACGACGAGCACCCGGTGGACGGCGCGGCCGTTCTTGCGGAGCCGGTGCAGGACGCGGCGGGCGCCGTACCGCCCGAGCAGGAGGAACGCCGTGCCGACAGGGAACGCGACCCCGACGAACCCGCGCGAGAGCGGCACCCGGAAAACGAACGCCGCCGTCGCGACCGCCGCCAGCAGCCGTACCGACGCGTCGAAGACCCGGCGGAACTCCTCCGACCCGATCCCGACGAAGCGGCTCTCGTACGCGCGGCTCAGCGCGAGCACCGCGACCCAGACGGGCGCGAGGAGCAGGGCGAGGATGCCGTACGGGATGCCGCGCAGCTGCTCGCCCTCGCCGAAGCGGGCCAGCGCGACGTACCCGGCGAGCGAGATCAGCCCGGCGTCGAGGACGGCCAGCGACAGGGCGTACCCCGACTCCCAGGCCGGGCGCGGGGCCGGCCCGGCGACCGGTTCGGGGACAGCGCGCGACGGCCGGTCCGGCCGCTGCCGCGGGCCCCGTTCGACGGTCGCCACGCCTTACACCCTCCGCATCTCCCCTTTTCCCTCAACGCACCGTAGCGAGGGTCGTCGCGCCGGGCGGGTACGTTGCTGCCATGACGGACGCGGCGTTCCCACTGCCCCGCGACGCGACGGTGTACGTCGCCGGCCACCGCGGGCTGGTCGGCTCCGCGATCTGGCGGCACCTCGAATCCAGCGGCCACACCGGCCTGCTCGGCCGCACGTCGGCCGAGCTCGACCTGCGCGACCGGGCCGCCGTGGACGCGTTCTTCGACGCCGAACGCCCCGCCTACGTCGTCCTCGCGGCGGCGAAGGTCGGCGGCATCGTCGCGAACAACACCTACCCCGCGGAGTTCCTCTCAGACAACCTGCGCATCCAGCTCAACGTCCTCGACGCCGCGCGCTCGTTCGCCGTCACCCGCCTGCTGTTCCTCGGCTCGTCGTGCATCTACCCCAAGCACGCGCCACAGCCGATCCCGGAGTCGGCGCTGCTGACCGGCCCGCTCGAGCCGACCAACGACGCGTACGCCATCGCGAAGATCGCCGGCGTGCTGCACGTGCAGGCGCTGCGCAGGGAGTACGGCGCGTCGTTCGTCTCGGCTATGCCGACCAACCTCTACGGCCCCGGCGACAACTTCGACCTCGAGTCGTCGCACGTGCTCCCCGCGCTGATCCGGCGGATGCACATCGCCAAGGAGACCGGCGCGCCGTCGGTGACGCTCTGGGGCACCGGCTCGCCGCGCCGGGAGTTCCTGCACGTCGACGACCTCGCACGGGCGGTCGTGCACCTCATGGAGCACTACGACGCGCCCGAGCCGATCAACGTCGGCGTCGGCGACGACATCGCGATCCGCGACCTCGCGGCGCTGGTGGCCGACGTCGTCGGCTACGAGGGCAGCGTCGAGTGGGACACGTCCCGCCCGGACGGCACGCCGCGCAAGCTGCTCGACGTCTCGCGCATCACCGCGCTGGGCTGGAAGCCGGAGATCGCGCTGCGCGACGGCATCGCGGCGACGTACGACTGGTTCCGCGCGCACGTCGCCTGACGCGCGCAGTGCCCGGCCAGGGACACGCCAGGGCCGGGCACTGTCGCGCGCGTCCTAGAAGTCGAACTCCTCGCCGTCGCCGCAGACGACGACGCGCGCCTTCTGGTAGACGGTCTCGACGCCCCCGTGCTTGGCGCAGAGCGTCTCCGGGTTCTTGACGATCGCCGACGCGCCGGTCGCGGTCGCCGTCGCGAGCGCCGTGCTGCCGGTCAGCGCGACACCGACGACGAGCGTCCGGAGGCCGAAGCGGCGCAGGCGGGAGTTGGGCATCGGGTCTCCTCGGGGTGGTCGGCGGGCGCGGGCCCGCCGTCAGCGGTACCGGCCGGACGGCCGGTTGCGAGGAAGAGCGCCGAACGACCCGGGAGGTTCGCCCACGGCCGCCCGAGGTCAGCGGCGGTCGATGCGGACCAGCCGGCCCTCGCGCTCGTGCTGCAGCAGCGCGACGTCGGCGTCCACCATGAGGTCCACCAGCGGCGAGCCGTACGTCTGCGCCTGCCACCCCAGCTCGCGCTCGGCCTTCGACGCGTCGCCGATCAACGCGTCCACCTCGGCCGGCCGTTCGTAGCGCGGGTCGATCTCGACGAACTGCTCCGCGTCCAGCCCCACCCGCGCGAACGCCGCCGCCGCGAAGTCGCGGACGCTCATCGCGTGCCCGGTGGCGAGCACGTAGTCGGCCGGCGAGTCCTGCTGGAGCATCCGCCACATGCCCTCGACGTACTCGGGCGCGTAGCCCCAGTCGCGGACGGCGTCGAGGTTGCCGAGGTAGAGCTTCTCCTGCATCCCGGCCGCGATCCGCGCGACCGCGCGGGTGATCTTGCGGGTCACGAACGTCTCGCCGCGGCGCGGCGACTCGTGGTTGAAGAGGATGCCGTTGACCGCGAAGAGGTCGTACGACTCGCGGTAGTTGACGGTGATCCAGTAGCCGTAGACCTTCGCGCAGCCGTACGGCGATCGCGGGTGGAAGAACGTCTGCTCGTTCTGCGGCGGTGGCGTCGACCCGAACATCTCCGACGACGACGCCTGGTAGAAGCGGCACGGCACGCCCGACGCGCGGATCGCCTCGAGCAGCCGGACCGTCCCGAGCCCGGTCGTGTCCGCCGTGTAGTCGGGCAGCTCGAACGACACCTTCACGTGCGACTGCGCAGCCAGGTGGTAGACCTCGTCCGGCGTCACCTGGTTGAGCAGGTTGACCAGCCCGACGCCCTCGGTGAGGTCGGCGTGGTGCAGCACCAGCCGGCGGTCCGGGTCGTGCGGGTCCTGGTAGATGTGGTCGATCCGGCCGGTGTTGAACGTCGACGCCCGCCGGATGAAGCCGTGGACCGTGTACCCCTTGTCGAGCAACAGCTCCGCGAGGTACGAGCCGTCCTGGCCGGTGATCCCCGTGATGAGCGCGGTCTTCGCCATGGGCCGAACCCTACGGAACGATCGTGATCCGGTCAGGTACGACCACCGGCTGGACCCGCACCACCGGCGGTCCCTGCGCCGGCTCGCGCAGCCGCAGCACCAGCACCCGCTCGGCGCCGGGGTCCACGTCGAGGAACAGCGAGAACACCGGGTGCCCCCGCTCGACCTCCGACTCCAACGTCACCGCGCGGCCGTCCAGAGTCGCGCCGAGCAGGCCGCCGCCGACGCCGCCGTAGACCGAGACGTAGAGCCGCTGCTGCCCGGGCACCGGCGCCTTCAGTCCGGGCAGGTCGAGCCGGTTGGAGACGTACGGCGGCAGGTTCGGCGGCGCGTCGTTGCGCAGCCGCACCTGGACGGTCGCGCCCTCTCCGTCGCGCGCCCACCGCACGTCGCGGCGGACGTAGTAGTCGAGTTTGTTGCCGCCGGCGTTCTGCGCGAGCACCTCGAGGTACGGCGTGTGCCGGTCGGTCGGCAGCTCGCCCGCGAGCGGCGTCCGCGACAGCAACGCCGCCTCCGCCGAGCGCTCGGACGCCACCTGCACGTGCCGCCCGCCGGCCGCCGACGCGAGCGCGCGCACCAGCGCTGCGGTGTCGCCCGCGCCGGAGACCGCCTTGAGGTACGCCGCCCGCGCGACCTCCTGCAGGAAAGCGTCGCGGGCGTCGTTGTCCGCGCGGAAGCGCTCGTACGCCTCGCGCTCGGTGAGCTCCACGACGTTGGCCGCGGTGACCGAGCCGCCGCCGGGCAACGGCGCGGGGCCGGTGACGCGCAGGATCGCGGCGAGGCCCACGGGGTCCACCGCGATCGTGCCGTCGAGCCGTTCGCCGCCGTGCGTGCGCGCCCACAGCGACGTCCAGATCCGCGAGGCGGACGGGAAGTGCGGGCTCATGTTGGCGTTCACCCAGTACGACCGCGTGGCGAACCGGTCGTACCGCGCCGCGAACTCCGGCCCGAGGTCCACGGCCGGGGTGGGCAGGTTGCGCAGCGTGGCGTTGGTGCCGAGCTCGCGCATCCGCAGCCGGCCGCGGTCGGCCTCGAGGATGCCGTACGCGCCGAGCAGCCCGCCGGAGCCGCGCATCTCTGCGTTGTTGAGGATCGCGAGGAAGTAGCGGCGCTTGCCGTCGCGGCCCAGCATCGCCGGCGCGACCTCGACCGCGGTCACCGCAGTCTCGGTCGAGCCGCGCAACGACGCCAGCTCGGCGAGGAAGCCGGTGCGCGCCTCGGCGACCGGACCGGCCACGCCGGACGACGGCAGCAGCCGCACCCGGTCCTCCGTGCGGCGCACCGAGTCACGGACCCGGCGCAACGGCTCGCGGGCGGCGGCCAGTGGCTCCAGTGCGATCCGGTCGCCGGTGGGCCGCAACGACTTCAGCGCGAGCGTCCGCGACGCGACGTCCAGCTCCGGGAGCGTCTGCCTGGCCAGGTCGTCGACCGCGCCGGCCAGCCCCCCGGCGGTCTCCAGGGAGCGCCCGGCGAACGGCACCTGCTCCGCCAGCCGCCACACCGGGTCCGACGTCAGCCGGCGCGCGGCCGCGGTCTCACGCTGGACGGCCGCGAGGCGTTCCGAGACGCCCGTGCGGTCGTCGGCGAGGAGGGCGTTGCGGAGCAACGGCACCTCCGCGCGAGCAGCGGTCAGGTGCCGCTTCGCGGCGAGGCCGCGGACGCCGACCCAGGCGCCGGCGGCGACGAGCACGAACAGGAAGAGCCCGAGGGCGAGGGCGATGCGGCGGCCCCCGCGGCGCCGCTTCCGCGCCGGAACGGCCACGACGCCGCCACCCGGCTGCGGGCCGGGTGCGGCGTCGTGGGAAGAGCCGTTCAGTGGTCCGGTCAGGGCGCGACGAGCCGGCGGCGGCGCGCGATGTGGACCGCACCGCTTCCGGTCACGACCAGCAGGAAGCCGAGGAGCAGGCCGGGCAGCACGTACTCGGCGCCCGTCCTCGGGAGGCCGTTGCCCCGGTTGTCGCGGCCGGCGCCGACGTCGGTGTCCGGGCCGTTGCCGTTGCCGTTGCCGTCGGGCCCGTCACCCTTGGCGACGCAGGCCGAGTCCTCGAGGTCCACGGTCGCGCGGACCTCACGGGGGCGGCCGTCCACACCGGTGCCGCGGCCGATGAGCGTGTGGCTGCCCTGGTCGTCGTTCTCGTCGAAGCACGCCTTGAAGCGGAAGGTGCCGCGGTTGTCGGTGGTGGCGGTCCCGAGGAACTCCTCCACGCCGTCCGGTCCGCGGTCGTAGATGGCGACCGACGAGTTCGGCGCGAAGCCGTCGCCGGTGAACATCGTGCACTGGCACTGCTTGACCTCGCTGCGCGAGACCCGCCCGGCGCTAACGGTAGGCGGGTACTGGGCCTGCGCGGCCGGTACCGTCCCGCCGAGGGTGAGCACCAGCACCAAGGTGCCGAGTGCGCTGCGGAGCTTCACTGTCATTTCCCGTCGGTTGCCTGCTTCCCCCCGGACATCGGAAGCCCCCCGCGGCTTCTGTCACGGAGCGTAGATCGCCAAGAACGCTCCGTCTCTGAAACGCGGAAACGGTCCGATCCTCGCGGTCGCCGCAGCGCCACTACCGACACGGTACGCCTATTGCGGCCGGGCATCGCCCCAGAAGCTGGCGCGGCCCGGTACGCTGCGCCGGGACAGCCGTTGTCGCCGATCGCTGGAGTGCCCCCTTGACCGGCCCGGTTCGTACCGCCTTGCGGTCCCTCGCGGCGTTCTCCGCGCTCACCGCCGTGCTCACGATGGTGCCCTCGGCCGCCGCCGAGCCGAGCCCGCGCACCGTCGAGGCGCGGGCCGAGCTCGACCGGATCAACCGCGAGGTCGCGCTCGCCGCCGAGGAGTACAACGCCGCCGAGATCGAGCTGCAGGACGCCCGCCGCGCCGCCGCACGGGCGCAGGCGCGGGTCGCCGTGAAGGAGGCCGCGGTCGCGGCCGCCGCGCGCGGCATCGCCGACCTGGCGGCTGCGGCGTACCGCTCCGGCGGCAGCGTGGACCCGTTGATCCAGCTCATGACGACGTCCACGCCAGGGACGTTCCTCGACAAGGCCGCGACGATCGACGTCATCGCCAAGCGGCAGAGCGCCGACCTGCGCGCGGTCCGCGCCGCCCGGCGCGCGCTGCGGCACGAGCAGGAGCTGGCGCGCGACTCGCTGTCCCGCGCCGACGCGATCGCGCAGCGCATGGCGCGCACGCGCGCCGACATCGAACGCAAGCTGGTCCGCCAGCAGGCGCTCGTCCAGCGGCTGGAGAGCGCGGACGCACGCCGGGAGCGCCTCGCCCGCGAGGCCGCCGAACGCCGCGCCGCGCAGGTCGCCGCCGCCCGCGAGCGCGCCAGGGAGCTGGCCGCCGCCGAGGCGGCCCGCAAGGCCGAGATTGCCCGCCGGGCCAGCCGCGTGCGCCCGGCCCCCGCACCGGTCGCGCCGCCGGCGTACTCCGAGGTCGGCGCGGAACGCGCGTCGATCGCCGTGCAGGAGGCGTACCGGCAGCTCGGCAAGCCGTACCGGTGGGGCGCCGAGGGGCCGGACTCGTTCGACTGCTCGGGGCTGTCGAAGTGGGCGTGGGCGAAGGCCGGCGTCAGCCTGCCGCACTACAGCCGGGCGCAGTACCAGGAGGGCAGGCACGTCTCGCGCGGTGAGCTGCGGCCCGGCGACCTGGTGTTCTTCGGCAACCCGATCCACCACCTCGGCATCTACGTCGGCAACGGCCAGATGATCCACGCGCCGCAGACCGGCGACGTGGTCAAGGTGAGCTCGATGGACCGCCGCGACTACACCGGCGCCGTCCGCCTGTAACCGCCTGCTCCCTACCGTTTCGCGACAGGTTCCGGATTCCGATTGCGGGCCCGTCGGCGGGGACGTACCGTGGCCGTACACGGGAAAGGAGGTGGTCCGTAGCATGCATTGTCATAGGACTCGTGAGGTGGCTGTCCGCTAGCCGCCGGCCTGAAGTCGGGCCACCGCCCGGCGCCAACCGGCGCACGGCGGAGATTACGACAGACACCGCGCCCCCGGGTGCCGGCTCTCGTCCAGCCGGCCCTCGTGAACCGACCCGCACGTGGCCGGCACGAGGCAAGCCCGGGGGTTGTCTGTTTCCCGAACCGGCTCGCCGCTCCCCAACTGCCAGCGACGCCACGCACGGGTGGGGCTCGCCAGGGCACTGGCAGTACAGCCCCCGCCCCCCAACTTCCAGTGCAGCCACGCACGACAGGGGCGGCCCGGCCCTGGAAGTTCGCGCGGCGCCCCTCCCCCCGCGGGCTACCCGTCCCCGAGCAGCGCCCGGCTGATGATCATCTTCTGGATCTCGGTCGTGCCCCCGCCGATCGACGCCAGCTTCGCGTCGCGCAACGCGCGCTCCGGCGTGAACTCCCGCATGTAGCCGTAGCCGCCGTGGATCTGGATGGCCTCGAGCGCGTTGCGGACCGCGAGGTCTCCCACCAGCGTCTTGGCGATCGACGCCTCGACCATGTGCGGCAGCCCCTGCTGCTTCAGCCACGCGGCGCGGTAGACCGCCGTCCGGCAGGTCTCCAGGTTGATCTTCATCTCGGCCAGCTTGTGCGCCACCGCCTGGAACGACGCGATCGGCTTGCCGAACTGCCGGCGCTCCTTCGCGTACGCCACCGACGCGTCCAGCGTCGCCTGCATGCCACCGATGGAGCCGGCGATCATCACGGTGCGTTCCCAGTCGAAGCACTCGAACGCGATCCGCCACAACGCCTCGCCCTCGACGCCGAGCAGCGCGTCGCCGGGCACCCGGCAGTCGGTCAGCACGATCTCGGCCGTCGGTGAGGACCGGCAGCCCATCTTGTCCAGCTCGCGCCCCACGGCGAACCCGGGGTTGTCCGTCTCCACCAGGAACGCGCTCACGCCGCGCCCGGGACCGGCGTCGGGGTCGGTGACCGCGAGGACCGTGCAGAGCTGGGCGATGGGGCCGTTCGTGATGAACATCTTGGTGCCGTTGATCAGCCACCCACCCGCCCGCCCGGGGCCTTCGCGGACGGCCGTGGTCCGGATCGCGCCGGCGTCGCTGCCGGCCTCCGGCTCGGTGGAAGCCCACGCCCCGATCCACTCGCCGGAGCACAGCCGCGGCAGGTAACGGGCCTGCTGCTCCGGCGTGCCGTGCAGCCAGATCGGGACGGTGCCGATCACCCAGTGCGCGCCGAGGGAGAGGTTGAAGCCGCCGTCGTGGCCGCCCTCGCCGATGGCCTCGTTGGCGAGGCAGCAGTCGACGACGGAGGCGCCGGCACCGCCGTGCTCCTCGGGAACCGGCAGGCCGGCCAGGCCCTGCGCGCCGAACGACCGCCACACCTCGGGGTCCCAGCGGCCCTCCTTGTCGCGGTCGGCCGCGCCGGGCGCGACGACCGCCGACGCCCACTCGTGGACCGACCGCCGGAACGCCTCCTGCTCCGGCGTGATCGTGAAGTCCACGCGGGCTCCCTCCGGGTCACGGCTGCTGCCCGCCGATTCTGCCGTACGCCGTTCAGCCGCCCGGCTCCACGCCGGCGAACCCGATCCGGTACTCGGTCGCGTACTCGGTGATCGTCGGCGTCGTGGCGGTGAACACCGTGAACCGGTGCTCCCGGTCGCCCACCAGCACCGCGAACGTGAGGAACCCGGGGTTGCGGGCCCGCCGGATCCAGCCCGCGTCATCGAAGCGGCCCTCGTACCAGTCGAAGACCTCTGCCGTCCGCACCGGCGACGCCAGGCGGTACCGGCGGGCCAGCAACGCCTCGCTGCTGAGGTCGTTGCCGTCCACGCCGCGCGCGCGTTCCTCCTCGCGGAACGAGCGGCTGAGCTGCGTGGCCCCCGGGAAGGCCGCGGCCTCCTCCGGGCGTACGTCGCTCTCGGTCGGGCCGCCCGGTCCGCGGCACGCGCCGAGCGCCGCCGCGGCCGTCAGTGCGACGGCCACGGCGGCGACTCTGCTCAGCGCAGCACGACGGAGAATCGGTGGACCGTCCCGTCCGTCAGCTTGAGCACGAACCGGCGGCACGTGCCCTTCCACGCGGTGCTCGTCTTCCACACGTACATGTACGTGTCCGAGCCGGGATCGTACGAGAGCCCGCTGGCCCCCGGCGTCTCCGCTTCCTCCATGTCCACGGTGTCGGCGTTGCTGTCGCACGCGACCGACCCGGACCTCGGGTACCCGGTGGCGATGACATCCATCCCCTGCGGCCCGCCGAGGCTGAACCGCACCGGAATCGCGCGGCCGGCCTGCGCCGACAGCACCTCCGGCTCGGCCGGCACCGGGCTGTAGAACCCGTCGAACGCGAACAGCGCGCCGACCTGCCAGGTGACCGTCTTGGTCGCCTTGTTACCGACGTTGTCGGTGGCGGTGGCCGTGTAGCTCCACTGCCCCACCCCGTCCGGCGGCGACGTCAGAACGCCCTCGCAGGAGCCGGCCACGCCGGACCCCGCGTCGGTCGCCGTGCAGGACGGCGTCGGCGGCGCGGACGGCGGGTAGGTCTCGCCCGCCGTGACACCGGCCACCGTGATGCTGGGCGCCGTCGTGTCGACCGTGAACGCCCACTCGTCGATCGTCTGGTTGCCGCGGTCGTCGACCGCGATGACGGTCAGCGTGTGCGGTCCGTCGGCGAGGCCGGTCGCCTCGAACGTCTCGCCGCACGTAGCCGGCGTCTCGCCCATCGTGCCGTCCATGTCGACCTCGGGCCCGCCGTCGAGCAGGCAGAGCGCCGCGGCCGGGCTGGTGTCGGTGACGGAGACCGCCACCGACAGGTCCGGGCTCGCGGTGAACCCGCTCGGCACGCCGGACACCGACATCGTCGGAGCCACCGTGTCCGGCGTCCGGCAGTCGAGCACCAGCTCGAGGCCGAGCGCCGGCGGCGGGATCTGCAGCGGCCCGGTGTTCGCCCCGGCACCGCCGTCGACGCCGGTGCAGCCCGGCTTGGTCGCCTCGACCGTGTACCAGCCGGCGAGAACGTCCCAGGCGAACGTGCCCGCGTCGCCGGTGATACCCGGGTTCGTCCGGTTCGCCGGGGACATGAGGACCGAGCCGTCGGGGACCAGCGTGTACGGCCCGTCCATCGTCGGGCTGACCGCCAGCCGGACCGTGGCGCCCGAGATCGGGTTGCCGTCGGTGTCGACGACGGTGCCGGACGGGTCGATGTACGGCGGCTCGCTCATCTCCGGTAGCGAGATCGTCACGTTGCGGACGGCGTTCGGCAGCAACGTTCCGATGGACGCCGAGCCGACGCCGCGGTTCGTCACGCCGGCCGGCGGGAACGCCCGCGCCGTCCACGTGCCGGTCTTCGAGACCACCGGCACCCACGTGCCGTCGGGGCGCGTGGTCCGGGTGACGCAGACGAACGTGTCGCCCGTACGGCAGAACTCCACGCCGGCGCCGCTGACCGGGTTGCCGGTCACGCCGTCGACGACCTTGCCCTGGATCGTGACGCTCGCCGACCGCTCGACGTAGATCGGGCTGGTGAACGCCGCGAAGTCGTAGAGCCGGTTGTTGTAGTAGCGCGGGCGGTCCCCGTCGTCGGAGTCGCTGTGCGTGTCGATCGGGTTGGTGCCGTCCTCCGGCTCGTCCCAGTACAGCTCGACGCGGACGTAGCCGTCGGCCGGCGGGTCCATGAGGACGTTCGCGTGCGTGCCCTCGATCGTCACGCCCTCGGCGGAGGTGCCGCCGTCGACGATGCTGATCGTGCGCCGGTGCGTGGAGGACGCGCAGTGGAAGCGGTTCCAGCCGCAGCCGTCGGTGTCGCCGGTCACGACGACGATCCGGTCGGGGGTGCGGCCGTCGAAGCGGACCGACTTCTGGCCCGTCCCGGGGATGACGTCGAACTCGCTGTCCGGGATCTTCGACTGGTCCTGGCCGACCGTGTCGCCGACGCTGGTCCACCCGGACTGCCAGTCGACCCGCAGCTCGACCGGGTCGTTGCCCGGCAGGCTCACCTCGGCGCCCGGGTACTGGCCGTTCACCTGGGCGGTCGCGATCGGGCCGTTGGTGGCGAGCGTGCTGCCCGAGAGCAGCGAACGGCGCGCCGGGTCGTTCGGGTTCGTGCTGTCGTACCCGGTGCCGACCGCGCCGTCCGCGGCCGGGTAGTGGGCGACGGTCCGCGCGGTGCCGCCGACCTTGTTGTGGTTGGCATCGGACGGCGCGGAGCCCTGGTCGACGCACTCGCCGACGTCGGTGCCCAGCGGCCCGGGGCCGAGGCGCACCAGGCACTTCGCGGCGCCCGCGAGGTTCTGCTTGCGCGGCGCGGTGTGCCCGTCGCCGCCGCCGACCGCGCTGACCCGGAAGCCGTTCTGCAGGTACATGTCCCACAGCCCGAGCGTCTTCGCCGACGGCAGGTTGTCCGCGTTCATGATCTCCATCGTGCGGAACGAGCCGGTGTCGTTGACGGACTTGACGCCGTACCGGTCGAGGCCGACCGGGCACTCCTCGTAGCGGCCCATCTGCGGCTGGGACTCCCGGCCGTCGCCCGACGAGTCGGTCGAGAAGCAGTGCCAGGGGCTACCGCCGTCCTTGTTGTCCGGGTGGTTGATCCCGCCCCAGCCGCCGATCTCCTCGGTGTCGTCGGCGTAGCCGTTCTCGCCGGTCTCGTTGCAGTCGACCATGCTCGCGTTGATGAAGCCGTCGGTCTGGTAGACGCCGTAGTGGCCGGGACTGGACAGCTTGTAGCCGTCGATCGTGGGCACGACGAACGGCGGGAACGGCACCAGCTTGGTGCCCATGTCCACGTCCACGTCCGTGCAGGCGGGGATCGCGGTGCCGAGCTCCTCACCGAGCAGGCCGCGGATCTGCGTGCGGCTCTGGTCGTCCAGCGCCTCCTTGATCGCGAGCCACTGCCGGTTCGCCTGTTCGGAGCTGTAGAGCTCGAAGTTCGCGTCGCGCTGGAAGCCCAGCCAGGCCGCGTGCTCGGTGAACACCAGCCACTCGGACCCGAACCGCTTCGCGCGGTCGAAGACGTTCTGCACCATGTACTGCGCGCACTCGCGCTCGGTGTAGCCCTCGCAGCGCGGGTGGATCGCGAGGTTCGTGTCGCCCGCCGCGTGCACGTGCACGTCACCGGCGTGGAAGTCGTCCCAGTTGGGCGTGCCGTTGCCGGCCAGCGCCGCACCCGGGCGGCACAGCGCGGACGACGGCGCGGTGAACGACCGCAGGTTGTCGAGCAGCACCGCCGAGTCGAACGCCGTGTCGCCCTGGTCGAAGATCGACAGGTACAGCGGGTGCCGGCCCGGCGTCACCGGGGTCGACGCGACGAGCAGCGGCGTGGCGCCGTCGTACGTCGTCCCCATCGCCTCGGCCGACGACATCGACGTGACGCCGGCGGCGTTGATCGTGATGGGGTTGCCCTCGGGGTCGAAGGCGAAGTTGTCGGGCGCGCTGATGCTCGACCCGCTCGTGGTCCAGGTGGAGGAGCCGAGCTCCGCGACCAGCACCTCGGCGAGGAACGCGTCGTTGTAGGAGCTGCCGACGTACTCCGGGTACTCCTCGGAGAGGAACCGGAAGTCGAAGCTCAGGCAGTTCGCGCCGGACGGCACGTCGAGGTCGACCTTCAGCACCGTCACGTCGTAGGCGGAGTTGCCCTTCAACGGGCCGTTGCCGAGCGAGGTGCTCGAGCTGCCGGACGTGTTGGCGTCGGTGAGGATCGACGCGCTGCCGCTGCTCATGATGCCGAACGTCGAGCCGTGCCTCGGCATCCCGCCCACCAGGTCGTCGGAGACGGCGACCGCGATCGGCGACGCGAGCGGGACGTACGACGCCGCGGCCACCAGGCCGGGCTGCGCGCTGATGGCGGCCGCGAGCTGCGACGCCGAGACCCCCGTGGTCACCGCCGCCGCGGCAGGCGGTGAGACGAGCAACGCCCCGGTCGTGGCGGCCGCGATTCCCGCGCACACCGTGCGCAAGCGGCGGCCCCTCCGGCCGTGGCCGAACATGCTTCTTCTGGTCATTCCCCGTGCCCCCCTCGTAGGTTCGAAGTGGCACAGGGTCCCGTGCGCGGGTGCGCATGTCCGGACTTTCGGGAAAATTGCCGGAAAAAACCCAGCGCTCGACGAGGCGCGGGCAGGGGGCAGCGGCTAGCGCTGGCCCTGGTACAGCTTGTAGACCACGTAGACCGCGAACCACCCGATCAGCAGGAAGACGCCGACGAGCAGGAGCGTGTAGGCGAGCTCGATCCCGTGCATGGCGGCAGCCTACCCAAAGCGCCGCCCCGCACGCCGCGCGGACCGGCTCAGCGGCCGGCCCGCGCCACCCGTTCGCCGAGCTCGCGCGCCGTCTGGACGGGGAGCGTCGCGAGGTTCGGCGACGCCAGGATCGCGTCCTTGCCGTACGCCGTCGCCATCGCCATGAGCTCGTCGCGGCGCGGACCCTCGGCCGTACGCAGCTCGGCGAGGACGTCGTCGAGCGGCACGGCGGGCTCCAACGGCTCCGGCTCCGGCTCCGGCTCGGGACGGTCGCGGCGGCGGCGGAACAGCCACCCGAGCAGCGCGCCGAGCCCGATGAGCAGCAGCAGGGCGGCGACGTTGATCGGCAGCGTCGAGCCGCCGCCGTCGTCCACCGGCTCGGCGGTCACCGGAGCCTGCGCGATGCCGGCGCCCGAGGGGAACGTGATCGGCGCCTCGGCGACGCGGACCGTCTTGCCCGACTGCAGCTCGATCCGCGCCAGCCAGGGACCGTCGGGCAGCGCCGGGTCGAGCTGGATGGTGACGGGTGCGGTGGCGCCGATCGCCAGCGTGGTGCCGACCTTGGCATCGAACGGGCCCGCGGACAGCCCGCCGGGGCCGTTCGACAGTTGCAGCTTGCCGGCCAGGTCGAGCGCGCGGCCGCCGGTGTTGCGGACGCTGGCCCGGACGACCGGCCGCCGCACCACGTCGCGTTCCGCGGTCAGTGACTCGATGACGAAGTCCGACTTGGGCTCGCCGCCGGGACCGACCGACAGGTAGACGCGCAGGCCGACCCGGTTGACGACGGCGACGCCGCCCGCCGGCGGCGTGCTGGGCGGCAGCTCGGCCCAGACGACGGCGTACCGCTCCCCCTCGCTGGCGTTCGCGGGGACAGAGATGGTCAGCTGCGTCTGCAGAACCGCTGCGGGGCCGAGGTCGGCGTTGCCGTTGCTCACGGTGATCCACTCGGACAGCTCGTTCGGCGTGCGCCCGTCGGCGGGCCGGAACTCGCCGCCGACGACGTCCGCGGCGGCGGCGTAGATCGCGATCAGCCGCTGGCCGTCCGTCGTGTTCGACACCTCGAACCGGCGGCTGAACGTCGCCCCCGGCTTCACGTGGTCGACGATCGACCGGTGCGCGCGGGGGTCGTCCTGCCGGGCCTTCGGCGCCTCCAGCAAGCGGATGCCGACACCACCGGACTCGACCTGGGCGGACGCGCCGATGGCCGGGACGAGGGTCCCGGCCATCAGCACGAACAACGCGAGGGCTTTGCGCATGAGGACGTTTCTACCTCAGGCCCCCTGCTCCGGTGGCGTTCTACGACCCGGTCACCGAGTGGGTGATGGTGCCGGAGTACGTGCCGGCGACCGCGCCGGAGGGGATGTTGACGACGACCGTGGGGACCCAGGTCGCCGTGTTGTTGCCGACGACACCCGTCGCGGAGAACGCCGTGCGGGACGCGCCGAGCGCCTCCTTGTTGAGCGCCGTCGCCTGCCCGGGGACCCGGACGGCGGTCCCTGTCGACGCGGTCGCGACACCCGAGTAGTAGTCCACCTGACCCTTGGCGATGGTCTCCTCGGCGGTGGCGGTGCCCGTCGTGAAGTCGGTCGACGAGACGGTCGCCGTCCACGATCCGAGCAGCGCGCCGCGGCCGTCGGTCACCGTCGTGTTGCCCAGCGTGCTGGAGATGCTCGCGGTACCGGTGTCGACCGAGCCAAGGCTCTTGTTGGCAGGGTCGCTGACGGTGAGCGCCCCGGCGGTCAACGTGAACGTGACGCCCTGGGCGGCGTCGGCGGGGGTCGCCGCCAGCAGGAGGCTGCCGGTGGAGGCGATGGACAGGGCCAGAGTGAGCCGCTTGCGCATGGAGGCGTTTCCTTCCGGGTCTGGGTCGTGACGTCTAGCCGTGACGACTGACTCAGGATCGCCGGGACCTTCAGCCCTGCCGATAGTCCGCGAGGACGGTTCGATGACCAAATCCGCACCCGCCGCCGTAGCCCCGAACGGGTGAAGTTTCCCGGCCCGTCGCGGTCGCGGCCGGGGACGTTGCGGCGCCTTCCCGGACACACCGGGACGCTTCCGCTAGACCGTTCGGAGCAGGTCGCGGGGCCGGTGGCGCAACGTCCGCATGGCCCGGTGCGCGCGCGGCGCAGGAGTCGGTACGTTCCCGCCGAACTCGGCACGGACGGGGACAGGAAGGACACCATGGCGACGACGCAGCCCGGCCCGCTCCGGCGCCGCTTCGCCGTTGCCGGGTGCGCGGCGCTCGCGCTGCTCCCCCTCCCCGCCGCCCGCGCGGCGTCGAAGCCCCCGCCGCTGCCCCCGGCGGTCGTGGTCGCGACGTTCGACACGGGCACCAACCCGTTCCACCCGTGCTTCCGGCGGCCGGGCCTGACGCACCCGAAGCAGCAGACCCCGCGCTACCCGGCCGCGTCGCGACCGCTCCCGCTCGCGCTGCGCGGCACGTACGCCGCCTCGCTCGCGGCGAGCCGCCGCGCCCTCGAGGCGATCAAGCCGGAGACGCTGTACCACGTGCCGGGCACGAACCTGTCGTTCTACGGCGGGCCGCGGGCGGACACCGAGTTCGTCGACGACTACCCGCACGGCGCGCAGGCCTCCAGCCAGATCGCCTGCCCGGGGTACGGCCTGGCGCCCGACGCGCACCTCGTCGTCGTGAACTGGTACGACGACATCGGCAGCCGGGGGAAGCTGCTCGCCTGGGCGGTCGCGCAGCCGTGGATCGACGTCGTGCACCTCAACGTCCAGGACATCCCGACCGGGCTGCCCGACACCGACGTCGCGCACGCCGTCGCCAGCGGGAAGCTGGTCGTCATCGCGGCGGGCAACGGCGTTCTCGGCCAGGGCGCGAACTACCCGATGGAGCTCAGCAGCTACAACGCGCCGCGCGGCAGCCTCATCGCCGGCGCCAACGACAACGACGGCTACACCGTCTTCAGCAACCTGGACCCGCACGTGGTCATGGACGGCGTGGGGACCCGGGCGGCGGCGCCCGCGGGGTTCGGCACGGTGTCGTTCGCCGGCACGTCGTCGTCGAGCCCGCGCACGGCCGGCTACGCCGCCCGGCTGATCGCCGACGTGCGCGCGATGTACGGCCACACCGGCACCGGCCTGGTCACGATCCCATCCGGCCGCCGGCGCCCGAAGGCCGGACCGCTCGCCGACGGCAAGCTCACCGCGGCCGAGCTGCACGAGGTCATCCGCAAGACCGCCGACCCGAACCCGCACCCGAGCGCGTTCGACGGCACCAGCGGCTGGCCGGTCGGCGGCGTGCCGCTGGTGCAGCCGATGCCACTGCCGTTCGCCTTCTACCCGAAGATGGGGTACGGCGAGGTCAGCGAGCACACCGTGGCGCCGGCCCTCGCCGTGCTCAGCGGCGTCGCGCCGATGCCGGTGCGCCCGGCCGAAGACAGCTTCTACGCCGCGAGCGAGAGCCTGCGGCGCTGACCGAAGGGACGCCGTTGCCCGCCACTCTCGTCGTCAAGGTCACCGCGGGCGAGGACGCCCCCGAACGCTGCTCCCAGGCCTTCACGGTCGCCGCGATCGCCGTCGCGTCGGGAGTGCCGGTCTCCCTGTGGCTGACCGGCGAGTCGGCGTGGTTCTCACTCCCCGGCCGCGCCGAGGCGTTCCACCTCGCCGAAGCCGCCCCCCTCGCCGACCTCCTCCAAGCCGTCCTGGCCGGAGGCACCGTCACCCTCTGCACCCAATGCGCCGCGAGACGCGCCATCGGCCCCGAAGACGTCCTGCCAGACATCCGCATCGCGGGCGCCCAAGCGTTCCTGGCCGAAGTCATGGAGCCCGAAGCGAAAGCACTGGTCTACTAGCCAGCGCAGCGCCCGGCGGGAGGAGCGGGGGGCGTGCCGGTCCACCGACTAAAGCCGCGAACGCGGCCCTAGGTGGACCGGCACGCCCCCCGCGCCGACCCTGGTCAGAGAGAAACAAAAACCTCGTTCACCCCACGCTCAGCATCGACGGACGCCTGGCCCGTACCCGACGACGACAACGCCCGCAACGTCCACGCGCCCGGCGCCGCGAAGAAGCGGAACCCTCCCGTAGCCGACGTCACGACCTCCGCCGTGAACTCCCCGGACGAGTCCAGGAGACGCACGTACGCCCCGGCCACGGCCTCCTCACCGGCCACTACCGCCCCCTGGATCACGGTCTCCTTCGTCACGTCGATCCCCTCGACGGACAGGCCGCCGGCGGTCGAGCCGCACATCAGGCGTCCTTCTCGATCGGCACGCCGACCAGCGAGCCGTACTCGGTCCACGACCCGTCGTAGTTCTTCACGTCGGCGTAGCCGAGCAGCTCGCGGAGGACGAACCAGGTGTGCGACGAACGCTCGCCGATCCGGCAGTACGCGATCGTCGGCTGGCCGGCCGAGACGCCCTTGCCCTCGTAGAGGGCGCGCAGCTCGTCGTCGGACTTGAACGTGCCGTCCTCGTTCGCGGCCTGCGACCACGGGACGTTGACGGCGGTCGGGATGTGCCCCGCCCGCTGGCTCTGCTCCTGCGGCAGGTGCGCGGGCGCGAGCAGCCGGCCGGCGAACTCGTCGGGCGAGCGGACGTCCACGAGGTGCTTGCTGCCGATCGCGCCGACGACCTCGTCGCGGAACGCGCGGATGGAGGTGTCCTGCTCCTGGGCGCGGTACTGCGTCGCGGACCGCTCGGCGACGTCGGTCGTCAGCGGCCGGGAGTCGAGCTCCCACTTCTTGCGCCCGCCGTCGAGCAGCTTGACGTCGGTGTGGCCGTAGAGCGTGAAGTACCAGTAGGCGTACGCCGCGAACCAGTTGTTGTTGCCGCCGTAGAGGACGACGGTGTCGTCGTTCGAGATGCCCTTCGCGGACAGCAGCCGCTCGAACTGCTCGCGGTCCACGAAGTCGCGGCGGACCTGGTCCTGCAGCTCGGTCTTCCAGTCGAGGCGGACCGCGCCCTCGATGTGACCCTTGTCGTACGCGGAGACGTCCTCGTCGACCTCGACGAAGACGACGCCAGGTGTGCCGACGAGACCCTCGGCCTCCTCGGCGGTGACCAGTACGTCGGAACGGCTCATGCGGAAGCTCCCTGGTTCTGAGCGGGGCGGGGGACGAAGCGGTGGATCTCGGCCAGGCCGAGCACGCGGCGGGCGAGCAGCAGGACCTCGCAGCCGAGGCAGAACCCGAACGCCGCGTTGAGGAACGCCGCCGCCAGCGCCAGCGCCGCGGCGCCGGAGCCGAGGGCGGTGAGGCCAGTGGCGTAGCCGAGGGTGGCGACTGCGCCGAACGCCGCGCCGACCGCCTGCGCGAAGCGCGGCGGCAGCTCCGCCTCGAGCTCGGCCGGCGGCGCGAGCCGGGGCCGGACCAGGCGGCGGAAGACGACGCCGTACGGCGCCGCGCCCAGCCCGAACGCCGCCCCGACGACGAACACGAGGGTCTGCGCGAGGGCGAGGACGGCGGAGCCGGTGAGCAGCACGGTCGCGAGGACGCCGGCGGTGAGCCAGGCGGCGAAGCGCGGACCGCGCGGGTCGACGTACGACATGGTGGTGCTCCTGACGACAGTGGTGCCTGCTAGGGACGCGGAGTCAGGAGCGCGGACACAGCGCGCTGCCGTCGCGGCCGAAGTCGACCGCGCGGCGCCGGGTGAGCTGCGTCGAATACATCACAACGACCTTACGTAAATGCCCGGGGTCTTGTCGAGCCCGGGGCTCAGCGGGCGCGGGCGGTGAGCTCGCCGGAGACGCGGCCGGCGCCGGTCAGAACGGCGAGGCGCAGGCCGAGCACCCGCCACGGCGCCCGCGCCGGACCGTTCATCGACACCGTGACCAGGCCGCTGCGGAAGTAGCCGGGCGTCGCGGCGCCGGGCCGCGGCAGCACCGAGATGCGCAGCGTGCGCGGGTCGGTCCAGCGCGCCACGACGTCCCAGCGGCCGTCCTTGGTCGGGGCCGACAGCAGCTCGCCGACCCGCGCGCCGAGCCACGGCAGCCCGTGCGCGAGCGAGAGGTCGACGTAGCCGTCGGCCGGGCGCTCGGCGCCGGGGGCGGACGGCAGGTAGAGGCTGAGCGCGTTGAGCTGGCGGAAGTCGCGGTCGGTGTAGCCGAGCGAGAAGCCGACCGGGCCGTAGCCGGTGTCGCCGCGGACCCAGATCGCGGCGATGAGGTCGTCCCACGTGCTCGTCACGACGGCCGGCGGCGTCACGAGGTGGTCGGCGCCGAGGTGCCGTACGACCAGGTCGCCGCGGACGGCGTAGGTGGCGTCGAACGCCGCCGGGTCCCGCAGCGCGGCGAGGACCGGCCTTGCGCCGGCGGCGACCGGGCCGCTCGCGCGGGGCGCGGCGGGCGCGGCGCTCGGCCCCGGCGCCGGCTTGGTGGCGGAGGTACGTGCGGGCGACGGCGGCGGTGACGCGGCGGGACCGTGGGCACCCGGCCCCGCCGCGTCACCCTGCCGAGCGGACGGGGTCCGCGCGGAGTCGCTGGCAGAGCACGCGAGGGTCGCCGTCAACACGACGGTCGCGACACGGTACAGGGGCCGCCGCACCGGCGCGGCCGGACGAACAGCATGGCGCGAGGTGGCGCGCGTCACCGCTCGGCACCGCATCGTGCCCACCTCGATCCCCCTGCGATCCGGGGCATGCGCCGTGAGGGGCGGCGCGGACGCAGGGGTGGGGGGCTTTCGCCGCTTTCGGCCCGAATCCTCTCGGCGCGGCCCCGCCAGTGGGCTGGGGACGCAGCCGGACGACGGGTGCGCCCGCGGGTGCGAGGGATCGGCCTAGGCGTGTCTCGTAAGTCGTGATCGTCGCGCAGCAGATCGACGACTTACGAGACACG
>DATLNJ010000037.1:0-17419 GCA_035536815.1 Frankiaceae bacterium
ACGCGCAGCTCGACGCGCGCCGGGCCGCGGTCAGCGCAGCAGCTGGTCCGCCGCCATCGCCACGAACAGCAGGGTCAGATAGCTGATCGAGCCGTGGAACAGCCGCATCGGGTGCAGCGGGGCGCCGCTGCGCGCACGGGCGGCGAGCCCGTGCGCTTCGCGCAGGAACAGCGCGCCCAGGACGAGCGTGGCAACGAGGTAGAGCGGTCCCATCCGCGCCACTGGGTGGAACAGCAGTGAGACGGCCACCATGAGCCAGCTGTAGAGCACGACCTGGCGGACGGTCTCGGTCGTGCCCCGGACGACCGGCAGCATCGGGACGCCGGCAGCGGCGTAGTCGTCGCGGAAGCGCAGGGCGAGGGCCCAGAAGTGCGGCGGCGTCCAGTAGAAGATCACCGCGAACAGCACGAACGCCGGCAGCTCGACGCGGTTCGTGACGGCGGACCAGCCGATGAGGACCGGCATGCAGCCGGCAGCGCCGCCAATGACGATGTTCGACGGCGTGCTGCGCTTCATGCCGAGCGTGTAGACGAAGACGTAGAAGCCGATGGCGGCGAGCGCGAGCCCGGCGGACAGCCAGTTGACGAGCAGGCCGAGCCACAACGTCGCCAGGACTCCGAGCACGATCCCGAACCGCAGCGCCTCGGCCGGCGTGACGAGCGACTTCGGCAGCGGGCGGCGGGAGGTGCGGTTCATCCGCACGTCGATGTCGCGGTCGACGTAGCAGTTGATGGTGTTGGCGCTGCCGGCCGCGAACGTCCCGCCGACCAGCGTGGCGAGCACCAGCCAGAACGACGGCATGCCCCGGTCGGCGACGATCATCGCCGGGACCGTGGTGACGAGCAGCAGCTCGATGATCCGCGGCTTGGTCAGCGCGACGTACGACCGCGCCAGCTCGCCGAACGCGCGCCGCGCGACGACCGGCTCGGTCGCGAGCGCGGTCACGCCGGCACCGCCTCGGCGTCGGCCGGGTCACCCAGGTCGACCGTGACCTGGCGCATCCCCCACCGGGCCCGCATCGCGACGACGAGCAGCGCGAGCACCAGCCAGGACCCGACCGCGAGGTGCGGCGCGACCGACCAGGCCTGCAGCTTGAACCAGATGTTCAGCGCGCCGAGCGTCACCTGCACCGCGGTCAGGACAAGCGCGACCGTGGCGGCGCGGCGAACCAGTGGTTCGGACTGCCGCGTCTTGACGAACAGCGCGATCACCAGCCCGACGATGACGTACGCGGTGAAGCGGTGCCACACGTGGAGGACCTGCTGGAGGTTCTCCATGACCGGCGGCAGCACGCGGCCGTTGAACGACGGGAACGTCCCGTACGCCAGCCCGGCCGAGTAGCCGGTGACCGACGACCCGAGCAGCATCTGGAAGACCGTGACGCCGGCCGTCGCGAGCGCGAACGGGCCCAGCCCTGGCGTGCCGGGCACCAACGCCGCGCGGCCGTGGCCGGTGGCGTGCAGGGCGATGTAGGTGGTCATTGCCAGCACGGTGAGCGCGCCGGCGAGGTGCAGCGTGACGAGGTCGGCCTCGAGCTTGCGCCACACGACCACCGCGCCGAGCAGCGCCTGCACGCTGACGGCGACGACCGTCCAGTACGCCGTCAGGCGCACGTTGCGCGGCTGGTGCGTGCGCTTCGCGGCGATGGCGAGCGCGAGGATCAGCAGGCCGAGGACCGACGCCCAGAGCCGGTGGCTGTGCTCGATCCAGGCCAGCTTGAGCGCGCCGTAGCCGAGGCTGGACGGCGGGTTCAGGGAGCCGTGGCAAGTGGGCCAGTCGGGGCAGCCGAGGCCGGCCTCCATGGCGCGCACGAAGCCGCCCAGGCCGATCAGCACGAGCGTCGCCGCGACCGTGCCGACGGCCAGCTTCCCGAACCGGGTCACACGCACCTGACAGATCGAGGGCGCGCGGACGCGCCACGGGAGAGCGGGTGGACGTGCGCAACTCTACCGCGCGCACAGGCCGCTCAGAACTTGTCACAGCCCGGCGATAGGGTGGCTTCGTCCCCGGAAGACGCGCGCGGAAGGACCCCGGTGAGCACCCCTCCCGAGCCGAAGACCGGCCCCAAGGACCTCGACGAACGCGCCATCGACGTCGCCCGCGCGCTCGCCATGGACGCCGTGCAGAAGGCCAACTCCGGCCACCCGGGCACGCCGATGGCGCTGGCGCCGCTGGCGCACACGCTGTTCCAGGAGGTCCTGCGGCACGACCCGTCGGACCCGCACTGGGCCGGCCGCGACCGGTTCGTGCTCTCCGCCGGGCACGCGTCGATGCTGCTCTACGCGCAGCTGTTCCTCACCGGCTACGGCCTGTCGCTCGACGACATCAAGGCGTTCCGGCAGTGGGAGTCGCGCACGCCGGGCCACCCCGAGTACCACCACACGCTGGGCGTCGAGACCACGACAGGCCCGCTGGGGCAGGGAGTCGGCAACGCCGTCGGCATGGCGATGGCGTTGCGCCACACGGCCGCGCTGTGGGACCCGGCGGGCGAGGCCGGCCTGTTCGACCCGACCGTCTACGTCGTCTGCTCCGACGGCGACCTGCAGGAGGGCGTCGCGGCCGAGGCGGCGTCGCTGGCCGGCCACCACCGGCTCGGCAACCTCGTCCTCGTCTGGGACGACAACCACATCTCCATCGAGGGCGACACCGCGGTCGCGTTCACCGAGGACGTCCTGGCCCGGTTCGCGGCGTACGGCTTCGCGACCGACCGGGTGGACGACGCGGAGGACACCGGCGCGATCCGCGCGGCACTGGAGCGGGCGCGGGACGACCGGGAGCGGCCGACGATCATCGCGCTGCGCTCGCACATCGGCTGGCCGTCGCCGACCAAGATGGACACCGGCGCCGCGCACGGGTCGCCGCTCGGCGAGGACGAGATCCGCACCGTCAAGGAGATCCTCGGGCTCAACCCCGACGAGCACTTCGCCGCGCCGGACGACGTCGTCGCGCACTGCCGCACGGCGGTCGAGCGCGGCAAGGCGCTGCACGCCGAGTGGGACGCCGCGCTCGCGGCCTGGGCCGAGGCCAACCCCGCGGTCGCCGCCGAGCGCGAGCGGGTGCTGGCCGGCCGGCTGCCGGACGGGTGGGCGGCGAAGCTGCCGACGTTCGAGCCGGGCTCCACGATGGCCACCCGGGAGGCGTCCGGCGCGGTCATCAACGCGATCGCCGACGTGCTACCCGAGCTGTGGGGCGGCAGCGCCGACCTGGCCGGGTCGAACAACACGACCATCAAGGGCGCGGACTCGTTCCTCCCGGACACCCCCGCCGGCCGGGTCCTGCACTTCGGCATCCGCGAGCACGCGATGGGCTCGGCGATGAACGGCATGGCGCTGGTCGGCGGGGTGCGGCCGTTCGGCGGCACGTTCCTCGTGTTCAGCGACTACATGCGGCCGGCCGTCCGGCTCGCCGCGCTGGTGGGGCTGCCGGTCACGTACGTCTGGACGCACGACTCCATCGGCCTGGGCGAGGACGGCCCGACCCACCAGCCGGTCGAGCACCTGCTCGCGCTGCGCGCGATCCCCGGCCTCGACGTCGTCCGGCCGGCCGACGCGACGGAGACCGCGGTCTGCTGGCGGACCGTCCTCGAACGCGGCAAGCCGGCCGGCCTCGCGCTGACCCGGCAGAAGGTGCCGACGCTGCCCGGAGACGCCGCGGGCGCGGCGCGCGGGGCGTACGTCGTCGCCGACCCGGACAACGCGTCGCCGCAGGTCATCCTCATCGGCACCGGCTCGGAGGTACACGTCGCGCTCGACGCGCGCGAGCGGCTGGAAGCGGCGGGCGTGCCGACGCGAGTCGTGTCGATGCCGTGCGTGGAGTGGTTCACCGAGCAGGACGCGTCGTACCGCGACTCCGTGCTGCTGCCGTCGGTCAAGGTCCGCGTCTCGGTCGAGGCGGCGGTCACCCTCGGTTGGGAGCGCTGGGTGGGCGAGAACGGCGCCAGTCTGGGTATCGACCACTTCGGCGCCTCCGCGCCGTACGAGGTCCTGTACGAGCAGTTCGGCATCACGCCGGACCGCGTGGTCGCCACCGCACAGCGCAGCCTGTCCCTGCTCGGCGCCACGCAGGGAGCACCCACCGGAGACTAGGGAGTCGCATGACCGTCCTCGCCGACCTGACCGCCGCCGGCGTCGCCATCTGGCTCGACGACCTGTCGCGCGAGCGCCTGCGGTCCGGCAACCTCGCCGACCTGGTCGCGAACCGGCACGTCGTCGGCGTGACGACCAACCCCACGATCTTCCAGAAGGCGCTGGAGCAGGGCGACGCCTACGACGAGCAGGTCGCCGAGCTGGCGCTGCGCGGAGTCGGGCTGGACGAGGCCGTGCGGATGATCACGGCGTACGACGTCCGCTGGGCCTGCGACCTGCTGCGGCCTGCGTACGACGCGACCGGCGGCACCGACGGCCGGGTGTCGATCGAGGTGGACCCCGGCCTGGCCCGCGACGAGCGCCGCACCGTCGCCGAGGCGAAGGCGCTGTGGTGGCTGGTGGACCGGCCGAACCTCTTCATCAAGATCCCCGCCACGATGGAGGGGCTGCCCGCCGTCACGTCGTGCATCCGCGCCGGCATCAGCGTCAACGTCACCCTGATCTTCTCCCTCCAGCGCTACGAGGCCGTGATGGAGGCGTACGTCTCCGGCGTCGAGCAGCGGCTCGCCGACGGCAAGCCGCTCGACGGGCTGGAGTCCGTGGCGTCGTTCTTCGTGTCGCGGGTGGACACCGAGATCGACCACCGGCTCGACGTCATCACCAAGGAGTCGGGCGACACCGCGCGGGTCGAGGCGGCGAAGCGGCTGCGCGGCCAGGCCGCGATCGCCAACGCGCGGCTGGCGTTCGAGGCGTACGAGCGGGTCTTCGGCTCGGAGCGCTGGCAGGCACTGGCGGCGCGGGGCGCGCGGCCGCAGCGGCCGCTGTGGGCGTCCACCGGGGTGAAGGACCCGGCGTACGACGACACGCAGTACGTCGTGGAGCTGGTCGCTCCCGGCACCGTCAACACGATGCCCGAGCCCACGCTGGACGCCGTCGTCGCGCACGGCAGCGTGCGCGGCCTGACCGGCGCCGGCGGCTACGACGCCGCCCGCGCGGTGCTCAAGGACCTGGCCGACCTCGGTATCGGGTACGACGACGTGGTCGGGCAGCTCGAGGACGAGGGCGTGCGGAAGTTCGACGCGTCCTGGGCGCAGCTGCGCGACCGGGTGCGCGCGGAGCTGGAGCGACTGAGTTGAGCGACGCTGGTCCGCCGGGGGGCGACGCGCTCGCCGACGCCGGGGCCGGCGCGCCGGCCGACGCGGCGGAGGCGCGCGGCGCGGACACGGCGCGGGTCGCGGAGCCGGCGCCGCACCGCACCCGGCCGCCGAAGAACGACCCCGCGCCGGTCCTGTACACCGCTCCCCCGCCGGTCGAGCCGGCCGGGCCGGTGCGCGTCGTCACCACGGGCTCCGCGCTGCTCGGCCCGCGCGACGCGGCCCGGCGCGCGCTGGTGCAGGACGGCGTACCCGCCAAGCTGCTCGCGAAGGACGCGACGTTGTGGGGGCCGGACGCGGAGGCGGAGGCCGCGGTCCGGCTCGGCTGGCTGGACCTGCCCCGCACGTCCCGCGCGCTGCTCCCCGAGCTCAAGCCGTTGCGCGACACGCTGCGGATGCTCCGCCGGCGGCGGGTGGTGCTGTGCGGCATGGGCGGCTCGTCCCTCGCGCCCGAGGTGATCTGCCGGACCTACGGTGGGGAGCTGGTCACGCTCGACACCACCGACCCGCAGCAGGTCCGCGCGGCGCTGGTCGACCTCGACCACACGGTGTTCGTCGTCTCCAGCAAGAGCGGCAGCACCGTCGAGACCGACTCGCACCTGCGGCTGGCCGTCGAAGTGGCGGGCTGGGAGAACGTCGTCGTCGTCACCGATCCCGGGTCCGCCCTCGCCGAAGCCGCGACGGGCCGCGCACTCGCGGTGTTCCTCGCCGACCCGAACGTCGGCGGTCGCTACAGCGCGCTGTCCGCGTTCGGGATCGTGCCGGCCGCCCTCGCCGGGGCGCCGGTGGAGCAGCTGCTCGACGACGCCGAGGCGGTCCTCGCCGACCTCGGGCGCGACGAGGGCAACCCCGGCCTCGACCTCGGCGCCGCTCTCGGCGGCTGCGCGGCGGCGGGCCGCGACAAGCTGGTGCTGGTGGACGCGGGTTCCGGCTTCGCCGGCTTCGGCGACTGGGTCGAGCAGCTCGTCGCCGAGTCCACCGGCAAGGAGGGGCGCGGGCTGCTGCCGGTCGTCGTGGAGTCGCCCGACGCGCCGGGCACGAAGTTCACCGCGACCGGCGACGTGCACGTCGTGCGCTTCGGTTCCGCCGCGCCCAACTCCACAGCCGTGACCGGGCCGCTCGGGGCTGCGTTCCTCGTCTGGGAGTACGCCACCGCCGTCGCGGGGCGCGTGCTGCGCATCAACCCGTTCGACCAGCCGGACGTCGAGTCCGCGAAGAAGAGCGCCCGCGCGCTGCTCGACGCCGGCGAACCGCCGCGCGAGCAGCCGCTGCTCGCCGAAGGCCCGGTCGAGGTGCACGGCGACGCCACCCTGCTGGCCGGCGCCACCGGCCTCGCCGACGTCCTCGAACGCGTCCTACGCGCCGTGCCACCACTCGGCTACCTCGCGATCCACGCCTACCTCGACCGGTGGGCCGATGCGCCGGCGGCCGGGCTGCGGGCGGCCTGCGCGGCGTCGACGCCGCGACCGGTGACGTTCGGCTGGGGGCCGCGGTTCCTGCACTCGACCGGGCAGTACCACAAGGGCGGGCCGGCGAACGGCGTGTTCCTCCAGCTGACCGGCGCCAACGCCGACGACATCGACGTCCCCGGCCGGCCGTTCACGCTCGGGCAGCTACAGCTCGCCCAGGCGCTCGGCGACGGCCGGGTGCTGGCCGAGCGGGGGCCGGTCGTCCGGCTGCACCTGCTCGACCGCGCGGCCGGCCTCGCCGCGGTCCGCGCCGCGCTGCCCGAGCTCCGCGAGCCGCCTGCGTGACGCGCAGGAACGCGCTGCCCGAGGCGGGCGTCGCACGGCCGGACGGCTCGCGCGGCGGCCCCGCGCAGCAACGCCACGCCGCCGCGTGGGCGAGCCCGAACCCGCTCCGGGACCCCCGCGACCACCGGCTGCCGCGCATCGCCGGCCCCTGCGGGCTGGTCATCTTCGGGGTCACCGGCGACCTCGCCCGCAAGAAGCTGATGCCGGCCGTCTACGACCTCGCCAACCGCGGCCTGCTCCCGCCCGGCTTCGCGCTCACCGGCTTCGCCCGCCGCGACTGGGCCGACCAGGACTTCCTCGACATCGTCCACGACGCCGTCAAGCAACACGCCCGCACGCCGTACCGCGAGGATGTCTGGCAGCAACTCGCCGACGGGTGCCGGTTCGTGCCTGGCGAGTTCGGCGACGACGAGGCGTTCGACACCCTCGCCCGCACCATCGCCGACCTCGACCGGGTCCGCGGCACCAACGGCAACCACGCGTTCTACCTGTCGGTGCCGCCCTCGGCGTTCCCGCTGGTCGTCCAGCAGCTCAAGCGCTCAGGGCTCTCGGCGGCCAACGGCGACCAGTGGCGGCGGATCGTCGTGGAGAAGCCGTTCGGGCACGACCTCGCGTCGGCGCGCGAGCTGCAGGACGTCATCGACGACGTGTTCCCTTCCGGGTCGGTGTTCCGCATCGACCACTACCTCGGCAAGGAGACCGTCCAGAACCTGCTGGCGCTGCGGTTCGCCAACACGCTGTTCGAGCCGGTCTGGAACCGCTCGTACGTCGACCACGTGCAGATCACGATGGCCGAGGACATCGGCATCGGCGGCCGGGCCGGCTACTACGACGGCATCGGCGCCGCGCGCGACGTCCTGCAGAACCACCTGCTCCAGCTCCTCGCGCTGACCGCGATGGAGGAGCCGGCCTCGTTCGACGCCGAGTCGTTGCGGACCGAGAAGCTCAAGGTGCTGTCCGCGATCTGCCTGCCGAAGGACCTGCGCGCGGGCACCGCGCGCGGCGTCTACGACCGCGGCTGGCAGGGCGGTGTCGAGGTGCCCGGCTACCACGACGAGCCCGGCATCAGGAACACGTCGAAGACCGAGACGTACGCCGCCGTCCGGCTCGAGGTCGACACCCGGCGCTGGGCCGGAGTGCCGTTCTACCTGCGGACCGGCAAGCGGCTCGCCCGGCGGGTCACCGAGATCGCTGTGGTGTTCCAGCGGGCGCCGCACCTGCCGTTCACGACGACGGCGACCGAGGAGCTCGGGCAGAACGCGCTCGTCATCCGCGTGCAGCCGGACGAGGGCGTGACCGTGCGCTTCGGGTCGAAGGTGCCGGGGACCTCGATGGAGGTGCGCGACGTCACCATGGACTTCGCGTACGGCGAGGCGTTCACCGAGAACAGCCCGGAGGCGTACGAGCGGCTGATCCTCGACGTGCTGCTCGGCGATCCGCCGCTGTTCCCGCGGCACGAGGAGGTCGAGCTGTCCTGGCAGGTCGTCGACCCGATCGAGGAGGCGTGGGCGGCCAGGGGACGCCCTGAGGCCTACGCCGCGGGGACCTGGGGACCGGCGGGCGCCGACGAGCTGCTGGCCCGCGACGGCCGCGCCTGGCGGCGGCCGTGACGGGGCTCACCGCGACCAACGCCAACGACGTCGCCGCCGTCATCGCGCGCGAGCGCCAGCGCTCGGGCACCGGCCTGCTCGGCATGGTGCTGACGCTCGTCGTCCTCACCGACGAGCGCGGCCACGAGGCCGCCGTCCGCGCCGCCAACGATGCCGCGCAGGAGCACCCGTGCCGGGTGCTCGCGCTGATCCCGCGCGCGCCGAAGGCGAAGCCCCGCCTCGACGCCGAGGTCTCCGTCGCGACCCGCGGCAACCCGGGCGAGAACGTCGTCCTGCGCCTCTACGGCCCGCTCGGCGCGCACGCCGACTCCGTCGTGCTGCCGCTGCTGCTGCCGGACGCGCCGGTCGTCGTGTGGTGGGCCGGCGACGCGCCGGCCGTGCCCGGCGAGGAGCCGGTCGGGGTGCTGGCGCACCGGCGGGTGACCGACGCCGCGGCCTGCGCCCGCCCGGTCGCGGCGCTGCGGCAGCGGCTCGCCTGCCTGTCCGCCGGCGACACCGACCTGGCGTGGACCCGGCTGACGCCGTGGCGGGCGTTGCTCGCGGCGGCGCTGGACGAGCCGTTCGACACCGTCGTCTCGGCCACGGTGACCGCCGCGCGCGACAACCCCAGCGCGGTCCTGCTGGCCGGGTGGCTGCGGCACTGCCTGCGCGTGGACGTGGCCGTACGGACCTCGCGCGGCCCCGGCATCACCGACGTGCGGCTGCGGTCCAAGCGCGGCGAGCTGGCGGTGTCGCGGCCGGACGGCGAGCGCGCCACGCTCAGCCGGCCGGACGGCACCGAGCGGCGCGTCGCGCTGAAGCGGCGTACGACGGCGGACCTGCTGGCCGAGGAGCTGCGCCGGCTCGACCACGACGAGGTGTACGCGGAGGCGCTCGCGGCGGCGTTCGAGGGCAAGATGGACCCGTGAGCGCCCCTACCGTTCTCGTCCACCGCGACGCGGCGATCCTCGCCCGCGCCGTCGCGGCCCGCCTCGTCACCAAGCTCGTCGACGTCCAGTCCGGCCGCCGGGTGGCGAGCGTGGTGCTGACCGGCGGCGGCATCGGCATCGACGTCCTGCGCGCCGTCAACGACACCCCCGCCCGCGACGCGGTCGACTGGCCGAACGTCGACGTGTGGTGGGGCGACGAGCGGTTCCTGCCGGACGGCGACCCGGAGCGCAACGACATTCAGGCGCGCGCGGCGCTGCTCGACCACGTACCGGCGGACCCCGCGCGGGTCCGCTCGATGCCGGGCCCGGACGGCCCGGACGGCCCCGACCCCGAGGCGGCCGCGGACCGGTACGCCGGCTGGCTGGCCGCCGCGACGACGCCCGAGGACCACGGCCCGGTGCCGGCGTTCGACGTGCTGCTGCTCGGCGTCGGCCCGGACGGCCACACCGCGTCGCTGTTCCCCGGACAGCCGGCGGTCTACGACGACCGTCCGGTGGTCGCCGTGCACGGCTCGCCGAAGCCGCCGCCGACCCGGCTGACCCTGACGTTCGACGCGCTCAACGCCGCCCGCGAGACGTGGATCGTCGTGGCGGGCGCCGAGAAGGCGAGCGCGGTCGCCATGGCGCTCGGCGGCGGCGGCCGGGTGCAGGTCCCGGCGGCCGGCGTGGCCGGGCGGCAGCGCACGTTATGGCTGCTCGACGCGGCCGCGGCGTCCCGCATCCCCAGCGGCCTCACCCGCCTCGCCTCGCCCTAGCGGGTCGCCGCGGCTCGCCCGGCCAAGGCACCCTGCCAACTGACAGTGCCGGGGGACCCCTACTCGTGCTCGGCTGCACTGTCAGTTCGGCGCCGGGCCCGGTGAAGAACGGCGCCGCCCCACCGTTCCCGGGACACCATCGGCGAGAACTGCGAGAGTCGGCCAATGGAGGGGCGGTGCCGCGCGTCGTACAGGCATGACGACTAGCGAGGCCGCCGTACCCGGCGCGGCGCGCGAGCCGGTGGCACGCGACGTGGAGTCGCTCCGGCTCGTCTACGCCGACAACTACACCGCGCTCGCGCGGTTCGCCTGGCGCCTCACCGGCAGCACGGCCGCGGCCGAGGACGTCGTGCAGGAGGCGTTCGCGCGGCTGCTGGCGCGCCGGCTGCTCGTCCGCAAGCCGGTGCCGTTCCTCTACCGGACGGTCACCAACCTGGCCAACGACGCGTGGCGGCAGCGGCAGCGGGACGAACGCCTGCGCGACGCGCTCGGCGCGCCCGCCGAGATGCCCGCCGCCGACGCGAGCGTCCGCGACGCCGTACGCCGCCTCCCCGACCGCGAACGCACCGCGGTCACCCTCTACTACTTCGCCGACCTGCCCGTCGCGGAGGTCGCGGCGCTGATGGACACGCCACCAGGAACGGTCATGTGGCTTCTGTCGTCCGCCCGCACCCGCCTCGCCGGCCACCTTGGAGGACCCGATGCCTGACCTCACGCCGCTGCCCCCGCTGCCCGAGCCGCCGGACTTCGCGGCCCGCCGCGAGGTGTTCGACGCCGCCGCCCGCACCGCGCGCCGCCGGGTCCGTACGTCGTGCGCCGCCGTCGCCGCCGGCGTCGCGGTCTTCGCCGGCGCCGCCGCGCTGCCCAACGGCTCGGCGCCCGCGGTCGGCATCGCCCCGACGACGACCGGACTCCCGACCACGCCGCCAACGGTCTTCCCGACCGAGGCGCACACGACGGTCGGCCCGGCCCGGGTCGGCGCCTCCCCCGGCGGCGGTCGCGTCGAGGCCGGCGGGTCCGCCGAGCCGACGCCGGGCTCCACCGCGGCACCGCAGCCGGACCGGTCCCGGGAGCCGCGGCCGGAGCCGTCGCGGCCGGCCGGCGACCGTGTCCCGGACGAGACGACGCTCGCGATCACCCCCGACGACGGCGCCCCCGGCTGTCACCGCGTCACCAGGGACAGCCGCGACGAGTGGTGCTACCGGTCGCGCGGCGTCCGCGCCGTCGGGTCGGGCGACCAGTCGGTGTTCGTGCTCGAGGTCTGCCGGACCGGCGACCGCGGCGGCTCGGTGCGGTTCGCCGAGGGCCGCGAGGTCAGGGTGCAGCTGTTCCGCGGCGACGACACCGTGTGGGTGCACGACTTCACGGCCGCGGACGCGGACGCCGCCCACGACGTGGCGATCCCCGGTCGGGAGTGCGCGCGGTGGGCCGCGCCGTGGGCCGCGACCGACGACGACGGCCGCGCGCTCACCCCCGGCGCGTACCGCGTCAACTGGTGGCTGGCCGGCGACCACGACCCCGGCCAGGCCGCGCCCGCCGAGATCGAGAACGGCGGCGTCACCAACGGCAGCATCACGATGAACACCTGGAGCGACGAGTACGACCTCACGGTGCGCTAGCCGCACCCATCCGCCTCCGGCATGATGAGCCCCCTCGCGGCCACCCCTACGGCCGCCGAAGGGGGCTCTTCGTGCGCACCGTCCTCGCGGCCGTCACCGCCGCCCTGCTCTCCGTCCCGCTCGCCGGCCCGGCCACGGCCGCCGGCGAGGTCGTCGTCACCTGCACCGTGCGTTACCGCTACCCGACCGGCTACACGTCCGGTACCGGCAGCTGCAGCGTGACCGGCGTCGTCAACGGCACGCTCTACTCCGCAGGCGCGGCGTCGATGTCGTTCGCCGTGCAGAACGCCTGCCCGCAGCAGACCGCAACCGGCACGATCAGCGGGGCGCTGGACGTCAACTTCAACTGGTCCCGGACCGGTGCGAGCGTCGTGATCACGACGACCGGCGACGTCAACGGCGTCGCGTTCGGCACGTTCTCGGGGCCGTGCCCGGTGTCCGGAGAGACCCTCGTGTTCGCGCTCGGCGGGGCGTAGCGTCAGCCGACCGGCTCGAAGATCCCTTCGCCGACCACCACGCCCGGGCCGAACTCCGCGTCCAGCCAGCGCCGCGTCACGCCGTCGGCGACGAGCACGCGGGCGACGACGCGGTTGCCGATCTCGTCGACGCTCGAACCCCACACGTGCACGCCCGCCCGGGCCGCCTCGTCGCGCATCGCCTGGAGCCGGTCCTGCGCCCGCGCCAGCTCCGCCCGCGCGCGCGGCAGCCCGGTCACGCACAACGGCCCGCCCCACAGCGCGCTTGCCGCGCGGCGGTGCCGTTCGAGGTCTCCGGTGAACGCGAGGTTCAGCACGGCCTCGGTGTAGGCCGTCCCCTCGCCCGGCGGCGGGCGCAGCCAGGAGAGCCACACGCCGGCCACGTCCGGCTCGCCGTTCGCGTACCCGACGACCGCCTCGAAGTCGTCGTCGGAGACCCTGCGCTCGTCGGTGGTGCGCCAGCCGCCTGCGGGCGCCTTGCACGGCGTCTCGAACGCGTCCTCCACCGGTCCGGGCCGCCGCGGCGGCCGGGGCTTCTCGGTCAGGCGGAACGTCCGCCCGTCGAACGTCCCCACGAACGTCGCAGTCCCCCACGTCGTGCCGTTGCGCGACTCGCGCCCGGGGACGTCCCGCCACGAGAACGGCGTCACCGGGATCCCGCCGCACTGCGGCGGCAGGGAGGTCTGGACACCGCCGACGCACAGCTCGGGCCCGTGCTCGGGGCTCTCCAGGACGTCGACCGTCACCCGGTACCGCTGGTGCGGGTCGCGACCGGCCGGGCGAGCCGGCGGCGGGAGCGGTGCCGTGGCCGTGGCGACGGCCCGCGACGGGGTCGCGGACGGCGTGGCGGCGGCCGGGGCGTCCGGCGGCGGCGCGGGCGCGGTCGTCAGCGGGACGGGCAGCGTGGAGGGAACGGTCGAGCGCGCGCCCTCGGTACGCAGCCCGGACGGCGCGTCGCACGCGGGCAGGGCGAGCAGGGCGGCCACCGCGAGGGCGGTGCGGGAACGCAGGGAACGCCGGGTGCCGGCCACTCCGGTACGACGCCCGCGGGAGTGGCGGGGTTCCGCTACGGCTTGCCGCGCAGCTTGGCGAGCGCCTCCTGCAGGATGGCCTCGCCGTCCTCCTCGTTACGCCGCTCGCGGACGTATGCGAGGTGCGTCTTGTACGGCTCGGTCTTCGGCGGGGCCGGCGTGTTCTGCCGGTCCCGGCCGGCCGGGTAGCCGCAGCGCGGGCAGTCCCAGAGGTCGGGGATGGGCGCGTCGTCGGCGAACGACGGCCGCGTCTCGTGCTCGTTGGCGCACCAGAAGGACACCCGCTTGCGGGGTGCGGCCTCGCCGCGCTCCGCCTCGCCCATGGGCCCGGCGCCGACCCGGCTGCCGCGGATCGCGTTGCCACCTGCCACGTGCCCGACTCCTCGCTGCTCAGAAGGCCGCCCACGCGTCAGAAGGCGCCACCTAGAGCGGCGCGCGAGTCGCGGGGACTGGTCGAAGTGTACGCACGCGCCGGGTGGCGCCGCGACCACCTCCGCGAACTTCGTCGGGCGCCGGCCGAAAGGAGCGGCGCCCGACGAGAGCGGAAGGGCAGGTCAGATCTTGAGCAGCAGGCCCAGGCCGATGACCGAGGCGAGCCAGAGGATCGCCGCGGCGATGGTCAGCCGGTCCAGGTTCTTCTCGACGACCGTCGAACCGCCGAGCGACGACGAGACGCCGCCGCCGAACATGTTCGACAGACCGCCGCCCTTCCCGCGGTGCAGCAGGATGAGCGTGATCAGGACGACGCTCGTCAGCAGGAGCAGGATGGTCAGGGCGTTGATCACGGGAGCCGGCCTTAGGTCAGCCGTACGCGTGTGTCGAGCACGCCGTACAGGATGTCGATCAAGAGGTTGGCGAAGACGATGAAGAACGACGCCGTCACCACGGTACCAAGCAGGACAGGTAGGTCCCTGTCGCGCACCGCCTCCACCGCGAACGCCCCGATGCCCGGCAGGCCGAACAATCGTTCGGTGATGATGGCGCCGCCGAGCAGCGTGCCGAGGTCGAGGCCGAGCAGCGTGACGACTGGGGTGAGCGCGGAACGCAGCCCGTGCCGGTAGACGACGCGCCGCTCGGACAGGCCCTTCGCGCGCGCGGTGCGGATGTAGTCCTCACCGAGCACCTCGAGCATCGACCCGCGGGTCATCCGCGAGTACACGGCCGCGTGGACGATCGCCAGGGTGAACCACGGCAGGATCATGTGGTGCGCCCACTGGAGTGGGTTGTCCTTGAACGGCACGTAGCCGAAGGGTTTGAAGATCGGGTTCTGTGGACCGCCGAAGTGGAGTCCCAGCGTCACGGTCACGTGGTAGTAGAGGAAGTACAGCAGCAGCAGGCCGAGGAAGAACGTCGGCATCGACAGGCCGACCAGCGCCATGCCGGTGAACACCCGGTCGCGGATCGACCGCGGGTGGGTGGCGGCGTTCATGCCGATCGGGACGCCCATGAGCAGCCAGATCACGGCCGCGCCCGCGGCGAGCGAGAACGTCACCGGGATGCGGGTCAGCAGGTCCTCCATGACCGGCTGCTTCGTCTGGTACGACGCGCCGAACGACGGCGGCCAGTGGAACAGGCCGCTCTCGACGCCGTCGATGCTCGGACCGCGGTAGATGAAGTGCCAGTACCGCACCCACATCGGGTCGTCGAAGTGGTACTTCGCGATGACCGACTCGCGGCAGGCCGGGTCGCAGCCACGCTCGACGATGCCGCGCACCGGGTCGTTCGGCAGCGCGTAGAACAGCAGGAACACCACGATGCTGATCAGCCACAGGACCAGCACCATCTTCAGCAGGCGCCGGATGATGTACGCACCCATCACAAGCCTCCGCTACTTCGAGAGCGTCTGGTTGGCGCGCGGGTCGAGTGCGTCCCGCAGTCCGTCACCGAGCAGGTTGAACGCCAGCACCGTCGTCAGCAGGGCCAGGCCGGGGAAGATGAAGAACCACCACGCCACGGTGTAGAGCTCGAACGACTCCTGCAGCATGCCGCCCCAGGACGGCGTCGGCGGCTTCACGCCGAGGCCGAGGAACGACAGGCTCGCCTCGGCGAGGATGTTGCTCGGGATCAG
Organism: Frankiaceae bacterium; assembly: GCA_035536815.1. Lineage (GTDB taxonomy): Bacteria > Actinomycetota > Actinomycetes > BP-191 > BP-191 > BP-191. Next base: position 15,482 of record DATLNJ010000037.1, read on the forward strand.
CAGGGTCGCGTAGACGATGATCGGCGCGACGAGGTTCGGCAGGATGTCCGAGAACATGATCCGCAGGTCGCTCGCGCCCAGGGATCTCGCCGCTTCGACGAACTCCTTCTCGCGTAGCGACAGCACCTGCCCCCTGACGATCCGGGCGATGTAGGTCCACCCGAAGATCGCGATGATGATGATGCTGATGTACGCGCTCGGCTCGAACAGCGCGACCAGCACCAGCGCGGTCAGCAGGAACGGGAACGACAGGACGACGTCCATCACGCCGGACAGGACCGTGTCGACCTTGCCGCCGAAGTAGCCGGCGAACATGCCGATCGTGACGCCGATGAGCAGCGCGATCGACGTCGACACGATGCCGATGAACAGCGAGATGCGGGCGCCGAAGATGATGCGGATCAGCACGTCGCGGCCGATGGCGTCGTAGCCGAGCAGCGCGTCCTTCGACGGGCCCTGCGGGATGCCGCCGGCCGACAGGCCGTTGGTCCGGTCCTGGAAGTACGGACCGTGGCCGATCAGCTTCTCGAACACCGGCGCGAAGATCGCGACGAGCACGAGGATGAGGATCGTGATCGCCGCGGCCATCGCGACCCGGTCGCGCTTGAGTCTGATCCAGGCGAGCTGCAGTGGCGTACGACCCTCGATCTTGCCGGTGGCGCCGCCGCCGCTGGGGACTCCGGTCGCATCGGCGGGGTTGGCGTTGTCGGTGACTGGCGTGCTCACGAGGCGCTCCCCAGCTCGGGCGTGGTGTCTTCCTGCGCGATGGCGGCGTGCGCGTGGGCGAGGCTCTCGCCCTCGCTGACCGGGTAGTGGCACGCGGCCAGCTCAGCCGGCGGGTCCCCCAGGCGCGGGATCAGCGCGGGGACGTCGGTGACGCAGTTCGGCTGCGCCTTGGGGCAGCGCGGGTGGAACGGGCAGCCGGACGGCGGGTTGATCGGCGACGGCACGTCCCCGGAGAGCACGATCCGCTCGCGCTGGTCGGCGAGGTCGGGGTCGGCCACCGGCACCGCGGAGAGCAGAGCGTTCGTGTACGGGTGGCGCGGGCGCTCGTACAGGCGGGTCTTCTCGCCGAGCTCGGCGACCTTGCCGAGGTACATGACCGCGACGCGGTCGGACACGTGGCGGACGACCGACAGGTCGTGCGCGATGAAGATGTAGGTGAGGTTGAACTCGCGCTGCAGGTCGTCGAGCAGGTTGATGATCTGCGCCTGGATCGACACGTCGAGCGCGGACACCGGCTCGTCGCACACGATCAGCTTGGGCCGCAGCGCGAGCGCGCGGGCCACGCCGATGCGCTGGCGCTGGCCGCCGGAGAACTCCGACGGGAACCGGTTGAAGTGCTCCGGGTTGAGGCCGACGACCTCCATCAGCTCCTGCACCCGGCGCTTGCGGTCGGGGCCCTCGGCGATGCCGTGGATGGCGAACGGGTCACCGATGATCGAGCCGACGCGGCGCTTCGGGTTGAGCGAGCCGTACGGGTCCTGGAACACCATCTGCATCTCGCGGCGGTAGCGGCGCATCTCCGCCCGCGGCAGGTTGGTGATGTTCTGGCCCTCGAACTCCACCCGGCCCTCGGTCACCGGGTAGAGACCCATGATCACGCGGGCCAGCGTCGACTTGCCGCAGCCGGTCTCGCCGACCAGGCCGAGGGTCTCGCCCGACCTCACCTCCAGGTCGACTCCGTCGACCGCGTGGACCCGCGCGACCTCCTTCTGGAAGACGATGCCCTGCTTGATCGGGAAGTACTTGACGGCACCCTCGACCTTGAGCAGCACGTCGCCGGACTGCGTGTTGACGTCCCGGCCGGCGTGGTCGACGGCAGTCATGACGAGGCCTTCCTGGTCCGCTTGGCCGGTCCATCCGGCGGCGGGGCCGCCTCAGCCGGGGCGGCAGCGCGACCGGTGGCCGCGCGCTTCGTGCCTCTGACAGCCTTGG
>DATLNJ010000038.1:0-43103 GCA_035536815.1 Frankiaceae bacterium
ACGGTGGGGGTCCCGCTGGCGCCGCCCGCGGCTTCCATCTGCTCGGCGATACGCAGCGCCTCGTGGACGAGCGTCTCGACGATCTGCGACTCGGGCACGGTCTTCACGACCTCACCGCGGACGAAGATCTGGCCCTTGCCCTTGCCCGACGCAACCCCGAGGTCAGCCTCGCGGGCCTCGCCGGGCCCGTTGACGACACACCCCATGACGGCGACGCGGATCGGGACCGTCATGCCCTCGAGCGCCGCCTCGACCTGCGCGGCCAGGGTGTAGACGTCGACCTCGGCGCGACCGCACGACGGGCACGAGACGATCTCGAGCCGGCGCTGCCGCAGGTTGAGGCTCTCCAGGATCGCCAAGCCGACTTTGATCTCCTCCACCGGCGGGACCGACAGCGACACGCGGATCGTGTCGCCGATGCCCTCGGCGAGCAGGGTGCCGATCCCGACGCAGCTCTTGATGGTCCCCTGGAACGCGGGGCCCGCCTCGGTCACCCCGAGGTGCAGGGGGTAGTCGCACTGCGCGGCCAGCTGGCGATAGGCGTTGATCATCACGACGGGGTCGTTGTGCTTGACCGAGATCTTGATGTCGCGGAAGCCGTGCTCCTCGAACAGCGAGCACTCCCACAACGCGCTCTCGACCAGCGCCTCCGCGGTCGGGCGGCCGTACTTGCGCAGCAACGACGGCTCCAGCGACCCGGCGTTGACCCCGATGCGGATCGGGATCCCGGCCTCGGCGGCGGCCTTGGCGATCTCGCCGACCTTGTCGTCGAACTTCTTGATGTTGCCGGGGTTCACCCGGACCGCCGCGCACCCGGCGTCGATCGCCGCGAACACGTACTTCGGCTGGAAGTGGATGTCCGCGATGACCGGGATCTGGGACTGCCGCGCGATGTCGGGCAGCGCCGCCGCGTCGTCGGTGTCCGGAACGGCGACCCGCACTATCTGGCACCCGGACGCGGTCAGCTCGGCGATCTGCTGGAGGGTGGCGTTGACGTCGGCCGTCTTCGTCGTCGTCATCGACTGCACCGACACGGGCGCGCCCCCGCCGACGAGGACGCCGCCGACGTCGATCTGCCGGGTCGTCCGGCGCGGCGCGACCACCGGCGCGGGCGGCGCCGGCATCCCGAGCGAGACGGCCGTCACTGGAACGGGTTCGCGATCGGGTTCGCGATGCCGGCGTAGACGAGCATGATCGCCACCGACCCCATCACGACGATGAACGCCACCATGGCCGGCATCAGCTTGCGCAGGTCCACCCGACCAGGGTCGCGCCGCCCGATCACGCGGTAGACGCGGGTACGCGCCTCCTCGAAGCCGAGGACCGCCAGGTGGCCGCCGTCCAGCGGCAGCAACGGCAGCAGGTTGAAGATGCCGACGAACACGTTCAGCGCGGCGATCATCGACAGCACCGACAGGAAGTCGCCGGCCGTGAACGCCTGCGCGCTGAACCGGCCGAGGTCGACGATGCCGACCGCACCGCCGTCGGAGATGCCGCGCTCCTCGTCCTTGACCACGGTCTCGGTGAACAGCTTGGGGATCTCGCCGGGCAGCTTGGCCAGCGCGCCGAGCGAGCCGGTCGTCAGCTCCCAGGTGAGCGAGCCGGTACGGCCGATCGCGCTGGCGGCGTTGTACCGCTTCGTCTCGCCGGGCAGCAGGCCGACCCGGCCGACCAGCTTGTCCGGCTTCGGGTTGCCCTGCTCGTCGACGTCCGGCACGAGAGCGACGTTCACCCGGAGCACCACCGGCTCGCCGTCGCGGTCCACGACGACCTCCGCCGGGCCGCCGGGGTGCGCGCGGACCCGCTCGGTGAACTCCTTCTCCCAGTCGTCCACCGGCTGCCCGTCGAACGCCACGATGCGGTCGCCCTCATGGAGCCCCGCCGCGCGCGCGGGCGCCTGCGGCTGCCCCTCGCACGACCCGGTCGCGCGGTCCGGCTGCAGGCACTGGGACACGCTCGCGACCCGCATCGTGTCGCGCGTCGGCTCGCCGAAGCCGACCAGGGCGGCGTACATCACGACGAACGCGATCACGAAGTGCATCGCCGACCCCGCCGAGAGCACGATCGCGCGCTGCCCGGCCGGCTGGCGCCAGAACGCGCGCGGCTCGTCCCGCGGGTCGTCGAGGTCCTCGAGCTGGGTCATCCCGACGATCTTGACGAAGCCGCCGATGGGCAGCGCCTTGACGCCGTACTCGGTCTCGCCGCGCCACGTCGACCAGACCGTAGGCCCCATGCCGATGAAGTAGCGGCTCGCCTTCATGCCGAACTTCTTGGCGGTCACCAGGTGGCCTATCTCGTGCAGCGCGATGCTCGCGAGCAGCGCGAAGACGAAGACCAGGACTCCGAGCAGGGCCACTACGACGCTCCTACGACGCCGGCGGGAGACGTCCCCGCCAGCTCCCGGGCACGCCGTCGCGCCCAGGTCTCAGCTTCCAGAACATCGGCAAGCGTCGCGCAGTTCCCGACCTCGTGCTCGCCGAGCGCTCGCGCCACCGTGTCCACGATCGCGGGGAACGGCAGCCGCCCCGCGAGGAACGCCGCGACCGCCTCCTCGTTGGCGGCGTTGAAGACGCCGGGGGCGGTGCCGCCCGCCTCGCCGGCGCGCCGGGCCAGCCCGACCGCGGGGAACGCCGCGGCGTCCAGCGGCTCGAACGTCAGCGTGTGCGCCGCCGTCCAGTCCATCGGCGGCTGCGCGTCCGGCACCCGGTCCGGCCAGCCGAGCGCCAGCGCGATCGGCAGCCGCATGTCCGGCGGGCTCACCTGCGCCAGTGTCGAGCCGTCCGCGAACTCCACCATCGAGTGCACCAGCGACTGCGGGTGCACGACCACGTCGATGGCGTCGTACGGCACGTCGAACAGCAGGTGCGCCTCGATGACCTCGAGCCCCTTGTTGACCAGGGTGGCGCTGTTGATCGTGACGACCGGCCCCATGTCCCACGTCGGGTGCGCGAGCGCGTCGTCCACCGTCACGTCCGCGAGGTCCGACCTCGCCCGGCCGCGGAACGGCCCGCCGCTCGCAGTCAGCACCAGGCGGCGTACCTCGTCGCGGCGGCCGCCGCGCAGGCACTGCGCGAGCGCCGAGTGCTCGGAGTCCACCGGCACGATCTGGCCTGGCTTCGCCCGCGCTTTCACCAGCGGGCCGCCGACGATCAGCGACTCCTTGTTGGCGAGCGCGAGGATGCGCCCGGCGTCGAGCGCCGCCAGCGTCGGCGCCAGGCCGATCGAGCCGGTCATGCCGTTGAGGACGATGTCGCACGGGTGCGCCGCCACCTCGGCGGCCGCGTCCGGCCCGGCGAGGATCTTCGGCAGCTGGTACGCGCCTGAGGCGTAGCCGCGGCGCTGCGCGGCGGCGTAGAACGCGAGCTGCAGGTCCTGCGCGGCCGTGGCCCGCGCGACCGCGACGACCTCGACGCCGAGGTCGAGCGCCTGCTCGGCGAGCAGCGCCGGGTTGGCACCACCGGCCGCCAGGCCGACGACGCGGAAGCGGTCCGGGTTGCGGCGTACGACATCGACGGCCTGGGTACCGATGGACCCCGTTGAGCCGAGGAGGACGACGTCGCGCACACGTCATTGTCGCGTACGCGGGCCCGGTGCCGCCGCGCGACGCGAGACGGCCGCCGTACCCGGTGAGATACGGCGGCCGCGCGGGGTCAGCCCCAGATGTCGTACGGCGGGCAGTCGTGGAAGGGCCTGCCGTCCACGTACACGTCGCCCTCGACGTCGATGAAGATCGGACCGTAATGGCCTGTCAGCGGCCAGAGGAGGGAACACGCGACCGGGTCGACAGTCGGCCGTACGTACTGGCGGAAGACGCACACGGGCGGCTGCGGGTTGCCGCCGGGGTCGTCCCAGCGCACGCAGACCTCGAGCGGGCCGCCTTCGGCGAACCGGACGAGCGTGACCTCGACCTCGCGGCAGGTATCCAGGCAGACGACCTCCGTGTGGGTGTACGTCTCGACCCCGACCGGCGACGTCGGCGTGACCGTGGGGTCGCAGATGATCGTCACGCTCGATGTGCCGAAGCACATCGGGTCCGCGGCGTGCGCCGGGCCGGACGCGTCGGCCAGCGCGACCGGCAGGGCGGCCGCGGCGAGAGCCAGGCGGCGGATGGACCTGGTCATGTAGGGGTGTCCCTCCTGGGTACGCGGAGGACCCGCACGCGTGCGCCGACTCCCCCGCAAGCTGGGCGCCCGGTTCTCCGGGTGCGGGAGACGCTAGTCCGGCCGCACGGCACCGACAACGGTGGTCGGAGGTCGTCAGGAACGAAACGGCCGCCGTACCCGGTGGGGTACGGCGGCCGCGTCGGCGTCAGGCTAGGCGGCCGGCTAGGCGCACTGGACGTCGTAGCCGAGCTGGTCGAACGTGCGGTAGATGGCCGCGCAGACGTCCGCGTCGCCGATGAGCTCCTGGATCCGGTAGATGACCTTGTTCACCGCGACCTCGACGTCTTCCAGCACGGGACCGAGGTCGATACCTTCGACGATCTCGCGCACGGTGTCCACGAGCCCGCCGCCACCGCCGCCACCGGCGAAGCACTCGCGGGCGACGACGTTGCCGTTGCGGTCGCTGTACTGGTAGCAGGCCTCGGTCGGCTCGCCGCTGGTCGTCCCGACCATCGTGAGCGGGACGTCCACGCAGGTGCCCGCGCAGATCGGGAAGGTCGTGTTGTACGTCTCGACGCCGATCGGCGCGCCGATGGTGATCGTGAGGTCGCAGACGACGAAGCCGGCGCCGTAACAGCCGGGGACCGTCGTGTCGCCTGCGTGCGAGGCACCGGCGGCGGCACCGACGAGCAGCGGGATGGTCGCCGCGACCGTGGCGAGACGTGCGAGAGCGCGCTTCATGTAGGGGTTCCTCTCGGGGGGTGGCTCCGCGTAGGGGTGGCGCGGGCCGGGCAGGGGTGTCCGCCCGGCAGGGGTCCCGGGCGCGACCGAACGATATCCGACCAGGCGACACCCCTGCCTGCCCGCGTTGGCCGGGCGGCTTGCCCCAGGAACGGCGCGGCCGCCGTACCGGTGGGGTACGGCGGCCGCGTCCGTGCGGGGTCAGTCCGGGCAGTTGATGTAGATGTCGCGGTCGTCCGCGGCGTTCGCGACGACCCGGCAGACGGGCGGCCAGTACGTGTCGACCGCGTCCCCGGCCAACGCGAGCAGGTCCTGCACGAGGTCGCCGAGGAGCTCGACCCACGGGTCCGTCGTGTCCACGTCGTAGCAGGCGGACACGGTCGTGCCGTTCAGCCGGGTGTACTTGTAGCAGACGACCGCCGGCTCGCCGGGCTTCGTGCGGACGAGGGTGACGGGGACGTTCTGGCAGGTGCCGGCGCAGACCGGCACCGTCGTCTGGTACGTCTCGGCGCCGAGCGGTACGCCGATCGTGACGGTGAGGTTGCAGATCACCGTGTTGCTCGTCCCGCCGCCGAAACAGCCGGGCACGGTCACGCTGTGGGAGGCGTTCGCGGTGCCGCCTGCGACGCCGACGGCGAGAGGCAGGGCGACCACGACCGCCGCGATGCGCTTGAGGGTGCGCTTCATGTAGGGAGTTCCTCTCGGGCGTGCGGTCCGCGCACAGGGGCGGGCCCGCGCCGTGGCGAGGCTCCCCCGTGTCGACGTCCCGCGTCTCTGGGCACCCGGTCGTCCCGGGCTGGCGCGCACGATATCGACCCGTTCGCCCGGTTTTCAACGGTGCCCGCGCGTGCGCACCAGCCGGCCGCGGCCCCATGGGGTCGCTCCGGCCGCCGCCGCGTACGCTAGGCGGGTTGTGCCCGTTCCGGGTTTGGTGTCTTTGCGCCGAATCGGCGCGTGTTCCGGTCCATGGCGAGATGGGTAGTGATCGCCCATCCGCCCAGGCCGGCGCAGCGACGTTCGGTGCCCCGTCCCGGAGCGGACCCAGTACTGCTCTGCCCGAACTCGTTCCCGTAGGGATACCGAATGCCGATCCGCACCATCGTCATCAGTGGCATGCACAGCGGCCCGAACCCGTCGCCCGGCGTCGGGCTCGCGCGGTCGCTGCGTGCCGCCCGCCCGGACCTGCGCATCGTCGGCGCCGACCACTCGCCGGCCAGCTCGGGCCTGCACGACGAGGTGCTCGACGACGTGCTGCGGTTCCCCGGCTGGGACGAGATCCACGAGGACACCTGGCTCACCCAGATGGCCGACCTCGTCGCCGACGAGGAGACGGCGCTGCTGCCGACGATGGACCTCGAGGTACGGCTGCTCGCGGTCGGCCTGGGCGAGCACGACCGGATCCTCGCGCCGTCCAAGAGCGCGCTCGACGTCGTCCGCAAGCCCGCGACCGCCGTCGCCGACGCGCTCGGCATGACCACGGCGCGGTTCGAACGCGACACCACGCGCGCCGCCGTCGAACGCTTCACCAGGCACGCGCCGTACGGCGTCTGGGTCAAGGGCGAGCACTACGAGGCGTTCCGCGCGCACTCCCCGGAGGAGGCGCTCGCGATGGGCGCGTTCATCGAGGAGGCGTGGGGCGGCAGCTGGCACCTCGAGGAGCACCTGCCCGGGCAGGAGTGCGGGCTCGCGTTCTCCGCGCGCGACGGCGTGCTGCTCGACGCGATCTTCACGACCAAGGCGCTCGTCACCCCCGAGGGCAAGACCTGGTCCGGCGACATCTCCGAGATCTCCGACGACCTGTGGCGGCGGCTCTCCGACTTCGTCGCCGACGTCGGCTGGAACGGCGGCGGCGAGGTCGAGCTGATCCGCACCTGGACCGGCGGCCTCATCGTCATGGAGCTCAACCCGCGCTTCCCGGCGTGGATCCACGGCGCCACGCTGGCCGGCGCCAACCTGCCCGCCACGATCATCGGCGAGCCCTCCACCCGCGGCGCCCGCACGCTCGGCCCCGGCTTCACCCGCGTCGTGCACGAGATCGCGGTACGTCCCGAGCTCGGCCTGCCGGCGTTCCCCTGGGGTCCGAGCGACATGACGGCGCCCGCGTCGAAGCACCCGTCGGGCATGCGCGCACTCGGCCGGCGGCACCTGCTCGTCGGTGACCTGCCGGTGCGGTCGTCGTTCTCCGGCGGTGCCGAGAACGTCACCGCGCACGACGACGAGGTCACGTCCCCGCGCCGCGTGCTCGCCAGGTCGCACGCGTTCGAGGCGGACCTCACGTCCCCCGACGGCGGTGCCGCGACGCCGCGCCGCGAGATCTTCCCGGCCCGGCTCGAAGCGCAGGTCGCCGCGCTGCGCGCCGAGCTCGCCGACCTGCCGAACGTGCTCATCGCGCACAGCATCAAGACCTGCCCGCACCCCGGCCTGCTCGCGGTGGCGGCGCGGCTCGGGCTCGTTGCGGAGGCCATCTCCCTCGACGAGCTCGACGCCGGCATCGACGCCGGGTTCGACGTGGAGAAGTCGATCCTCAACGGCCCCGCGAAGTGGTGGCCGGAACGCCCCGAGGTCCGCTGCTGGGCGTTCTTCGCCGACTCGGTCGCGGAGCTGGAGCAGCTCCAGCGCAAGCTCGACGACGGCTTCCGGCTGCACACCGAGGTGGTCGGCATCCGGATCGCGCCGCGGTCGGTCGTGAGCCGGTTCGGCATCCCGATGGAACGCCCCGAGGAGATCGCCCGCGTCGCCGAGCTGGTGCGCGACCTGTGCGAGCGGCTCGGCGCGGACTGGGGCATCCACTTCCACCACGCGGAGAGCGTTCTCGGACCGGAGCGGTGGCGCCGCGAGGCGGCCGGCTCGCTCGCGCTCGCCGACCCGCTCACCGCGCGGATCGGCAAGCCGCCGGCGGTCGTGGACTTCGGCGGCGGCTGGCACGTCGACGACCTGCCGCTCGTCCGCGAGTCGATCGCGCACGTCGTCAAGTGGGGCCCCGCCGTCCTGCGTGAGGGCTCGCCGACTCTCGTTCTCGAGCCCGGCAAGCTGATCACCGAGCCGGCCGCGGCGATCGTGACCCGCGTGCTGATCGGCAGCAAGCGCAACAAGGGCTGCGAGGTCGTCGTGGACGCCGCGCTCGGCGACCTGCCCGAGGCGCGCTGGCGCGGCCACCCGGTCGCCCGCTGGACGGGGACCGAGTGGGCGGCGTTGCGCGAGGGGCGCGACCGCATCCTCGGCCGCTCGTGCATGGAGACCGACCTGCTCGTCGGCAACGTCGACCTGACCGACGTGGGCGAGGGCGACCACCTGGCGTTCGGGCTGTGCGGCGCCTACGACCTGTCGATGGCGTACCCGTTCGGCCGCGGCCGGGCGGCGGAGGGACTGCGATGAGCCTGGACACGACCGACCGGAGCCGGATCGACCAGATCCCCATCTCCTGGCTGCTGTACCACGAGGGGCAGACCTGCTGCCTCGAGAGCCGCCAGCTCATCGTCGCGAAGTTCCAGCAGTACCCGGACGTCGGGTCGCAGCTCGCCGCGATCCCCGCGACGTTCCGCTGGGGCCCGACGCGCTGGCCGGCGTACTGGTGCGACCTGCTCGAGCCCAAGGAGCTCGTGGCGGACTGCGGCGTGCACGCCAATCTCGCGTCCGAGCTGCTGTGGGCGGCCGGCATCGAGCACAAGCGCGGCCGCGCGGCCATCGCGGCCGGGCGGACGTCTGTCGCGCACTGGAACGCCACCTGGAACGAGGCCGACGCCAGCGACGCGTGGCTCGGCGAGGACGTCGTCCACCACGAGGTCGTGAAGGTCGGCGACCGCTGGTGGGACGCGACCGAGGCGCGCTGGTTCAGCGGCCCGGGCGCGGCGCTCGTTGCCGGGATCGTCGTCGCCGTCCGCGAGGCCGACGGCGAGTGGGAGCTCCTGAGCCGCTCGTAACGCACGGCGGCGCCGTTGTAGGGATCGGAAAAAGCCCCCGACCTTCCTTGTTCGGCCCCTGGGCCGACGGGGAAACTCGCCCGGCGAGTCCCAGATCACTCGAACCGGTGGGGGTTTTCATGGTGAGAAAATTGCAGTTCCTGCTCGTCTTCGCGCTGGCCGCTCTCGGAGTCGCGGTGCTGCCCGCGCCGCCGGCCGAGGCGCGGCACGGCGCCTGCTGGGGGACCATCACCCCCGGGTCGGGCGCCCCGACCGGGACCGTCACGGCCACCCCGGACAGCAAGGTGACGTTGACCGCGAGCTTCACCGGTAACGGCCCCGGATTCACGGCGGACGAGTGCGACATCGGCTGGGTGACCAAGTGCCAGATCAACCTCAACGGCGTCACCCACGAAGCGACGTGCGTCGCGACTCCCGGCGATTCCCGGGCGTGTTCCGTCTACACCTGCCAGGTGTCGATGACGGTCACGACACAGGCCGCCGGCGGCCCCAACACCGCCACCGCGAACCTCGGGATGAGATGGGGATGCTGCGGGTGGGTCGGCGGCCCGGAGGCCACCGGGAGCGTGAACTGGACGTTTGCGTATCCGTACCAGTGCGGTGACGGGTACGACAACGACAACGACGGCCAGATCGACCACCCGAACGACCCCGGCTGCTCGTCCAGCACCGACCAGAGCGAGCGTGGCTCGCTCGCCTGCGACGACACGACCGACAACGACGGCGACGGGCTCACCGACTACCCGGCCGACGCCGGCTGCACCGGTCCCGGCGACGCCAGCGAGCGCACCGACACCGCGTGCGACGACAACGTCGACAACGACGGCGACGGCAAGAAGGACTACCCGGCGGACCCGGGCTGCTCCAGCATCCTCGACACGAGCGAGCGCGGCTCGACGGCGTGCGACAACGGCGCCGACGACGACGGCGACGGCGCCAGCGACCACCCGGCCGACCCGGGCTGCACCGGCCCCGAGGACACCAGCGAGCGCGGTTCGGCGGCGTGCGACGACGGAGTCGACAACGACAGCGACGGCGCCAGCGACCACCCGGCGGACCCGGGCTGCGCGAACCTGACCGACACCAGCGAGCGGGGCGCGGCGGCGTGCGACAACGGCGCCGACGACGACTCCGACGGGTTCACCGACTACCCGACCGACGCGGGCTGTTCCAGCCGCACCGACAACGACGAGCGGCGCGGGACCGCCTGCGACGACGGGGTCGACAACGACGGCGACGGGCTCCGCGACTACCCGACCGACCCCGGCTGCTCCAGCGAGACCGACACCGACGAGCGTGGCAGCGCCGCCTGTGACGACGGCTGGGACAACGACTTCGACGGCCGGACCGACTACCCGAACGACCCCGGCTGCTTCGGCTCGAACGACACCAGCGAGCGGGGTGCCCACACCTGCGACGACGGAGTCGACAACGACGGCGACGGCGCGTCCGACTACCCGTCGGACGGCGGGTGCTCCGGCCCCACCGACAGCAACGAGCGCGGGTCCGACGTCTGCGACGACGGCGCCGACAACGACGGCGACGGGCTCCGCGACTACCCGACCGACCCGGGCTGCGCCGGCCGCACCGACAACGACGAGCGCCGTGGCACGGCCTGCGACGACGGCGTGGACAACGACGGCGACGGCCGCACCGACCACCCGACCGACCCGGGCTGCCGTTCCGGCGAGGACACCAGCGAGGCCACCGAGTGCGGCGCGACCGTACCGGGCGTCGAGTTCTGCGTGACGCCCGGCGGGACCTACCAGAGCAAGGCGGTCCGGATGCAGGACACCCCGCCGGGCGACCCGCACCAGATCGCTGGCTACCTCGACGTGCACAGCATCCCGACGCCGTTCGGGGCGCTCGAGGTCACCTGCGTCACGCTCGTGGTCGACGGCACCGAGGTCAGCCCGTGCAAGGAGGCCGGCCTGAAGTTCGAGCGGCGCGCGCAGGTTCTGGTCAACGAGTCGCCGACCGAGCCGGACCCGACCACCGGCGACGAGGTGGTCAGGGTGTCGATCTGCCATGCCGAGTACCGCGCGTACGTGCTCGGCAGCATCGGCTTCCCGTCGTTCTCCGGCTACACCATCTGCGACCCGGTCTCGCCCTAGGTCGCCGGACGCACCGGCCGCGGCCCGCGTTCCCCTCGGGGGCGCGGGCCGCGGCGCGTTCACGTGAAACGCTGCGCCCGCTACCGGACATCAACCGGGTGACGAGGTCCGGCGAGCAGGTGGGGGCTGGGTGGACGACGACGAACGGCGCGGCCGCTACGAGGCGGCGTACCGCGCGCTCTACGCACCGGTCTGCGGCTACGTCACGCGCCGCGTACCCGACCCGCAGGACGCGGCGGAGGTCGTGGCGGAGACGTTCCTGACGCTGTGGCGGCGGTTCGAGGACGCGCCGCCCGGTGACGAGCTGCGACCGTGGGTGTACGGCGTCGCGCGCCGGACGCTTGCCAACCACCGCCGCGGCGAACGCCGCCGCACCGCCCTCGCCGAACGCCTCGCCGCCGACCTCGCGGTGCTCGGCGAGGCCGTCCACGCGCCCGATGTGGACGACTCGGTGGCGCGCGCGTTCGCGGCGTTGAGCGACGCGGACCGCGAGCTGCTCGCGCTGGTGGCGTGGGAGGGGCTCTCGCACGAGGAGCTGGCGGTCGCGCTCGGCGTCAGCCGGCCGGTCGTCCGGCTGCGGCTGCACCGCGCCCGCCGGCGATTCGCCGAGGCCCGGCGGCAGGACGACCTGCAACGCTCCGCCGCGGCCGGACATGCAACGGCACGACGGGTCATCGCCCGTCCCGGGACGACCGAGGAGACCCTGTGACCCGCGAACGCGCCTACGACGCGGTACGCCGCCTGGCGCGCGTCGACGACGAGCAGGTGGCCACGGTCGCCGGAGCCGAGGGCCGCGAGGCCCTGCTCGAAGGGATCGTCAGCATGCCCGTCCCCACCACTACGCCCGCGCCTCGGCGCCGCCGCCGCGCCTCCGTCATCGGCGGCGGGATCGCCGTCACGCTGGCCGCCTCCGGCACCATCGGCTGGGCCATCGCCGTCAACAACCCGCGCGACACGACCGCGTTGCAGTGCGCCATCCCGGACTCGCCGTCGATCGTGGACGCCGTGTCCGGCGACCCCGTCGCGGACTGCGCCGCCGAGTGGGAGCGGCAGCGCGGCGAGGCCCCGCCCGCGCTGGTGGCGTACGACAACGGGCACGGCGGCGTGCTCGTCCAGCCCGCGACCGAGCCGGCGCCGCCCGGCAGCTCACCGTTCGCCGGGACCCAGAACCTCGCGCTGATCCAGCTCGGCGAGGCGCTGGACGACTACGTCGCCGGGCTCAACTCGCGCTGCCTCGACGAGCCGGCGGCGGTGTCGTTGACGAAGGCGAAGCTCGCCGAGCTCGGCCTGCACGACTGGACCGTGACGACGCGCCGCAACCCCGGAGCGACCTGCTTCGACCGCGCCTCCCCCGACCCAGGCAGCCGCACGGTGCTGGTCATCGGCGCCGCGAGCGTGCAGGACCCGTCCTCGGTGGACATGATCCTGGCCCGCCGGCTGCGCAAGGTCGCGGCCACGTGCCAGTCGCTGCCGGAGGCGAAGGCCGCGGTCGAGAGGGCCGCGAGCGACCTGGGCCTGAGCAGCGACCCCTCGTTCGTGCAGTACCGGATCACGTCGGTGGCGACGGACGCGAAGTGCACGACGATCCGGCAGCGCGTGGGCGGCGCCATCTTCGTCACGTTGCGCGGCCCGCGCGGCTGACCCGGACAGCGCACCGGCCCCGGCGGGAACGTTCCGCCGGGGCCGGTGCGTGTGCGCGTGCTAGCTGCCGTTGCCCAGGCAGACCCCCGCGTTGAGGTCGGCGACGATGCCGTGGCCGCCGACGCCGGTGATCTGCACGGACACCAGCGCGCAGACCGGCACCGACGGGACCGTGCCCGAGCAGGTGAGCGCGCAGGTGAACGTCACGCCGCCCGCGCGGACGGTGCAGATGCTCACGGCGGAGCACGAGTACGCGACGGTACCGCCGCCCGAGCGGTACTGGCAGTAGGCGCCCGTGACGCTGACGAACGCGGCAGGCGGCGGGAACCCGACGCCCGCGCCGACGTTCACCGCGGCGCCGACGGCGCAGCCGCCCGCCGCGTGCGCCGCCGGGGCGGGCAGGATCGTCGCCAGCACCGATACCGAGCCGACGACGAGGCTCTTCAGGAACGGAACGCGTGCCATGTCTCCTCCGTTCGGGGCTCGGGCTCCGCACCGGGATGGCCGGACGACACCGAGACCCTCATGACCTACACGCAGGCGGGCCGCGTTCCTTACGACTTCGTGATACGAGAGCCCAGTGGACGGCGCGGCCTCGACGCATCGCGAACGGACGCCCCGATCGCGGTCGTCGTTGAATCGAGGTCGACCCGATCCGCCCGCTACGGGCACCGGGACTGCGTCCGCACCGGACAGGTGCCCGCACGGCCACACTTGTATGTCCTGGCGCCGAGAAGCGAAGAAAGTTTCAGAAGTCGCTCGACTCGATCTACGCGAATTGTTACGTTCCCCCTGTCACCGCGCCCGGTTTGCCACCTCGTCCCTACCCGAGGTGCCGCTGCGCGGGATTCCGGAGGAAAATCTTGTTCAAGAAGCTTGCTTTGGCGACCCTCGCCGTGGGGGCGCTCGCCCTCAACGCGCCGGCCGCCCAGGCCGACGCCCCTTCGTACGACTGCTACCTCGACGCGTCCCAGCAGGCCGACGTGACCGGGCAGACGTTCCAGGGCGTGCTCGCCGGCGTCATCGTCCACGCCGACGTGTCGGCGTCCGTAACGATCCGCTGCTACGTCACGGTCAACGGCGTGGTGCAGGGTGGCGCGGACACCGGGGTCGGCTCCGGCACCGGTGTCGCCACCGCTCAGAAGGACGTCTCCTTCGCCGCGGGCGACGCCGATGTCGTCAAGGTCTGCGCCCAGTACACGTCGAACCACGGTAGCGGCACCGTGTGCACCACGGTCGGTGTCTCCCAGATTCCGCCGCAGGTCGTGTTCGACACCATCGACGGTGCGCTCGCCCAGGTGTGGCCGATCGTGGACCCGCCGGTGTGCGACCAGCTGGAGGACCGTGCTGGTACCTACGGTCCGGTCTACATCAACGACCAGGGCGACGTGTACGTCGACGGCGAGCCGCAGTGGGACTGCCCGCCCTACGATGTCGTCTGGGGCTAATTCCACCTGGCACCAAATGTTCTGATCACCTGGGGCAGCCGATTCCGTCGGCTGCCCCAGGTGTTTGCCACGCCGGCGTTTTGTGCGGAACCAAGCCACGGCTCTCGCGAACCATCACCTATATGAGGCGGGCCGACAACCTTGTCGCGCCCCCGGCGGGTCGGTGCACTCCCGACGCTCGTCGACGCGGTGATCAGTGGCCGGGCCCGGCGGTGCCGAGCTCGAGTCGCGGTCGCGACAGCGAGAACAGTGTCCGGGGAGCGGGGGCACTCCCGACGGATCATGCCGGCCCAGCCGACGACACCGCGACAACCAAACATTCCCAGGTAGACGATCACGCGATACCAACGGCGACGACCAGCACACGAGACCATGGACCGAGACCCGAGATCACGTACGAGCCGCCCTGTACGGGCGCCGGGACTGCGTCCGCACCGTAGGTGCCCGCACGGCCACATTCGTATGACCTGGCGCCGAGAAGCGAAGAAAGTTTGGAAATGGCTCGACTCGATCTACGCCAATCGTTACGTTTCCCCTGTCACCGCGCCCGGTCCGCAACCTCGCTCCCTACGCGAGGTGCCGCTGCGCGGGATTCCGGAGGAAATCTTGTTCAAGAAACTTGCTTTGGCGACCCTCGCCGTGGGGGCGCTCGCCCTCAACGCGCCGGCCGCCCAGGCCGACGCGCCGACGTACGACTGCCGTCTCCGCTCGACCCAGCAGGCCACGATCACCGGCCAGACGTACCAGGGCGTGCTCGTCGGCGTCATCGTCCACGCCGAAGCGACCGTAACGATTCGCTGCTTCGTCACGGTCAACGGTGTGGTGCAGGCGGGCGCGGACACCGGGACCGGCAGCGGCACCGTGGTCGCCACCGCTCAGAAGGACATCTCGTTCGCGGCAGGCGACACCGATGTCGTCAGGGTGTGCGCCCAGTACACGTCGAACCACGCTAGCGGCACGGTGTGCACCACGGTCGGCATCGTCCAGGTCCCGCCGCAGGTCGTGTACGACACCATCGACGGTGCGCTCGCCCAGGTGTGGCCGATCGTCGACCCGCCGATCTGCTCCGTCCTGAAGGCTCTTGCCGGTAACCACGGTGGCGTCGTCGTCATCAACAGCCAGGGTGACGTGTACGTGAACGGCGCGCCGCAGTACGACTGCCCGCCGTACGACATCGTCTGGGGCTAATTCCACCCGGCACCATATGTACTGATCACCTGGGGCAGCCGATTCCGTCGGCTGCCCCAGGTGTTTGGCCACGCGGGCGCTTTGTGCGGGAACACCGACCGGCCCTCGCGACGATCACCGTACGAAGCGAGCCGCGGCATCTCGTTGACGTGGGCGAGCCGTCGCGGGCGTTTCGAGGCTCGTCGACACCGGTGACCAGTGGCCGGCCCAGGGCGCCAACCCCGCGAGCGGGGGCAGGGACAGCGAGAACCCCGGCGCATCTTCCGATGGCCGGGGCTCTCGTCACGATCCTGTGGAGGTAAGGGGACTCGAACCCCTGACCCCTTGCCTGCCAGGCAAGTGCTCTTCCAGCTGAGCTATACCCCCAGGTGGGACTCGGGCGAGTCTACAAGACCGGCTCCGCCGACGCGGCGCCACTTCCGGGCGGCCCCTGCTCGGCCGCGACGCCGACGTTGTACGCCATCAGCCGCCAGCCGGCGCGCCGCCGGTCCAGCGCCGCCCACCGGGCGTTCGCCAGCACCGAGAACCCCGACCAGCACTCGACCGGCAGTCCCAGCAACGACAGCACCGCGACCCGCGCCGTACCGCCGTGGGTCACGACGACGACCCGGCCGCGGCCGGCATCGGCGAGATGCTCGCGCAACGACTCGGACACCCGCGCCGCGAGGTCCGCCATGTTCTCGCCGCCCTCGCGGCGCACGTCCGCGCCGTCCATCCAGGCGGCGTACGTCTCCGGGAACCGCTGCGCGATCTCCTCGCGCGTCCGCCCGCTCCACTCCCCCACGTCCATCTCGCGGAGCCGTTCGTCCAGGGTCAGCGGCAGGCCGGTCGACGACGCGAGGTACGCCGCGGTGTCCCGCGCGCGCGCCAGGTCCGACGACACGATCACGCGCGGCTCGAACGCCGCCAGCACCACCGCCGCGGCCCGCGCCTGCGCGTGCCCCACGGCGTCGAGCGGCGGATCGGCCTGGCCCTGGAACACGCCGAGGTCGTTCCACTCGGTCCGCCCGTGCCGCCAGACGATCAGGTCCGCGGCGTCGGTCACCGCGCGCTCTCGGCACGCCCCGCGTCCGCGTCGACGAAGTCGATGGCGGGGCAGTCCTTCCAGAGCCGTTCGAGCGAGTAGAACTCCCGCTCCTCGGTGTGCAGCACGTGCACGACCACGTCCACGAAGTCGAGCAGCACCCAGCGCGCCTCGCGCTCGCCCTCGCGCCGCACCGGCTTGGCGCCGCGCTCGCGCAGCCGGCCCTCGATCTCGTTGACGATCGACGCGACCTGGCGCTCGTTCGGGGCCGAGGCGATGACGAAGCAGTCGGTGATGACGAGCTGCTCACTCACGTCGAGCACCACGATGTCGCGCGCGAGCTTGTCGGCGGCGGCCTGGGCGGCGGCCAGCGCGAGCTCGACGGCGGTGGGCTGTGCGGTCACGGACCTAAGCCTTACACACGCGCGCGAGCCTCGCTCACGGCTTGTAGTCAGGCCCGATGACGACGATGAGGTCGGCCACCGACTGGGTCAGCGTGCTGGTCCGCACCGCGGTCTCCGGCAGCCCGAGCAGCTCGGCCAGCCGCCGTGCCCGCGCCAGGCTCTCCTCGCTCGGGTCGAACGTCACGACGACGGACACGCGTTCGCCGAAGCCCTGCTTGTTGCGGGTGCCGACGACGCGGAACTCGTCGCGCATCTTGCGCGCGACGCTCGCGCCGAGGCCAGGTGTGCCGACGCCGTTGAGGATCAGGACGCGGTTGTTGCCCTCGTCCCGGCCGGGCGGGATGGACGCGGCGAGCTGGTTGTTCACCAGCGTCGCGACCTCCTCGACCTTGATGCTGAACGCCGACGGGCCGTCGCCCGCGTCGATCGGCGTCACGGGCAGCACCTGCGGCTCGTACCGGTCCGCGGCCTGCGCCTTCCGGATGCCGTCCACGAACGTCCCCAGCGCGACCGGCTCCCACGACGTGGTCGAGCCGGCGCCGAGCCCGATGATGCTCGCCGCGATGCCCGGGGCGTCCGGCGGCAGCACCGCGAACAGCGCCTCCAGCACCTGCTGGAACCGCGCCTGGAACGTGATCTGGTCCTGCCCCTGCGCGACGTACGTCGCGTAGGCGAGCGCGGTCCGCCCGTCGAGCCGCTGCCCGCCCCCGGCGCGCACCACGACCCGGCGGTTCACGACGACGTCAGAGTCCACGTCCACGACGATGCCGTCCGCCCGGTCGACGAGCGCCGCGAACCCGTCCGCCGACAACGTCCAGTCGTGGTCGACGGTGACGCCCATGAGGTCGGACACGGACTCGCGCGCGGCCGTCGGGCCGCCGAGGCGCAGGGCGTTGGCGAGGACGACGTTGCCGATGCCGGCGACGTCGGTGAGCGTGTTCGGCGGGATCAGCACCAACGCCGCGCGGCCCGGCTCGGGGTCGTACGCCATCAGGGTCGCGGCGCGCGCCGCGCCGTCCGGACCGCTCACCGAGAGCAGCACCGTGCGCTGGGTGCGGACCACCTCCGGCGGTGGCTTCTCGTCGCGGCTGACGACGCGGGTCACGGCGTACGCGACCAGCGCGACGACGAGCATCACCCCGGCGCCCGCGAGCAGCGTCGTGCGGCGGCGCCGGTGCCGGCGGCGCCGCTCCCGCTCCGACGCGCGGGAGGCGCGGCGGGCCGGGCCGAGGGTCTGGCTGACCGGGGACGCGTGCTCCTTGCCGGTCGCGCGGCGCTTGCCCTTAGCCACGGGCGTAGAGGCCGCGCGCGGCGATGTAGTCGGCGACGGGGGCGGGCACGAGGTACCTGATCGGCGCGCCGCGGGCCACCCTGGAGCGGCACTCCGTCGCCGAGATGTCGAGCGCCGGCGTGTCCACCAGCGTCACGGCGCCGTCGGGGAACGCGGTCGCGTCCACCGCGTAGCCGGGCCGGCTCGCGCCGACGAACGTCGCCAGCGCGAACAGCGCCTCCGGGTCGTGCCAGGTGAGCACCTGCGCGAGCGCGTCGGCGCCCGTGATGAAGAACAGCTCGACGTCGTCGGCGGCCAGCTCGCGCAGCGTGTCGACCGTGTACGTGTAGCCGTCGCGGTCGATCTCCGCGCGGCTGACCCGGAACCGGTCGTCGTCCGCGGTCGCCAGCCTGGCCATCTCGTACCGGTCCTCCCCCGGCGACACTGCCTGCCCCTCCTTCTGCCACGGCCGCCCGGCCGGCACGAAGACGACCTCGTCCAGCCGGAGGGCGTACGCCACCTCCGACGCGCAGACGAGGTGCCCGAGGTGGATGGGGTCGAACGTGCCGCCCATCACCCCGAGCCTGCCGGGGGCCATGCCGTCGAGCCTAGGTGCTACACCGGGAGAAGGCGTGTCACGAACGCCTGAAGCTGCTCCGCGTTGCGGCACTCGACCATCTCGTCCACCAGCGTCTCGTACGCCGCCACGGCCGAGTCGCCGGTGTTCCAGTACGCCCTGGGCTCCGGGTTCAGCCAGTACGCGTGCTTCGCCCGCTTGACCACGCTCGTCAGCGCGGTGGCGCCGGGGGCCCGGTAGTTGTTGCGCGCGTCGCCCAGGATCAGCAGGGACGTGCGCGGGCCGACGGCGTCGGCGTAGCGCTCCGCGAACACCTCGAACGAGTGCCCGTAGTCGCTGTGCCCGTCGAACCACACGAGCTGCGCCTCCTCCGACAGCCGGCGCATCGCGTCGCCGAAGTCACCCTTGGCGAAGTAGTCGGTGACCTCGTCGCAGGTGTCGATGAACGCGAACGCGCGTACCTTCGTGAACTGCTCGCGCAGCGCGTAGGCGAGCATCAGCGTGAACCGCGCGAACGTGCTCACCGACCCGCTCACGTCGCAGAGGATGACCAGCTCGGGGCGGTGCGGCTTGTGCGGGCGGTGGTGCGTCGTGATGGGGACGCCGCCGGTGCCGAGGCTGGCGCGGACCGTGCGCCGGAAGTCCAGCCGGCCCCGCCGCCCGAGCCGGCGGCGGGCGGCGAGGCGGGTAGCGAGGCGGCGGGCCAGCGGCAGCACCTGGCGGCGTAGCTCGGCGAGGTCGTCGCGGGTCGCGCGCACGAAGTCGACGTGCTCGGGCAGCCCCTTCACCGCCGTCTTCGCGACCGCCTCGACGCCCTTCTCCTCGGCCAGCAGCCGGCGGATCTCCGCGTCGACGTACTGCTCGAACTGCTTCGTTCGCTCGGCGATCGTCTGCCTGGTCACCTGTTCCTCGAGGCCGCCCTTCGGCACGTCCTTGAGCAGCCGCGAGATCAGCGTCTCCGGCGACAGCGCGCGCAGCACCCGGTACGCGAACCAGCTCTGCCGCCCCGGCGCGGCGTCCGCCCGGCCGAGGCCGTGCACGGCGAGCCGGGCGAGGCGCCGTAGCGTCGCGTCGTCGGAGCTGAGGAGCAGCTCGGCCAGCGCGTCCCGCATCGCCTGCACGTCGGTCGGGTCGAGCCCGTTCAGCGGGTCGTCGGGGTCGTCGCCGGCGCTGTCCGGCGCCGCGGTGCCGGTGCCGAGCGGGAAGTAGAGGTCGAAGAGCGCGTCGTACGCCGGCCGGTGGCTCGCCCGCTTCACGGTGGTGGCGGCCAGGCCCTCGCGCAGCGCGTTGCGGTCGAGCAGGTCGACGGCGCCCATCGCGCGGACGGCGTCCAGCGACTCGGCCAGGCTCACCGGCACGCCCGCCCGGCGCAGCGCCTCGACCAGCTCGACCGTACGGTCGAGCAGCCCGCTCAGTTGTCCCCCAGCTTCAGGTGGCCGGCCGCGCGCTGCTGGTCGCCGACGTGTTTGAGCACGACGCCGAGGGTGGCGTTCGCGGTGGCCTCGTCGAGCGTGTCGACACCGAGCGTGACGAGCGTGCGCGCCCAGTCGATCGTCTCCGCGATCGACGGCGACTTGCGCAGCTCCAACGCTCTGAGCGCGCGAACAGTGCGTACCAGCTGCTCCGCGAGGCGTTCGGACACCTCGGGCACGCGGGCCAGCACGATCGCCCGCTCCCGCTCGAAGTCCGGGTAGTCGATGTGCAGGTAGAGGCAACGCCGCTTCAGCGCCTCGGACAGCTCGCGGGTGGCGTTGCTGGTGAGGACGACGAACGGCTTGCGCGTCGCGACGATCGTGCCGAGCTCGGGGATCGTCACCTGGTAGTCGCTCAGCACTTCGAGCAGCAGGCCCTCGACCTCGACGTCGGCCTTGTCCGTCTCGTCGACGAGCAGCACCGTCGGCTCGGTCCGGCGGATCGCGCTGAGTAGCGGCCGGGAGAGCAGGAACTCCTCGCTGAAGATGTCGTCGTGGGTCTGCTCCCACGTCTCCTTGACGTCGTCGGTGCGCGCGGCCTGGATGCGGAGGAGCTGCTTCTTGTAGTTCCACTCGTAGAGCGCGCGGGCCTCGTCCAGGCCCTCGTAGCACTGCAGCCGGATCAGCTCCGCGCTGGTCGCGGTGGCGACCGCCTTCGCCAGCTCGGTCTTGCCGACCCCGGCCGGGCCCTCGACCAGCAACGGCTTCCCGAGCCGGTCGGCGAGGAACACGACGGTCGCGATGGCGTCGTCGGCGAGGTACCCGGCCTCGCCAAGCCGGGCGCGCGCGTCGGCCACCGACGAGAACATGCGCACCTCCGGCGCTCGACTACCGAACGCCATTCTGCCACTGCGGCGACGCTCGGCCCGGCCACCCGGCCGTGCTCGGCCCGTGATTTCGCAACCCGGTCGCGGCTCGTGCGCGGAAGTAACGCGATTCGCGACCGGGTTACGCGTGCCGAAGGTCGCCGCCCGCTCGACGCCTCGCCTCAGCCGCGACCCCCGGTGTCGTACGGCGGGCACTCGTAGAGCGGAGCGCCGTTCACGTACACGTCGCCCTGCGACGTGATGACGACGACCCCGAACCACCGTCCGGCGAACAACTTCAACACTGCGCAGATAGGCGGGTCGGCCTCGTCGTCCTTCGGGGCGGCGGCGCAGCGGAGCACGGCGCTCACGTCCTCGGCCACGCCCGCCTTCGCCGCGGCGACCAGGGCATCTACCACGTCGGCCTGAGTCGCGAACGCGCCGCAGGCGTCGGCGGCTGATTTGGCCGACGCCGATCCGGTACCGGCCGCGGCCAGCGCCACGGCGACGATGAGAACTCGTAGTTTCGTGATCACGTGCGCCTCCTCAATCGGACGGCGAACGCCAGGGCGCGCGGCTGGGTCACGTGCGCCGGAGTTCCCCCGTTCCCCGTTGACCGCGGTCTCGCGGCTGCCGCCGATCGTCCTCCGCGGCGCGCGCGTCGTACAGGGGGTGTCTTGGGGGAGGATGCGGCCATGCGGGTGGCGTTCCTGGGACTCGGGCGGATGGGTGTGCCGATGGCGGCGCACGTCGGCCGCGCGGGCCACGACCTCACCGTCTGGAACCGCACCCCGAAGCCCGGCGCGGTGCCCGGGGCGCGCGAAGCCGCGTCCGTCGCGGACGCGGTCAACGACGCCGAGGTCGTCGTGACGATGCTGTTCGGGCCGGACGCCGTACGCGAGGTGCTCGCGGAGGTCGCGACCGCCGCACCGCGCGGCGCACTCGTCGTGGAGTCCTCGACCATCGGCCCGAACGCCGCCCGCGAGCTCGCCGCGGCGCTCGACGCGCAAGGCCTGCGGTTCGTGGACGCGCCGGTCGTCGGCAGCGTCGGCCCGGCCACCGAGGGGACGCTCGGCGTCCTCGCCGGCGGCAGCGCGGACGACTACGCCGCCGCGGAGCCGTTGCTCACGCTGTGGGGCGACCCGGCGAAGGTGAGGCACCTCGGCCCGGTCGGTGCGGGCAGCGCGATGAAGCTCGTCGTCAACCTCACGCTCGGCGTCGCGATGGGCGGCGTCGGCGAGGCGTTGCGGCTGGCGACCGACCTCGGGCTCGACCGCGCCGACACGCTCGACCTCGTCGCGATGGGTCCGCTCGGCGTCTCCGTCAACAGCAAGCGCGCGATGCTCGACGCCGGCGACTTCACGCCGACCGGTTTCTCGCTCGACCTCATGGCGAAGGACCTAGACCTCGCCGTGCGCGCGGCGGACGGCGACCTCGCGCTGACCCGCGCCGCGCTGGCCGCCACCCACGACGCGCTCGCCGCCGGCCACGCCGGCGAGGACTACTCCGCGCTGGCCGGGTACCTCGGCTACGAGGGCCACCCCGACACGATCTGAACGGACGCCATGGACGCCTGGGTCAACAACGTCACGATCGACTGCGCCGACGGCGAGCGCCTCGCCGGCTTCTACGCCGCCCTGCTCGGCCGCGAGGTGGTCTGGCGCGGCGCGCAGTGGGTGGTCGTCGGCCGCAAGCGCCAGGGCGAGCCGCAGCTCGTCTTCCAGCAGCTCCCCGAGCCGACGGCGGGCAAGGCGCGGATGCACCTCGACCTGCACACCGACGACGTCGAGGCGGCGACCGCGCGGGCCGAGGAGCTCGGGGCGACCCGGGGTCTCGACGTCAGCGAGCACGGCATGACCTGGCGCGTCATGGCCGACCCCGAAGGCAACCCGGTCTGCCTGACGCAGCGCAGCGACTGACGGCATCCGGCGCGCGTGACCCGCCCGCGCCGACAGCGGCAACGGCTCTTGCCGGGCGCCCCGGTCGAGATGATCATGGCGCGGTGCCTCGCCACCTCCTCCCTGCCGCCCTGCTCGCGGCGCTGCTCGCCGTCCCCGCCGGCGCCGACCCGACGGCGGGTTGCGTCACCGAGCGCACGGCGCGGCAGCTGACGAACAGCGCCCCGGACGAGACGTGCGTGTTCGTCCGGCCGGGCGTGCAGGTCGTCGTCGTCAACGACGACGGGGACCAGGTCTGCCAGACGAACTACCTGTTCTACGGCAGCGACGGCGGCAAGTACCTCGGCATCGAGGGCTACTGCGTGCTCGCGGAAGAGGACTGCACCGAGATGGTGGTCCTCGGCTTCACGCTCTGCCTGCTCGGCAGCGACCCCGAGACCGACGGACCGGTCGTGTACCCGAAGGGCAAGGGCTTCCCCACGTACCTCGACGGCAAGCGCATCGGCGAGGTCCGCTACGCCGTCTACGAGACCGGTGACGCGTTCAGCAACTTCGCGCTGATCCGCCTCGACCCGAAGGTGCCGTCGTCGGCGTCGATCCGCGGCTGGGGCGGCCCGACCGCCGTCGACCGGCGCATCACGACGGAGCGCGAGGACGTCTTGCTGACCGCGAGAGAGACACAGCACGAGGGCGTCGCCACCCGCGGGTTCTACGACGCCAGGGCGTTCCGCGGCGTGTTGCCCTTGCCGACGATCGGCCTCGGCGGGCCGGTGCTGACGGCGGGCGGCAAGGCGGTCGGCATCGTGTCGACGGCCGCCGACGGCGCGCACGTCGAGCGGGTCGAGCCGCTCATCAAGCGGGCCGGCGACCGGCTGCGCATCAAGCTGCGGCTCGCCACCGCGCCGTTCGGCGGCTGAGCCTCTTACTTGATCTGGCCGTCTCCGACGACGACGTACTTCGTCGACGTCAGCTCGGGCAGCCCCATCGGACCCCGCGCGTGCAGCTTCTGCGTCGAGATGCCGATCTCCGCGCCGAAGCCGAACTCCGCGCCGTCGGTGAACCGCGTCGAGGCGTTGACCATCACCGCGGCGCTGTCCACCGTCGCCACGAACCGCCGCGCCGCGTCCTGCGACGCCGTGACGATTGCCTCGGTGTGTCCGCTGCCGTACGTCCTGATGTGCCGTACGGCGTCGTCCAGCGACGGCACCACAGCGACCGCCAGGTCGAGCGAGAGGTACTCGGCGTACCAGTCGTCATCGGTGGCCGCGACGACGTCGCCGTACGCCGCCACGGCCGCGTCCCCGTGCACGGTCACGCCCGCGTCGCGCAGTGCGGGCAGCACCCGCGGCAGGAACGCCGGCGCCACGTCCGCGTGCACGAGCAGCGTCTCGGCGGCGTTGCACACCGAGGGGCGTGAGGTCTTGGCGTTGACGACGATCCGCAACGCCGCGTCGAGGTCCGCCGACGCGTCGACGTAGACGTGGCAGTTGCCGACACCGGTCTCGATGACCGGCACCGTGGACTCCTCGACGACGCTGCGGATGAGGTCGGCGCCGCCGCGCGGGATGAGCACGTCCACCAGCCCGCGCAGCCGCATCAGCTCCTTGACGTCCGCCCGCGACGCCATTGGCTCGACCAGCTGCACCGCGTCGGCCGGCAGCCCGGCCGCGACGCCGGCCGCGCGCAGGATCGCGACGAGGCACCGGTTGGACGACGCGGCCGACGACGAGCCGCGCAGCAGGACGGCGTTGCCGCTCTTGAGGCAGATGCCGGCGGCGTCCACGGTGACGTTCGGGCGGGCCTCGTAGACGATCCCGACGACGCCGAGCGGGACGCGCACCTGACGCAGCTCGAGACCGTTCGGCAGCACCGAGCCGCGCACGACCTCGCCCACCGGGTCCGGCAACGCCGCGAGGTCGCGCAGCCCCGCCGCCATCGCCGAGACCCGCTCCGGCGTGAGCCGCAGCCGGTCGCGCAGCGACTCCGAGAGGTCCGCGCCGCGCGCCAGGTCGGCGGCGTTCGCCTCGACCACCTCCGCGGTGCGCGCGACGAGCGCGTCGGCCATCGCGTGCAACGCCGTGTCCTTGGCACCGCGGGACAGCAGCGCCAGGTCGGCGGCGGCCACCTTGGCGCGTTCGGCGAGGCCCCGAACGTCGGTCATCGGCCGAGGGTAGGCCGCGCGCGACGCCGCGGTCGAGCGACGGCGCCACGAGCCACCAGCCGCGTCGCGCCGGTCACAGCAGCACCAGGTCGTCGCGGTGGACGACCTCCCGCTCGTACGCGGGGCCCAGCTCGGCGGCCAGCTCGCGGGTGGACCGGCCGAGCAGCGTGGGCAGCTCGGCGCTCGCGTAGTTGACGAGGCCGCGCCCGACGACGCGGCGTTCCGGCGAGAGCAGCTCGACCGGGTCGCCGGCCGCGAACTCGCCCTCCGCCCCGGTCACCCCGGCGGGCAGCAACGACAGCCGGCGCTCGACGACCGCACGCACCGCGCCCGCGTCGAGCAGCAGCTTCCCGGCCGGCGTCGTCGCGTGCGCGAGCCAGAGCAGCCGCGAGCCGCGGACCCGCGGGCCGGCCGGGTGCACGTACGTCCCGACGTCCGCGCCGCGCACTGCCGCGGTCACGTCGGCGGCGTGCGCGACGACGACGTGGACGCCGCTGCCGGCCGCGATCCGCGCGGCGTCCAGCTTGGTCGCCATGCCGCCGGTGCCCGCGCCGGACCCGGCGCCGCCGGCGGCCACGGCGTCGAGCTCGGCCAGCGTCGCCACCTCGGCCAGCCGGGTCGCGCCACCCCGGCGGGGGTCGCGGTCGTACACGGCGTCCACGTCCGAGAGCAGCACCAGCAGGTCGGCGGCGACGAGGTGCGCGACGAGCGCGGCCAGCCGGTCGTTGTCGCCGAACCGGATCTCCGCGGTGGCGACGGCGTCGTTCTCGTTGACGACCGGAACGACGCCGAGCGCGAGCAGCCGGTCGAGCGTGCGGCGGGCGTTGAGGTAGTGCGCGCGGCGCACGACGTCGTCCGCCGTCAGCAGCACCTGCCCGACCCGCAGCCCGTGCGCGCCGAACGACGCGGCGTAACGGTGCACCAGCGCGCCCTGCCCGACCGACGCGGCGGCCTGCAACGTCGCGAGGTCCCGTGGCCGCCGGGCCAGCCCGAGCGGTCCGAGGCCGGCCGCGATGGCGCCGGAGGACACGAGCACGACCTCGCGCCCCTCCGCGCGCAGCGCGGCGAGCGCCGCGACCAGGGCGTCCACCCGGTCGCCGGCGAGGTGGCGGTCCGCGCTCGCGAGCGACGACGAGCCGACCTTGACGACGACCCGGCGCGCGGCGGCGACGGCCTCCCTGGTCACCCCTCGTCGTCCCCCTCGTCGTACTCGCCCGGCACCCGGCGCGCCTTCTTCGCGGCCAGCCGCTCGTCGGCAGCGATCCGTGACGACTGCGCCGCGAACCGCTCGTCCTCGCCGCGCCGGCTCGCCTGGAACGTCTCCTCGGCCGGCTCCCAGTCGAACGTCCAGTCGCCGATCGTCACCTCGGCCCCGGGCTCGGCGCCCTGCTTGCGCAGCGCGTCCTCGACGCCGATGCGGTTCAGCCGGTCGGCGAGGTAGCCGACCGCCTCGTCGTTGTCGAAGTTGGTCTGCCGCACCCAGCGCTCGACCCGCTCGCCGCGCACGACGAAGCCGTCGCGCTCGCGCGTCACGGTGAACCCGGCGTCGTCCACGGCGCTCGGCCGCAGCACGACGCGGGTCGGCTCCGGCGGCGGCTCGGCCGCGCGGGCCGCGCGCACCGCGTCCGCGAGCACGTACGTCAGCGCCTGCACGCCCTCGTGGGTCGCGACCGAGGTCTCGTAGACCTTGAGGCCCCGCTCCTCGATCTCCGCGCGCACCAGTTCGGCCATGTCGCGCGCGACGTCCATCTTGTTGAGGACGACCAGGCGCGGCCGGCCGGCCAGCCCGCCGTACTGGCTCAGCTCGTGCTCGATCGCGTCGATGTCCGACAGCGGGTCGCGGCCAGGCTCCTGCGTCGCGAGGTCGACGACGTGGACGATGATCTTGCACCGCTCGACGTGCCGCAGAAACTCCAGCCCGAGCCCCTTGCCCTGCGACGCGCCCGGGATCAGCCCGGGCACGTCGGCGACGGTGAAGACGACGTCGCCGGCGGTGACGACGCCGAGGTTCGGGACCAGCGTCGTGAACGGGTAGTCGGCGATCTTCGGCTTCGCCGCGGAGAGCACCGAGATGAGGCTCGACTTCCCCGCGCTCGGGAAGCCGACCAGCGCCACGTCGGCAACGCTCTTGAGCTCGAGGACGACGTCGCGCGCCTCGCCCGGCTCGCCCAGCTCGGCGAAGCCCGGCGCCTTGCGCCGGGTGGAGGCGAGGGACGCGTTGCCGCGGCCGCCGCGGCCGCCGTGCGCGATGACGTAGCGGACGCCGTTGCCGACCAGGTCGGCGAGCACGTCGCCGTCCGGCGACCGCACGACGGTGCCGTTGGGAACGGGCAGCACGAGGTCGTCCGCCTTGGCGCCGTGCCTGTTGGACCCCTGGCCCGGGCGCCCGGAGCCGGCCTTCTGGTGCGGGTGGAAGTGGTAGTCGATCAACGTCGTGACGTTCGGGTCGACGACGAGCACGACGTCGCCGCCGGAGCCGCCGTTGCCGCCGTCCGGACCGCCGAGCGGCTTGAACTTCTCGCGGTGGATGGACGAGCAGCCGTGACCGCCGTCGCCCGCGGCGACGTGCAGCACCACCCGGTCGACGAACACGTTGAGGCTCCTGAAAATCGAGAGGGGCGGCGCCGCGATCGCGGCCCGCCCCTTCCGAGGGTCGAGACGCTTACTCCGACGGCACCACGCTGACGGTCTTGCGACCGCGCTTCGTACCGAACAGCACGGCGCCCGCGGCGAGCGCGAACAGCGTGTCGTCACCGCCCCGGCCCACCAGCGAGCCGGGGTGGAAGTGCGTGCCGCGCTGGCGCACGAGGATCTCGCCGGCCTTGACGACCTGGCCACCGAAGCGCTTCACGCCGAGGAACTGGGGGTTGGAGTCGCGGCCGTTGCGGCTCGACGACGCACCCTTCTTGTGGGCCATGTCGTTAGCTCCCGCTGTCGATGCCGGTCACGCGCACCTGGGTGTACTTCTGACGGTGCCCCTGGCGCTTGTGGTAGCCGGTCTTGTTCTTGAACTTGTGGATGCGGATCTTCGGGCCCTTGGTGGCGCCGACGATCTCACCGGTGACGGCGACGGCCTTGAGGGCCGCGGCGTCGGTGGTGACGTTCTCGCCGTCGACGAGGAGGACGGCGGGAAGCGTGACGGAGCCGCCGATGGCGGTGTCGAGCTTCTCGACCTCGATGACGTCGCCGACCGCGACCTTGTGCTGCTTGCCGCCGGTCTTGACGATGGCGTACACGAGTCGTGCTCCTGACGTGGACGGATGGCGTGCGGAAGTGGCGCGCGGGGCGCGCACACGAAGAGGAAGCGTACCTCAGCCGCCGGGCGGGGGTCCACCGGCGCCCGCGCGGCCCGGCTCGGCGACCCGGTTCGGCCGTGCCGAGGCCGCAACGGCGCGGGCGCGCCGTTCGCGGCGTGAACAAGTTCCGGCATTGGAGAAAGTCGTCGTTGACGTTACCCACGCGCGGTGGGAACGTTCTCGCCCTCGCCGGTTCCTCCGGCGGATTTCCGAGCTTGGAGGAATGCGCGCGTTCGAACACCGAAGGGGGATCAGGTGTTTACGATTCGTCATGCTCTGCTCGTGACCTCAGTGGCGCTCGGCACGGCCGTGGCCGGCGCCGGAACCGCGATCGCCGACGACGTTCTCGCCTACGGCACCAACGTCGACGGCATGTGCGTCTTCGAACCAGCCGTGCTCGTGCCCGCCGGTGTGACCGTGACCGCCAACTCCGCGTGTCACCTCCTCGCGGTGCCAGGGGTTCCGCCGGACCGGGTGATCGGCCCGGGCGGCACCTTCGTGCCGAAGCGGGCCCGGACCGACGTGGCGACCGGGGGCGGGCTGGTGGACGTGCCGCCGCTGTCGACCGAGGACCTCGGCTCGGTGACGAAGGCCGCGGAGGACGCGCAGGAGGAACGCACGTATCGCATCGAAGTGCGGCGGACGTACTGGAACGAGCGAGACCAGCTCATGTACGACGACATGGTCGCGTTCACCTACCGCCAGGCCGAGGGCGGCGGGCCGATCACCGGCGTGACGCCCAACGAGGCCTACTGCGCAACCGGGGCGGGGACGTACCCGCACGTGCCGGTGACCGACCCCGAGCAGTGCTACTGGCGCGCCGGGTATCTCGGCGGCCAGCAGTTCAGCTTCGTCGCCCACGGCGAGTACCGGGACTACGTGGCCGGTGTGCAATACGACCACCGCAGGGTCGAGACCTCGTTCGTAGCGCGCTACGACGGCTCTTTCTCGCTCTCCTGCGGCCGCGTGGCTCAACTGCCGCCCCAGTGGACTTCTGCCGGGTGTCCCACGTCGCCGACGGTCGTGGCGTAATGTGCGCCGTCAGAAGTGGGTCCAAGGTCTCCGCGTACTGCGCACGCAACCGATGGACAAGGGGGAAACAATGAAGCTCCGAGCGTTCGCCGTCGCCCTGATAGGGGCGGCGCTGCTGCATCCGCCGGTCGCGCACGCGGCGCCACCGGCACTCACCATCACCGGCACGCAGAACTCGGTCGCCTACCTCACGGTCCGGACGGAGACGACGTACGACCTCCGGAAGGCCAACGTCGACTTCCTCACCGGCCGGCGCAACCCCGACCACGCGCGCGGGCGGTACGGCGGCTTCGCGATCGGCAACGACGCGCCGACGCTGTGGTCGGTGCACGACCTGGAGTTCCCGGCCATCTCCGGCACGTCTGTGAGCGGCGGGGTGCTCAAGCCGGGGCGGTACAAGGTGCACCTGTTCGCCGACGGCGACCGGGTGACGGTCACCTTGCCCTGGTCCGGGCCGAACGTGACGGTCGAGCCGGTCACGCCGATGGACGCGTCGGTGACGTTCGCGCGGACGCCGGTCGCGACCGCCGCCGACACGGTCGCGGTCGCGCTGCCGCAGGACGGGCAGAGGGGTGCCCGGACCGCGGCAGGGTCGACGCTGGACGCGCTGGTCGGCCCCTCGCTCGAGCTGCGGCTCTGCCTGACGCGCAGCGCCGGGGCGTGCGAGAGCCCGGTCGTCGACGCGACGGCCGGCGTCGGCGGGACCGCCCTCAACGGGTACCTGCTCGAGTGGCTCTACGACCGGCGGCCGACCAAGGGGATGCACGTGCGTGCCGAGGTCACCGGCGCCTCGGCCGGCACCCTCACGCTCACGACGCTGCGCTACTACCCGACCTGCGAGACGCCGGCCGCCGCGAAGGCGTGCGCGCGCCGGCGCTGAGCCGGTCGGCGGCCGCCGCCCGGGAGGCTACGTTAGCCGCGTGATCCAGGTGCTGGTCGACGCCGACAACGTCGACCCGTTCCGCACCCGGGCGGTGCTCGACGCGGTCGCGGGGCTGGCGGCCGACGTCGTGGTCGCCGGGCATCCGCGCGCGCTCGCCCGCGTGACCTGGCCCGACGACGCCACCGTGGTCGAGGCGGCGGGCTGGCAGCGCGCCGACCTGGTGCTGGCCGAGGCGTACCGGCCGGGCGACGACCCGCGGGTGCTGGTCAGCGGCGACGGCGACTTCGGGCTGCTGGTCGGGCGGCACGCGGGTCCGGTGCTGGTCGTGAGCGAGGCGGCGTCGTACCGGCTGGAAGGGGCGACGGTGGTGGATCCGGCCGTGGACGGCGCCGAGCCGCTGCGCCAGTGGCTCAGCGCGGTCGGCACCTACTAGGGGCCACGTGCGCCCAACTGGCAGTGCCGGGGGCACCCTTGTCGTGCTCGGCAGCACTGGCAGTTGGGCTAGGCGGTGGCCGGCACCGGCGCGCGCGCCGCGACGCGCTGCGCGACGGCGCCGACGACGGCCAGCGCGGCGCCGAGGACCAGCCACCCGGCCGGCCCAGCGTCCTCCACGATGAACGCCATCAGCACCGGCCCGCCGATGTAGTGCGCCGCGAAGCCGAGCTCCCACAGCCCGAGGTACCGGCCGCGCGCGTGCGCGGGCGCCAGCCCGAGCGACACACCCCAGCCGCCGACGCCCTCGGAGATCTCGCCGACGCACTCGACCACGCCGATCACGAGCAGCAGGCCGACGGCCGGCCATACCGGCAGCCCGGGAGTCAGCGCCAGCAGCGCGCACGCCGCGAACAACGCGAGGCCGCTGTTGCGCAACGCCCTCCCACCGCCGGCGACGGTCGTCGCCCGGCGGCTGAACGGCACCTGGAGGAACACCACCATGAACGAGTTCAGCGCGAACACCGCGCCCGCCACCCACGCCGGGGCGGCCGTCCGCTGGTCGATCCAGAGCGGGAAGCCGATGAGCAGCACGGACAGGTGCAGCGTGAGCAGCCCGTGCAGCGCGGCCAGCACGACGAACCGCCGGTCGCGCAGCACCGCGCGGTAGCCGACCGGCGGCGCACCGCTCGGCGGCACCCGCACGTCGCGCACCCGCGCCAGCAGCGCGGCGGCGACGACGAACGTCGCGGCGTTCGCGAGCACCAGCGCGACGTACGCGCCCCGCCCGCCGACGGCGAGCGCTCCGGCGACGACCAGGCCGCCCACGCCCCAGCCGATGTTGCGGACGCTGCGCACGAACGCGAGCGTCGTGATCCGGTCCGCCTCGTCGGTGAGGCCCGCGACCATCGCCTGCAACGCCGGCCGCGCCATGTGGTCGACCACCGACGTCACCGCGACCAGCGCCACGAACGGCCAGAACCCGCGCACCAGCGGGTAGCAGGCGTAGAGCCCCGCGCGGACCAGGTGCAGCAGCAGCACCGGCCGCCGCGCGCCCGCCCGGTCGACCCACGGCCCGCCGAGCAGCGGCCCGGCCAGCCCGGCGAACCCCGCGATGGACAGCCCGAGCCCGACCTGCGTGGTCGGCAGCCCGGCGACGTTGACGAAGAACAGCGCGCTGACCGGGAGGAACATCGCGTTGCCGAGCGCGTCGATGACGGAGGCGACGGCGTAGACCCGTGCGTCGCGCTGGCGCGGCACGGCGAGCAGCGCGCCGAGGCGCGCGCGCAGCGAGGGCATCGATCCGACAGTATCCGGAGCGTGGACGACCTGCGCGCGCTCGCCGAACGGCTGGCGAGGGAGGCCGGCGCGCTGCAGCTCGACCGGCTCGCGGGCGCCCGCACGGTCGAGAGCAAGAGCACGCCCACCGACGTCGTCAGCGAGGTCGACCGGGCGTGCGAGCGGCTCATCGTCGACGCGCTGCGCCGCGAACGCCCCGACGACGGCATCGTCGGCGAGGAGGGCACCCGCGACCCCGGCACGTCCGGGCTGCGCTGGGTCGTCGATCCCCTGGACGGCACCGTCAACTACCTGTACAGGGGCGCGGCGTTCGGCGTCTCGGTGGCCGTCGAGGACGCCGACGGACCGCTGGCCGGGGCGGTGTTCGACCCGCAGCGCGGCGAGCTGTTCTCCGGGCTGCGTGGCGCCGGCGCGACCCTGAACGGCGCTCCCCTGCGCGCCAACGCCGTGACGCGGCTGCCGCAGGCGCTGGTCGCGACCGGCTTCTCGTACGACGCCGCGGAGCGCGCCTGGCAGGCGGGCGTGCTGACGACCGTGCTGCCCAACGTGCGAGACATCCGGCGCAGCGGCTCGGCCGCCATCGACATGTGCGCGGTCGCCGCCGGCCGGGTGGACGCGTACTACGAGCTCGGCCCGGCGCCGTGGGACCGCGCGGCGGCGCTGGTGATCTGCGGCGAGGCGGGTGCGGTCGGCAGCGTCCGGCGGGCGGGGCTGCCCGACCGCGAGCTGACGGTCGTCGCCGCGGCCGGCGTGGTCGACGCCCTGGTCGCGCTGCTGACCGAGGCCGGCGCCCTCTAGAGCAGCTCGTCCCGCGCGACAGCGACGGCCTTCTCGACCAGCGCGAACGGCAGCGGATCGGTGGTGAACGCGGTGAACGCCACGTCGCCGCTGACGTCGTCGCGGAACACCTCGAACACCAGCCCGCGGCCGGGCGCGGGCGCGACGTCCTCGACCTCCAGCGCGAAGCCGTCGCGCGGGTGCCCGCTGCTGGCGAACGTCGGCTGGTACCAGCGGCCGCCGAAGCGCCACTCGTCCCGCGGGTCGGGCTCGCCCGGTGCGTCGGCCATCTCCGGATCGTGCCGCGCCGGGGCCGGCGCGGCACCCGAGTTACGCCGGTCAGCCCGCCCGGCGCCGGCGCGCGGCGAGCGCACCGGCGGCACAGGCGGCCAGCGCCGCCAGCGGCAACGTCGCCGGCAGGCCGGTCGACGGGATGTTGCCGCCGTCGCCGCCGCCACCGGTGTTGCCGCCCGCCGGCGGGCGCTCGCCCGGCGGGACCCGCGGCGGCACCGGCAGTTGCGGGACCAGGCCGTTGAGGGTCACGGAGTAGGCGCCGCGGCCGAACGACGCGGCGTAGAGCGCGTTCTCCTTCGCCTGGTAGGCGAGGTCCCACATCGGCGTCTGCGGCAGGCCTTCGCCGAGCAGGAACCACTTCTTGCCGAGGTTCTTCTCGACGTCCGGCGTCCAGAAGACGCCCACGTCGGTCGCGACGAACAGGTCCTTGCCGACCGGCAGCACCTTGTTCACCGGCGACTGCGGCAGGTCGCCGCTGACGTCGTCCCAGTTGGCGCCCTTGTCGCCGCTGCGGTAGACGGTCGCCCGCTCCTCGCCCCACCGGAACCCGGAGAACGACGCGTACGCCACGTCGTGGTTCTGCGAGTCGATCGCCACGCTGGTGACGTAGTGGTCGGGCAGGTCGCTGTCCGTGGACTCGGTCCACGACGTCAGCGACGCGGCGTTGTCGTGGGAGTACCAGAGCCGGCCGTCGTCGGTGCCGGCCAGGATGAAGCCGACGTCGGCCGGCGAGACGGCCAGCGTCGAGACGGTGTTGTAGTTGCGGAACAGCGGGTTGGTCTCGAGGCTGCCGGTCTCGCCCTTGGTCAGGTCGGGGCTGATCGGCCGCCAGCTCGCGCCGTCGTCCTCGGAGCGGTGCACGATCGACGAAGCGGTGTAGACGGTGCTCGGGTCGGCGGGGTCGAACTCGATCGGTGTCAGCCAGTTCTTCCGGTTGCCGATGATCTGCTCGTCGAACGCCTGGCGGTTGTTGCCGCCGTTCTTGCTCACCATGCAGGCGCCGTACTGGCTGCAGCCGTAGATGATCTCGTCGTTCTGCGGGTTGATCCGCATCTCGGTGCCGTCACCGCCGGTGACGTCGTTCCACGAGTCGACCGTGACGTCGCCGTCGGCGTCCCACGAGCGGACGCCGCCGTTGTCCTGGAGGCCGCCGACGATCCGCTGCGGCCGCTGCTGCGAGACGTCGATCGAGAACAGCTGGTTCCACGGCATGTACGTGCCGTGCTCCCACGACCGGCCGTTGTCGTCCGAGCGGTACATGCCGCCGTCGTTGCCGATGTAGACGCGGTCCTCGACCCGCGGGTCCCACGCCATGCCGTGCTGGTCGGCGTGCAGGCCGCTCGGCGCGGTGAACGTCGTGCCGCCGTCCCGGCTCTCGGAGAGGTTCACGCCGGTCGCGAACACGTGCTGCGGGTCCTTCGGGTCGACGTAGACCCGGCCGAACCACCAGGCGTAGACGAAGCCGCCGGTGACCAGCTCGCTGTCGAACGACTTCGGCGTGAACGTGTCGCCGCCGTCGGTGGAGACGTAGAAGCCGCCGGTGAGGCCGTTCACGGTCGAGGTGAGGACGTAGACGATGCCGCCCGGCGCGAGGGCGACGCCCATCCGGCCGACGGTCATGACGTCCGGGCCGAAGAACTGCTGACCCACGGGGGCCCAGCTCTCGCCGCCGTCGGTCGAGCGGTACAGCGCGGAGCCGCCGCCGGTGTAGTCGCGGCTGTCCGGCTTGCGCAGCCGGTCCCACATCGCGACGTAGATGGTGTTGCTGTCGTCGGGGTCGACGGCCACGTCCACGGCGCCGGTGGTCCCGGTCTTGCCGGCCAGGATGACGTTCCAGGTGTCGCCGCCGTCGTCGCTGCGGTACAGGCCGCGGTCGCCGCCGGTGCTGAACAGCGGGCCGTTCGCGGCGACGTAGATGCGCTTCGGGTTCTTCGGGTCGACGACGATGCGGCCGATCCGCTCGCTGTTCTTGATGCCGACGTTCTGCCAGGTCTTGCCGCCGTCGCGGGAGCGGTGCACGCCGTCGCCGCCGTAGGTCAGCGAGCCGCCGCCGGGTCCGGCCTCGCCGGTGCCCGCGAAGAGCGTGCCGTCCGGCGTGATCGCGAGGGCGCCGATGGTCTGGACGTAGTCGTCCGGCCAGACCGGCCGGTACGTCATCCCCTTGTCGGTGGAGTGCCAGATGCCGCCGGTGGCGGTGGCGGCGTAGACCGAGTCCGGGCGCAACGGGTCGATGACGACGTCGAGCACCCGGCCGCCGATGTGCTGCGGGCCGTGCAGCTCCCAGACGCGGGCCACCGAGGCGGGCGCGGCGGCCCTGGTACGCGCGGCGGTGGCGCGGGCCTGCGCGCGCGCCCTGGCGTACGCGCCCTGCGGCACGACCGCGGTCTTGCCCGCGGTACGCAGCAGGGCCAGGTCGCCGGGCACCGGCTGCGGGCCGAGCTCCCCCGCGGTCGGGATGTGCTGCGCGCGCTGCGAGACCGCGAGCGGCGCGTCCGGGCGCGGCGCCGAGGGGGCAGTCACGACCGCCACGGCGGCGAGCGCGGCAACGACGGGTAGCAGCGTGCGGACGCGGGTCACGTCGGGCTCCTGTCGCGAGGGGGCGGTACCGCTCTTACTTCTTACTACTTCTTACTTTCTTCTCGCCCGGTATGCCGGGTTCCTCCCCTGGATCCGCTGAGTCCTAGCACCCGTGGGTGGCGCGTCGTCGCGCCACCGGCGGCCGGCGGTGGGCCTCGCCGCGAGACTCACGTCCGGTCCGCGGTGCTGTCCCGCGCCGCCGTGCCGGGCCCCTTGCCGAGCCACGATCGGGGCGACACGCCCCAGCCACCCAACCAGCCGCGGGGCTTGGCGCCCGCGGTAGCCGTGGCCGGTGATGCCGGGGCCCGCAACGCCTCCATGGCGGCGAAGAGCTCGGCTTGCAGCCGGTTCACGTTCGCTTCCGCCTGCGGCGCGTAGTCACGGGCGTTGTCGCGGTCGCTTACTTTGGCCTTGAGGTCGCTGTCAGCCGCCAGCTTCGCTCCCCAAGCAAGCTGTTCGTCCTCGCGCGCCTGGCCGTAAGCCCAGAGCCCGGCGGCATGGCCCCTCTTCAGAGACACCTTGTTCTGGCGCTGACCTAGCGCGTCACGGAGCATCGCCCACTTGCCCAGTGGCGTCACCTCGTTCTCGAACCCGGAGTCGACGCAAGCGCCGACGACTTCGCCGGTGACGTTCAAGCGGGCCTGGCGCGCCGCGTCCTCACGCTTCTCGCGCTCCTTCCTCGCCTGGTCCACCTGCGCGGCGAGCGCCGCCTCCCGCGCGGTCCAGTCGCGCAAGGCGATGCGGGCCATGTCCAGGTCGTTCTGGATCTCGTCGATGGGCCGCGACGCGCCCGACACGCTGCCACCATCGGCCGGCGATGCGGGCGACGCGTTGGCGGGCCGGCCGCGTGCGTTCGCGACCGGCGGCGGGTAGCCCGCCGTCGGCCCAGGCACGCGCGGCACCGGTGGCGACTCGTCGTTCGACGCCGTCGTCGGGTCCTTGCTCTTCCACAACGGCCACATCGTGCAGTCCCCCGGTCCGAGGCTCCCCTGTGCGGGCAGGGTACGGCGTGGAGCACCGGGTCGGTGCCCTTTCGGCGGAAGATCGGCGGGATCCGGCCGGCTCCGGTCAGTCGGTCGGCGCCACCGCGAACCGCCACTCGGGCGGCGTGAGCGCGTCGTAGTCGGGCCCGCCGGACGCCGCGTCGTCGCCGTCGGCGACGGCGGTGTCGGCGGGGGGGCCGGCCGCGCCGTCGGCGAAGGCCGCCGCGGCACCGTCCGGCTGCGCAGCCGGGGCATCGTCGGCGGCGGCCGTGGCGCCGTTCGGGCTCGCGGTGGTGGGCGCGGGGCCGTCACCGGCGGGCTCGTCGGTGCGCTCGGCGTCGCGATCACGGCCCCGGCCACGCCGGCCGCGCTCCCGCCGCCCCTCGCGCTCGCCGTCGCGCCGGCCGCCCTCGCGGTCACCGTTCGACCGGTCGCTGTTCGCCCGGTCGCCGTCCGGCCGCTCGTCGGAGGGCTCGTCGGTCTTGCGCTTGGCGACCTGCGCCGGAGTCGGCGCGCCGCCACCGTTCTTCTGCTTGGTGCCGTTCGCGAAGCCCTTGACGACCTTCACGCCGCGGCCGCCGCACTCCGCGCACTGCTCGGTGAACGCCTCGAACAGCCCTTGTGAGATCCGCTTGCGGGTCATCTGGAGCAGCCCGAGCGAGGTGAGCTCGGCGACCTGGTGCTTGGTGCGGTCCCGGCCGAGGCACTCCTTGAGCCGGCGGGTCACCAGCTCGCGGTTGCTCTCCAGGATCATGTCGATGAAGTCCACGACGATGATCCCGCCGATGTCGCGCAGCCGCATCTGGCGGACGATCTCCTCGGCGGCTTCCAGGTTGTTCTTGGTGACGGTCTCCTCGAGGTTGCCGCCCTTGCCGGTGAACTTGCCGGTGTTGACGTCGACGACCGTCATGGCCTCCGTACGGTCGATCACCAGCGAGCCGCCGGACGGCAGCGACACCTTGCGGTCCAGCGCCTTCCCGATCTGCTCGTCCACGCGGTACGTCTCGAACAGGCCCTTCGGGCCCTCGTGGCGGGCCAGCTTCGGCATCAGGTCGGGCGCGAGCGTGGAGAGGTAGCCCTCGATGAGGTCGTAGTCCTCGGCCCCCTCGACGACCAGCCGGGTGAAGTCCTCGTTGAAGTTGTCGCGGACGACGCGGATCACGAGGTCCGGCTCGCCGTGCAGCAGCGCCGGCGCCGTCTCCTTCTTGGCCTTCTTCTCGATGACCTCCCACTGCGCCTGGAGCCGGCGCAGGTCGGCGGTCAGGTCCTCCTCGCTGGCGCCCTCCGCGGCGGTGCGGATGATGACGCCCGCGCCCTCCGGCTTGAGCTGCTTGAGCAGGCTCTTGAGGCGGGCCCGCTCGGTGTCCGGCAGCTTGCGCGAGATGCCGGTCATCGACTGCTCGGGGACGTAGACCATGTACCGGCCGGGCAGGCTGATCTGCGACGTCAGCCGGGCGCCCTTGTGGCCCATCGGGTCCTTGGTGACCTGCACGACGATCTGCTGGCCGCTCTTGAGCGCCTGCTCGATGCGCGGCGGGCGGCCTTCGAGCGCCGAGGCGTCGTAGTTGACCTCGCCGGCGTAGAGGACGGCGTTGCGGCCCTTGCCGATGTCGACGAACGCCGCCTCCATGCTGGGCAGCACGTTCTGCACGCGCCCGAGGTAGACGTTGCCTGCGTAGGACTGCGCGCTCGCGCGGGTGACGTAGTGCTCGACGAGGATGTCGTCCTCGAGGACGGCGATCTGCGTCGTGTCGCCGGTCTGCCGGACCAGCATGACCCGGTCCACGGACTCGCGGCGGGCCAGGAACTCGGCCTCGGACACGATCGGCGGGCGGCGGCGGCCCTGGTCGCGGCCGTCGCGGCGGCGCTGCCGCTTCGCCTCCAGCCGGGTGGAGCCGCGCACGCCCTGGATCTCGCTCTTGGGCTCGGCCGGCTCGCGGGGCTCGCGGGGTTCCCGCGCCGGGCGCACCTTGACGACCGTCGGAACGCCGTCCTCCACGGTCTCCACCGCGGCCTCGCCCGCGCCCCGCCGGCGGCGCCGGCGGCGGCGGGTGCCGGTCGGGCGGCCCTCGGCGTCGGTCTCGCCCTCGTCACCGTCGTCGTCGGTGGTGGCTGTGGCGGTGGCGGTCGCGGCGGGCTCGGCGGTTGG
This sequence comes from Frankiaceae bacterium, assembly GCA_035536815.1. GTDB lineage: Bacteria > Actinomycetota > Actinomycetes > BP-191 > BP-191 > BP-191. Next base: position 38,490 of record DATLNJ010000038.1, read on the forward strand.
CTGCTCCGCGCCCTCGTCGGTGCCGTCGGTGGCGTCGGTGTCCTCGCCGTTCAGGCGGCTGCGGCCGCGGCCCCGGCGGCCCCGGCGGCGCCGCTTGCGCGCCCCGCCCTCGCCGCCCTCGTCCTCGCCGCCGTCGGTCTCGTCCACCTGCTCGGCCGGCTCGGCCGGGTCGCCGGCGGCTTCGGCGGGCGGCGCGTCGGCCGGGTCGAGCACGATGCGCGGCTTGCGTTCGCGGCGGGCCCGCGGCGCGGGCGCCTCCTCCTCGTCCGCGACGTCGGCGGCCGGTACGACCGGCGCCTGGAACATCACGACCGGCGGCGGCGGGACCCGGCCCGCGGCGGGACCGGCCTTCTCGCCCTCGGCGGGCTCTTCCTCGTCCTCGGCCGGCTCGTCCGCGACCGTGACGGGCGCGGGGGCCTTGCGCGCGCGGGTGCGCTTGGCCGGCTTGGCGGGGGCCGGCTCCTCGCCGGCGCCCTCGGCCGGCTCGCCGGCGGCGTCCGCCGCGGGCGCGGCCGGCGCGGTGGCCTTGCGGGCCCTGGTGCGCTTGGCCGGTGCGGCCGGCGCGCCTTCCAGCGCCGCCTCCGCCAGCGCGCCCTCGCCGACCGACTCGGCCGGTGCGGGCGCCTTGGCGGCCGCCTTGCGCGGCGCGCGCTTGCGCGCGGGCTTCGCGGGGGCGGCATCCGCCGTCGTGGGGTCGGTCTCGGTGGTGCCGTTCTCGTCGGCCATGCCGAACGTTCCTCCGTCGCGGCCCGGGTACCCGCCCGAAAGTGACCGGGCGGCACCGCGCGGGCCGCGCTTCCTGTCTCGTGCCGCCGGGCGGGCCCGGCGGAAGCCTGTTCGCCCTACGTGCGGGCGTCCGGGACGGCGTCGGCACCTGCCGCGCGGTCAGGCGCGAGCGGGTCGGCCAGGTGGCCGGCTTCGTCGAGCAGCCCCTGAGCCGACCGCGTCGCCTCTGGTGGGGCGGGCAGGTCGAGCTCCGCGACTGCGCGAAGCCCCGACAGAACGTCGTCGGGCCGGACGGCGGGAATGGTGTGCCGTACGACGAGGCTGAGTATCGCACACGCAGGTTCCTCACCCGACGCGGAGACCTCGGCGTGTCGGACCGCGGCCCGCGCGTCGACCTTGCGGGAGCCCTCCTTGGTGCGCTTGTCGACCTCCACGACCTCGGCCGCCAGGAACGCCTCCACCGCGGCCGCCGCGGCCGCCGGCGACACCCCGGGGAGCCGTACCTCCCACGCCGACCCGTCGATCCGGTCCGGCAGCGAGCCGGTGCGCGCCTCGACGCACTCCACGACGTCGAGCCCCGGCGGCAGCGACGCGTCCACGGCCTTCCCGAACGCCTCCGGGTCCACCCGCTCGGCGAGCGCGATCTCGGCGTACTCCGCCTCGCTCGCCGCGCCGGTCGGCGCCGCGCCGACGTAGCTGATCTTCGGGTGCGGCGAGAACCCCGCCGAGAACGCCACCGGCGCGTTCGCCCGCCGCAGCGCGCGTTCCAGCGCCCGCGCGAAGTCACGGTGCGAGATGAACCGCAGCCGCCCGCGCTTCGCGTACCGCAGGCGCACGCGCTGCACGACCGGCGGTGGCGGCGGTCCCTCCGGTACGCGCTTGCCCACGCGCCGGATCGTACGGTCAGCGGCGGGTGACCCGGCGCAGCGGCGAGTACCCGAGCTTCGGCAACGTCTTCACCCGCACCCCCGCGACGCCACGCAGGTGGCTGCGGAAGACCGAGCCCGCCGGGGTCGGCGTGCCGTCGAACGACGTGATGAGGTGGTACGACGGGCACGGCATGCCGCGCGGGACGTTCCAGGTGAACGCCAGGTACGAGATGCCGTAGCGGTCCGCCCAGGCCGGCAGTGCGGTGAGGAACAGGCCGGCGCAGTCGAGCGCGCCGAGCTCACCGATGACCACCGGCACCGACCGCGCGACCGACGCCACCCGCTCCTCCAGGCACCACAGCGCCGAGCAGCCGTGGCCGTCGTAGATGTGCACCCCGGCGATCAGCGACTTGAGCGGGTCGACGGGCTGGTACGCCAGCCACCACCCGATCTCCGCGCCCCAGCTCGGGCCGGTCACCAGCAGCGGGTTCTTCGCCCCGGCCGCGCGTACGGCCGTCACCAGCGCCTGCATGCCGAGGTAGCGCGACCCGGTCAGCGGGTCGGTGCAGCCGTCCCGCCAGCAGGCCCAGTTGATGCTGTGCGGCTCGTTGTAGAGGTCGTAGACGATCCCCTCGTCGCGGGCGAACGTCGCCACGATCGACTGCCAGAGCTCGACGCCGTGCGCCGCGCCGAGCATCGGGGCAGGCCCCCACGACGGCTGCTCGACGCCGTGCAGCGTCGTGCTCGCGAAGTGCACGTCGATGATGACGTAGAGGCCGGCGTTGAGAACGAGCCGGGTGTACGCCGCGATCTGCCGCCGGTACTCCTCGGCCGTCAACGACCTGGGGAGGCCGTTGCGCCCGAGCCAGCAGTCCTCGGTGATCGGGATGCGGACGGCGTTCGCGGACCAGGACTTGATGGCGTTCACGCTGGCGCTGTCCGTCGGGCCGTAGAAGAAGCTGTCCCTGCCGGTGCCGAGGCACAGCGTCTCCGGGCTCGACCGGTTCACGCCGCGCAGCTGCACGGTGCGGCCGGCGGCATCGACGAGCCGGTTGCCGACGACGCGCAGCGCGCCCGCCTTGCGGGTCGCGGTGGCGCCGTTGGCGGGAAACGGGAAGGCGACGAGGAGCAGCAGGACGGCCGCGACGAGGCGGCGGAAAGACGACATGGCTGGTCGTTCGGCAACGGACCGGGCATCTGGAGACGACGCGGTCGTAAACCGTCAGAACGGACGGTGACACCAGGGACGTTGGTCGCCCCGCGACCGGCCGAGGGTCCCTGACGGGCCCGTTACCTTCGTCCCACGGCAGACCCGGACCGAACTTCCAGTGCGCCACCACCCTCCGCGTGCGCGACGGCACTGGAAGTTCCGCGCGTCGGTGCCGCCGGGGGCCCAGGTCCTAGACGACGGAGAGCGGGAGCAACGTGCGCCCGGTCGGGCCGATCTGGATCTGGGTGCCCATACCGGGGCAGACGCCGCAGTCGTAGCACGGGTTCCAGCGGCAGTCGTCCACCTCGACGGCGGTCAGCGCCTCCTGCCAGTCGGCCCAGAGCCAGTCCTTCTCCAGCCCCGAGTCGAGGTGGTCCCACGGGAGCACCTCGGTCTCGCCGCGCTCGCGCGTGGTGTACCAGTCGACGTCGACACCGACCTCGGCCGCCGACGCCATCCAGCGCTCGAACGAGAAGTGCTCACTCCAGCCGTCGAAGCGGCCGCCGTTCTCCCACACCCGGCGGATGACGGCGCCGACCCGGCGGTCGCCGCGCGACAGCAGGCCCTCGACGATGCCGGGCTTGCCGTCGTGGTAGCGGTAGCCGATCGAACGCCCGAGCGACCGGTCGGCGTTGATGGCATCGCGCAGCAGCTTGAGCCGCCGGTCGGTGGTCTCCCAGTCGAGCTGCGCGGCCCACTGGAACGGCGTGTGCGGCTTCGGCACGAACCCGCCGATCGACACCGTGCAGCGCACGTCCTTCTGCCCGGTCTCGCGGCGCCCCGCGCGGATGACCTCGTGCGCCAGCTCGGCGATCTCCAGCACGTCCTCGTCGGTCTCGGTCGGCAGGCCGCACATGAAGTAGAGCTTCACCTGGCGCCAGCCGGCGGCGTACGCCGTGGTCACCGTGCGGATCAGGTCGTCCTTGCTGACGGTCTTGTTGATGACCCGGCGCAGCCGCTCGCTGCCGCCCTCGGGCGCGAACGTCAGTCCAGAGCGCCGGCCGTTGCGGGACAGCTCCTGCGCGAGCGTCACGTTGAACGCGTCGACACGAGTGCTGGGCAACGAGAGGGAGGTCTGGGTTCCGGCGTACCTCGCGGCCAGGCCCTTCGCGATGTCGCCGATCTCGGAGTGGTCAGCGCTGGAGAGGCTGAGCAGCCCCACTTCCTCGTAGCCGGTCGCGGCGAGGCCGCGCTCGACCATCTCGCCGATGCCGGTGATGCTGCGCTCGCGCACCGGACGGGTGATCATCCCGGCCTGGCAGAAGCGGCAGCCGCGCGTGCAGCCGCGGAAGATCTCGACGCTCATCCGCTCGTGCACCGTCTCGGCGAGCGGCACCAGCGGCTGCTTCGGGTACGGCCACTCGTCGAGGTCCATGACCGTGCGCTTCGCCACGCGGAACGGCGCGCGACTGGTGGTCGGCACGACCCGCTTGATACGGCCGTCGGGCAGGTACTCGACGTCGTAGAGGCTCGGCACGTAGACGCCGGTGACACCGGCGAGGCGCAGGAGCAGCTCGTCGCGGCCACCCGGGCGGCCCTCGGCCTTCCAGGTGCGGACGACCTCGGTGATCTCGAGCACGGCCTGCTCGCCGTCGCCGAGGACCGCCGCGTCGACGAACTCCGAGATGGGCTCCGGGTTGAACGCGGCGTGCCCGCCGGCGATCACGACCGGATGGTGATCGGTGCGATCGGCGGCGGTCAGCGGGATGCCGGCCAGGTCGAGCGCCTCGAGCATGTTCGTGTAGCCGAGCTCGGTGGAGAAGCTGACGCCGAGCAGGTCGAACGCCGCGATCGGGCGATGCGCGTCGA
>DATLNJ010000039.1:0-18660 GCA_035536815.1 Frankiaceae bacterium
CCCGCCGGGCGCCGCGCGCGCTGATCCGGCCGCCGCCGCGCTGCTCTCGGGCGCCCGGACGGATACGGTCGCACCGTGGCCACCAAGGACGTCGCTCGCCGCCGCCCGATCCTGCCGTACGTCGTCGCGACGGTCGTCGTCGTCGGCGGCCTGCTGGCGCTGTTCGCGGAGGTGTGGACCAACCGCCTCTGGTTCGGCGAGGTCGGGTTCACCAGCGTCTTCGACACCGTGCTGCGGACCCGGCTGCTGCTGTTCCTGACGTTCGGCCTACTCATGACGATCGCCGTCGCCGCGAACCTGTTCGTCGCGTACCGGCTGCGGCCCCCGCAGCGGCCCAACACGCTCGAACAGCGCAGCCTCGACCGCTACCGCGGGGCCATCGCGCCGCGCCGCCGGCTCGCGTTCCTCGGCGCCGCGCTCGTCCCCGGCCTCCTCGCCGGCCTCACCGCGGCCGGGCGCTGGCAGACGTGGCTGCAGTGGCGCAACGCTGTCCCGTTCGGCGTCGAGGACGCGCAGTTCGGCCGCGACGTCGGCTACTTCGCGTTCACGTACCCGTTCCAGCGGATGGTCACGGGGTTCCTGTTCGCCGCGGTGTTCCTCGCCATCGTCGGCGCGGCCGGCGTGCACTACCTCTACGCCGGCATCCGGCTGCACACCACCGGCGACCGCATCGGCCACGCCGCCCGCGCGCACCTGTCCGTGCTGCTCGGCCTGTTCGTCGCCCTCAAGGCGTACGCGTACTACCTCGACCAGTACGGGCTCGCGTTCTCGCCGCGCGGCAAGGTGACCGGGGCGTCGTACACCGACGTCAACGCCGAGTTGCCCGCGCTGAAGATCCTCGTGGTCATCGCCGTCATCTGCGCGCTGCTGTTCTTCGGCGCGGTGCTGCGCGAGGGGTGGACGCTGCCGGGGCTGGCGCTGGTGCTCATGCTGCTGTCCAGCTTCGCGGTCGGCGGCGCGTACCCGTTCGTCGTGCAGCAGGTGCAGGTCAAGCCGAACGAGATCGAGCGCGAGTCGCCGTACATCGCGCGCAACATCGCCGCGACCCGCGACGCGTACCGGCTGCGCGAGGGCACGGACGTGACGTACCAGCGGTACGAGGGGACCCAGACCGCGAGCGCCCGCGCCGTGCGCGCCGACCGCGACACCGTCGGCAACGCCCGGCTGCTCGACCCCAACAAGCTGCGCGCGACGTTCGAGTCGTTGCAGCAGATCCGCGGCTACTACGGCTTCCCCGAGGCGCTCGACGTCGACCGGTACCAGATCGACGGGCGGACCGTGACGTTCATCGTCGGCGCCCGCGAGATCGACCACGCCGGGCTCGCCCCCGCGCAGCGCAACTGGATCAACGAGCACCTCGTCTTCACCCACGGCAACGGCATCGTGGCCGCCCCCACCAACATCATCGACACCCAGGGGAACCCGCGGTTCGCCGTCCGGGACATCCCGCCGACCGGCTCCATCCCGGTCACGCAGCCGCGCATCTACTACGGCGAGCTGGCCCCGTCGTACTCCGTCGTCGGCACCTCGCAGCGCGAGGTCGACCGGCCGGCCGAGGGCGGCGGCGACGCCGACGTGACGTTCACCTACGACGGCAAGGGCGGCGTCGGCATCGGCAACCTGTGGCGGCGGCTGCTGTTCGCGACCAAGTTCCGGTCGCGGTACCTGCTGCTGTCCGGCGCGCTCAAGCCGGAGTCGAAGATCCTCTACGTCCGCGACCCGCGCGAGCGGGTGCGCAAGGTGGCGCCGTACCTCGAGCTCGACCAGGACCCGTACCCCGTCGTCGTCGGCGGCCGGATCGTGTGGGTCGTGGACGGCTACACCACGTCGAACGGCTACCCGTACTCCGAGCGCGTCGCGCTCGACCAGCTCACCGCCGACGCCGTGCGCGCCGGCCAGACCGTGCGCACCATCAACTACATCCGCAACTCCGTGAAGGCGACCGTCGACGCGTACGACGGCACCGTCATGCTCTACCGCTGGGACGACGCCGACCCCGTGCTGAAGACGTGGGAGAAGGCGTTCCCCGGGTCGTTGCGGCCGCGGTCGGAGATGTCGGCCGACCTGCTCGCGCACGTGCGGTACCCCGAGGACCTGTTCAAGATCCAGCGCGACCTCATCACGGCGTACCACATCGACGATCCCGGAGCGTTCTTCCGCGAGGCCGACTTCTGGGCGGTCCCGAACGACCCGAGCCTCGACCAGGAGCAGCGCGAGAAGCTCGGCGGCCCGCGCCCGCAGCCGCCGTACTACCAGTACACGAAGCTGCCCGGGCAGACCAAGCCGACGTTCCAGCTCACCACGCCGCTCACCGCCCGCAGCCGGCCGAACCTCGCGGCGTACGTCTCCGTCTCCAACGACGCCGCCGACTACGGCAAGATCACCGTCCTCGAGCTGCCCACCAACACGTCCATCCCCGGACCCGAGCAGCGGGGTGCGACGTTCCAGACCTCGCCGGCCGCGTCGCAGGAGCTCGCGCTGCTCGACCAGCACGGCTCCGAGGTCGTGCTCGGCAACCTGCTCACGCTGCCCGTCGGTGGCACGCTCGTCTTCGTGCAGCCGGTCTATGTGCAGTCCACGACCGGGTCGCAGATCCCGCAGCTCAAGCGCGTGTTCGTCGGCGTCCACGACCGGGTCGGCTTCGCTGACACGTTCGAGGCGGCGTTGGACCAGGCGTTCGACGTGACCGGCTCGGCGGACCCGGATCCTGACCCGGATCCCGACCCGGACGAGCCGGACGCGCCGGCCGACGTGAACGCGCAGATCCGCCGCCTCACCGCGGAGGCGAACGACGCGCTGCAGCGCGGCGCCGCGGCGTTCGGCCGGCAGGACTACGCGGAGTACGCGCGCCAGCAGGAACGCCTGCGCCGCGCGCTCGCCGAGCTCACCCGCCTCACCGTCGGCACGGCGTCCCCGTCGCCGGGGTCGTCGGCACCGCCCGGCACGCCGCCGCCGTAACGTCAGCGGGTGGCCCGGGGGTCCGCGAGGATCCCCGGGCCACCCGCTTCGATGGCGTCAGTGGCCGTGCTGCTACCGCGCCCTCTGGATCAGGTCCGTGAATGCCTTGACGGACAATCCGTCCACGGAGGCACCGAATGGGTTGCCCTCGTGCGGATGGATCGCACCGCCCGCGTCGACGAGGTACGTCCCCGTGAACGCCTGGACCACGTACTCGACCGGCATCGGCGAGGCCGCCGGTTCCGCCTCGAGGAACAGCAACGCCGCCATCCCCTCGTAGAGGAACGGCATCGAGGGATCGATCCCGAGGACTCCGGTCGTGTAGGTCTTGTCCGGCTCCGGGCCGCCGCCGATCGAGATGCGCAGCGCCGCGGGCAGCGCCGCCGGACCCTTCACGACGTCTTCGACGCGTAGCGTCGCGATGGTCGTCTGCGGCGTGAACGTGAGGTCTTCGACGACCGCGCGTACGACGACTTCCGCAGACGCGACAGCGTTCGCGAGTGTGGTCTTGGGCGGTAGCGATGCCACGTGCAGCTCCGCCGTCTGCATCCCGGTGACCGACCGGGCACTGTCCTCGAACTCCGTCACCCACTCGTCTCTCGCGGCGGCGTGCGACTGCAGTTGCTGGAGGTACGCGGCTTCGCGCTCGGCGTCCGGGAGCGAGGCGGCGGGGTCCACGATCGCCTCCACGAGGTCAGCCTTCGGGTCGCTGTCGCTGGAGATCGCGATAGGTGCCACGGCAACGACCACGGCTGACGTCGTGACGACGACCGCGGCGAGCAGTGCTGCGTGCGCTCTCTTCATGGCGGGCCCCTAGCTCTTCCACTTGTAGATGCAACGCACGCCGGCGCGGATGTTGCCGGCGTTAGTCGTCGTGTCGGACCCGCTGCACGGCGGGAGCACGCCGATGTTGTGCGAGCTCGGGCTGGTCGCGCTGTTCGACCCGGCGTACATGAGGTCCGTCGAGGTGGGATGGTGCGCGAGCCCGAGCGCGTGCCCCGTCTCGTGCGCGAAGGTACCCGTCGTCAACGTGCCAGAGTCGTTCGACAGCGTGCTCCTGTTGAGCTTGATGCTGCTGAAGCGCACGATCATCGGTTCGGCGTGCCGGCTGCAGTAGCCGCCGTAGTCGCAGTTCCAGGTCGTCGCCAAGGCGACGGACCGTAGGCCGTCCTTCCCGGTCGTCGAGTCTTCGTAGAACACCCAACTGTCGCGCTCGCGCCGGTACGTCGTCAGTGTCTGCGGGCCGTACGCGCCCGTCCAGTTGGAGTTGCTGGTCGAGTAGGCCGTGCCCCAGTTCGGGCGCTGGTCGGAAAACCGGTCGAGCGTGTAGATCTTCAGGAACTCGTCCCGGACGAACGTGCCGCGGCACCACAGGGGAGTAGCGGATCGCCAGCAGTCGCCACCGGCGATCGGTGGCGCGGCTGTCGCTGGAACGCTGAACGCGACGAGGTCGGCCGCGACACAAACAGCCGCCGCGATCACCGCGTTGATCACCGAACGCATATGGCATCCTCTTCCGTAGGATGAGGCAGGGCGACCAACAGTGGCTGCATTGCGCGCCGACCACAAGGGGGGTCGGAGCTCCCTTTTAATAGGCTCATCCGGCGGCTCGCGTCGCCGCGCACACCGCCTCGGTCTCGTCCCCTCATGTTGGTCGGACGGTCGCCGGCGCGGCCCGGTTCCCTCCGGTCCACGCGCACCGGGGCAGTCCGCAGACGGCGGTTGCGCCTCGTGCACCCGATTGGCGCCACGATCGTGCCCACGGTACGGTGGTGACACCGGCGCGGGGTGGAGCAGCTCGGTAGCTCGCTGGGCTCATAACCCAGAGGTCGCAGGTTCAAATCCTGCCCCCGCTACAAAGAACGCGCAGGTCAGAGGCCTGATCCGGACCCTTCGGATCAGGCCTCAAGATCATTTGCCCCCAATTTGCCATCAAGGTCTGCACGGCAGACGACGTCATGGGGCGCCACGCGGCAGCCCGGAACGCGCCCTGCTGACTCGTGTCTGCGGCCCCGCCGTCGGTCGCGGCGGGATGCGCGGCGACTCGGCAGCGTTCACCAAATCGCGGTGTTCAGTGAGAGTGAACACTCGGAATCAGTGAACGCTGTCGGGTTCTGGGACGCTCGGCACCGCTGCCCGTGGACCGGTGCTTCGAGGTCACAGTCGGACCGAGATGGCTTGCCTGACCTCACCGCGGACGGACGCGGGCATGCTGGCAACCATGACGAGCGACACCAACCCCGACGGGATCCCACCGCCGGCGCGCGATATCGAGTCTCTGGCAGGCGTGCTCGACGAGGCAGCCCGACACCGACGGCACTATCCGATGGCAACCGCTGGTCGAGAAGCGCTGGGGCTTCCGGTGGGGGGCGAGTTGCCCGTCGGCTTGCCGATGCCGGAGCGGGCGGTTCTGTGGGCGCTGGACTATCACGTAGAGACAGTCGACGCGCAGGGGCAGCGGCGCGTCCGGCTCGCCCCGGCGCACGAGTCCGACGACGGCAGTTCTGATCCGCCGTCGGTCGCTCGCGTCGACATCGAGGTCGTGGAGGTGTGGCGGGCGCTGCTTGACCTGGTCAACGAGCCAGCAGCGCGGGCTCGGCTGCATCACCTGTTGTTCGAGCGCGGTGGTCCAGAAGTCATGCGACACGGGAGCGCTGGGGCGGAGGCCTACTTTGCGGCCGCGGCGGTATGCGAACGGCCTATGGACGCCGTTCAGGACCTCACCGCAGCGACGCGCTTGGCCCGCGCGGTCGGCCACCCCGACCTGCTGCAGAACTCGCTGGAGCAGATGGCCGACCTTACCGAGCGGCTCCTTGGCGAGGTTGAGCCGCCAGCCGGACCGGTGATCGCGGCGTTGCGGTACATGGTCGGAGAGCCTGGCTGTCCGGACCGGGTCGACGATCTGCTCGACCGGGCCTCGACGTCGTGGCCTGATCCGAACCGGACCGATCGTGTCCTCGCGGTGCTCCTCGACCGATGCGCTACTCCGGACGACCGGACGGCGGTGTGGCGTCGGCGGGTCGCGGTGTTCACGGCCGACGCAGACGCCGCCACATCGAAGATCATGCGGGCCACCCGGTTGCAGCAGGCTCTACAGCGCGCTGATCGGTCCGGGGACCGAGAGCTGCGTCGGGAGACGGCCGCGCTTCTGCAGACCGTCCGGCACGACGAGCTCGAAATGATGACGTTCACCGCTACGTCGCGCCGGTATGACGAAGAATTCGAGCAGCTCGTCGACTTCGTCATAGGCGGGCAGGACTGGCAGCGAGCGCTGATCACCTTCGCCATGTGCGGGCCACTCACCGCCGACCCGGACCGTAACCGCGAACGGATCCGTGCCCAGCACGCGGAGTTCCCGCTCGCCGCGTACTTCCCGACGGAACTTCTCGGACCAGACGGACTGCCGTCGTACCAGGGCACCAGCGAACAAGATCGGTTCGACGTCGACCTCACGCAGTGGGAGGCCGAGCTGATCACCCAGTGGGCGCGGGTGCTCGGCCCGGCCCTGCATGCGATCCCCGAGCGGCACGGCCTCCCGAGCTTGGAGGAGCTGGTCGGGTTCCTACTTCAGTGGCCTGGCCTTGAGCCGGTCGTGGCCGCGGCGGTGGCGCGGTCGCTACTGCGGTACTGGACGGGCGACAGCGAGGGAGCGGCGTACACGATCGTGCCGCGGATCGAGGCGATCGCCCGGACGCTGACGTTGGGCACCGAGCGTGGCATGTACCGGCTGCAGCATGAGCACGTTCCGGGACAGTTCCCGCCCCTCGGCACGCTGCTGCCGATCCTGCAGGAGGAAGGCGTCATCGACGAGGCGCACCTGCGGTTCCTCGCGGCGCTGCTACGACACCCGGCAGGGCTGAACCTGCGCAACCACATGCTGCACGGATTCGTCGGTGATGTCGGTGGCACGGTCACCGCGGTGCTGCTCCACGCCGCGCTGTACCTGGGCAGCCGTGGTGGCGACGCTCCCTGACAGTTGCTAACACTTCTTACAGTAAGTAGTGTTAACTCATGTTCGTGAGTGGCAGGCCTTTGCTGGACACCCGCGCGGACGCGCGCCTGTTCGTCGACCGCGAGGATGAACTCGCCGCGCTGCACCGCGCCGTCGATGCCGGACTGAACAGCATGGTGCTCGGGGCCAGGGGTTCGGGCAAGACCAGCGTGCTGCACCTGCTGGCCTACGAACTGCGCGAGCAGCACCGCAACCGGGTCGAGTTCGTCGACGCCGGCCCGGCCGCCGCGAACGCCGCTGCGCTGCTCGGCCTGATCACCGCGCGGCTGCTTGGCGAGGCCGTGGACCTGACCGCGCACTCGACCCTGACCATCGGCGCACCACCTGACGTGCCAGCAGATCTGGTCGCGGCGGTAGAACGGCTGCGTGCGCACCTGCCCGAACGGCAGGCGACACCGCCGAACGTCGGCCACGAGTTGGCTTGGGATCCGTCGCGGCCCGTGGTGGTGCTGCTGGACGGCCCGCCGCCGGAGGTGGCGCACACGCTGTTCGGCCGGCTGCGCGACGAGCTGTGGCGGCTGCCGGTGCTGTGGGTCGTGAGCGGCGATGTGGAGCGCCGCGCGGATTACCTGCGACCGCCGGCGGATGCCTTCTTCGACGCACAGGTAAGCTTGGAGTCGCTGACCCCGAAGGCGGCGCGCGAGCTGCTGCGCCGGCGCCTCGACGCGACCGACGGACTAGGCGCGGAGGACATCGACCGGATCGTCGCGGGCACCGATCGCACCCCGAGGGCGCTGCTGACTTCCGCACGCCGCCACCTGGCCGACCCCAGCAGCAGCAACGCTGCCGCACAGAAGCGCCGGGAACGCGCGTTTGCTGTCCTGGGTCAGCTTGGTCGTCCAGCGACGATGCTTGTGTCGGAGGTGCAATCCCGCGGCGGGGCGGCTAGCGCATCCGACGAAGGCCTGTTGCAGTCACTAGGCTGGACCCGCCCTCGCGCGGTGCAGGTGTTCAAGGAACTGGAGGAACACGGGCTGGTGGTCGCGACCCCGCAGCGCAGCGATGGCCCCGGCCGACCCAAGATCGTGTACGAGCTGGTCGAGGACATCCTGTGACTGCCAGCCGGGAGGCGCTGCTGGAGCTGCAGCGGCAGAACGCCTTCGATCCCGTGCCGCTCCGCGCTGGCCTGCATAGCACGCACATCCCGTTCGACCGGCTCACCGGCAGCACCAACACTGAAGCGGAACTGACTCGCTGCATGCGCGGCGCGGAACGGGTCGCGATCGCCGGTCGGAGCGGCGTCGGCAAGACCAGCCTGATCGGGTACGTGTGCGCCGAACTCGCAGACGAGGTCGCGCCGCTTCGCGTGCCGGTTGACGCTGAGGATGACGACACCGTGACCGACCCGGCAGCGTTCTGTCGGCATCTGATCCGCACCCTGGCCCGGCACCTGGCCGACGCCCGCGCCATCGACGACAAGACCCGCACGGAGCTGCTGGCCGGCACCGCGGACGCCGTCGGACTGACCAAGCGGCAAGCGCGCCAGGCCGGGCTCGGACTACCCAAGTGGATGCTGCAGGCCGACGTCGCCCGAGACGCCGAGACCGCAGCGACCGCCACCTTTGAGCGCAGCGCCGCAGATCACATCGCGCAAGCCCGCGACGTTATCGAGGCGGTCGCTGCCCACGACCTGATACCGATGATCGTCATTGACGACTCCGACGCCTGGCTGGCCACGGCCGTCGGCGACCGCAGCAGCGTCATAGCCCCGTTCTTCAGTCGGGTCATGCGGGTGTTGGCCGAGGAGCTACGCGCCGGCATCGTCGTTGCCGTCCACGATCGCTACTTTGATCTGCCCGAGTTCCCTCGCGGCCGCGGGTTCCTTGAGCAGGTCATCCATGTGCCGGGGCTGCCCGACGTCGATGCGGTCGCCGCAATCCTCGCCGGCCGCACACTCGACATCGTCGACTTGCCCGTGGACCAAATCGTCGCCACCGACGCGATCAAGGCTCTGCACGACGGCTACCAGTTGGTCGAGGGCAACATCCGCACCATGCTCCTGCTGGCGCACACCGCGCTGCAGACCGCCTGTGAAGACGACGCCGAACACATCACGCACCGGCACGTGGAGATCGCGATGACGCGATTCCGCGACGTCCCAGGCTGATCCCGATTTCCCGGGGCGACCGGCCCGCCAGCCGGGATGATGGACGTCGTGACGCCGTCCTGCCCGCACCCGTCGGTGGTGCTGCTCAACCAGTGGGAACTCCTGCGGAAGTTTGTATGCCAGGGGTGTGGCGCGGTGCTGACCTGCGCCTGCTGCCGCGACCTAGCCAATTACGTGCTGCCCCACCAGGCCGCGTGGGGCGCGACCGCGTACTCGGACTTCTCGCGCGGGGAATGAAGGAGCTCGTCGGTGGTCTTCCCTGACCTAACCTCCACTCGACGTCCACGCCCACATCGCTACGGACGTCACCGCGCCTCAGGTCCGGCGGCTCGCTGAATCCGTGGTGTTCGCGGTCACGCGCACACTGGCCGAGGCAGGTACGGTTCCGCACGGCGCCTACGCGAACCTTGTGTGGGGGGTTGGAGTTCACCCCGGCCTCGCCGAGGCGCTCGACAGGTACGACGGTGCGCGATTCGAACGGCTGGTGTCGCGATTTGGACTTGTCGGGGAAGTGGGGCTCGACCGTCGCGCCGGCAACCTTGCCAGGCAGCGGGAGGTCTTCGCCGACATACTTCAGCGGATATCCGATGTTGACGTCATCGCGTCCGTGCACAGCAGCGGTGCCGCTTCGGAGGTCGTTGATCTCTTGGAGCTGCATCGACCGCGGGCGGCGATCCTCCATTGGTTCACGGGCGGACAGGAGGATGTGCGTCGGGCCGCCGCGGTAGGCGCCTGGTTCTCGGTGAACGCTGCGATGAAGGACGACCAGTTGGCGGCGCTGCCGCCGGATCGTGTGCTCACCGAGACCGACTTTCCCTACACGCGCCGACAGGGTTCATTGCGACCTGGTCACGCTGAGCCGGTCGAGGCGCGCCTCGCAGCGGCTTGGAGATGTGACGCGACGGATGCGCGCAAGCGCATTATGGGCGAATCTCGCTTCGCTGCTCGACGCAGCTGGACGAGTGGTGCTCCCGTCGCACGTCATGGACATTGTCGCTCGCAGCCCTAGAGATGAGACGTGAGTCGATCCGAGTCGACTCGGCGGCGATGCTCGGGCACGCTCACTGCTCAGCTGCAAGGGTTCGTCCCTGTCGTTCCGCCCGCGACGCGCTCCGGCTCAGCGACGACTTTGCTCGCAATGTGGCGACGGCTGCACGAACGGTCGGGAGACGCTGAGTAAGTTCGGACATCCGACCGGCGCTTGTTCGCGTCATCAGTAAGTGCACAGTCCCCGACTTCCGGTCATCCATGAAAGACGACGGCTAGGGTTGGCGCCGTGGAGATCGAAGTACCACGTACCTGGCTGCGTTTGCGGTTTGCGCTCCGGGCCGACGGCTCTATGCGCGCCGACGCGTCCGATCACACCGGGCGCTCAGCCCGCGCGCCGCGAGCTGGCCACGCCACGCCGGTCGGCTGGCGGCGCGTCCGGGTTCCGTCCGGACGGTGGCCGCCGTTCGACGTGGTCTTCCCGTCGGTCGCGGCGGAGTGGCTGGTCGAGTCGCTACGCGAGGTACCGCAGACTCGGCGCGGCCCGCATAGGGGCGGCCGGGTGGCCGTACCGGTCTTCGTCACGCCGCCGCTGGAACTCCGGTACCTCGACTGGGAGTCCGTCGTGCCGCGCCTGTTCGGCGCCAAGCTCGCCAGCCGCGTCGCAGTCGTCATCGACCGGAACGAGCCGTCGGCCCCGCCGTTTGAGCTGCCGCTGCGAGTGGTTGCGGTCGGCGACCGAGGTAACGACGTCGTCCGCGCGCTCCGGCGCGGGCGGGTCTGGCTAGGTGTGGCGCCCGACGTCCAGCCGCACGCGGCCGTCGTGGACTGGGTCGAGGACGACCGCGACGCCGCGGCGCAGATTGTTGAGGGCGCAGCCGACGTACTAGTGCTCGACGGCTGGCAGGCGGCGGCGCTTGCCGCCCGGCGGCTGCCGCGTGGCGCCGTCCGGCTCGCGGTCGTCCTCGGCGTAGATCCCGGGGTGGGGCTCGCGCTCTCCGCGCCGGGCCTGCCCGTCGCGCGCTCGGTCATGACCATCGGCGGTCCGCCGGACACGGCTCAGATCGCCACCACCGGCGTGCTGTTCGATGCGATCAGCCACGACCAACCGCTCCACGAGGCCGCGGCTCAGATGACGCTGCGCGGACGCGCCGTACGGCTAGAGGCGAGCCCGGCATCGGTCCACGACCTGCGCCTGGCGGACGCATGGAACGGGTTGGTCCAGCGCGCATACCGGCTGAGCGGGTCGATCGGCGCTGGTGACCTCGAGTCCGTCGGAATCCAGATGTCCGGGTCGGAACTGCTAGAGGCGGTGCGCGATATGCACGCGCTCACGGTGGACTTCGGCCGTGAGAGTCGGGGCCTGCATCCGCTGGCCCAGACGAGTGCCCGGCTGTCCAGGGCGGACGCGATCATGCGTGACGTCACGTTCGCATACCGGCCGGAGGACGCCGCGACGACGCTGCCGCGGGTCGTTAACATCGGCCTGCGCCGGGAGGCGAGCGCGTGGGAGCCGGGCGCGAATGGCGTGTACCTCGCTCGCGACGAGAGCCTCGCGGCTGGCGCGGAGTACGACCTCGACGTGCAGATCGGCGCGCAATGGCCGACAACGCTGGTCGTTGGCGAGCGACAGCCGATCGACCTGCTGTTGCCCGACTATCGCGCCGGACACCATCTCGACGTCGTGGTGTTCGGCGCTGATGTCGAGGTGCTGAGTGAGGCCGTCCAGTCCGTCGAACTGCCGCCGGTGGGCGCGTCCGATCTGCTGACCTTCCGCGTCCGTATGCCCGCTCGGCCCAGTGCTGTTCAGTTGCGCGTCAGCGTGTTCCACGAGAACCACCTCGTCCAGACGTTCCGCCTGTCCGGACTGGTCGAGGAACGGCCGCGCCACCACGACGGCGATGCGGTGTCCGCGCGGCTGGAGCACTCCGCGACCGAGCGCTGGGACAACATCGACGCGCTTCCGGCACGCGCGTTGTCGCTGACATTGAACCGAGCGGCCGGTGGCACGCACAGGTTGTTCCTCAAGCAAGGTGACGCCGCGTCAGTACTCGACCTCGCGCCCGACTTGCAGAACGACTACACGACGGCAGTACGCGAGGTACTCGCGGGGGCGATGACCGGCGCGATCCCTGGCACGGAGGCGATGTGGCAGCTCGCGCAGCACGGCGCGGAGATCGCCCGCGGCCTCTTCGGCCGGCTTGACGACGCCGGCGCGCGGGCCGCCGCGGGTGTCCGGGCCGGCGAAGACCTGCTTATCCAGGTAGTCCGCGCGGACCCGCACTATGCGCTGCCGTGGGCACTCCTGTATGACTGGGACCTGCCCGAGGTCGTCTACGGCGCGCCGCCGCCGCCGGTCTGCTTCGGTCGCGACGACGCCGGGCACCCCTGCACGCACACGGCCGACGCAGGGGAGGTCTGTGCCCGCGGGTTCTGGGGAATCCGGCACCAGGTCGAGGAGTTACTGGCCGACGCGAGCGGCCGAGACACCGCTGGACCGATCCCCGCTCGCACGCCGACCGTAGCGGTCGGTCGCGGCGTCGACGACGAGGCGGCGCTTGCGTTCCCGGCCGCGCTGGGACAACGCCTCGGCGCCGGCGCGGTACAGGAGCTCCAACCGGCGGACTCGCTGCTGGACTTGCTGTTCGACGGTGGCACGCGCCCACCGGTCATCGTCGTGATCGGCCACCACGAGACCCGCGACCTGGTGGGGGAGCCGGTCGGCTCGCGGATCCAGAGCGGTACTGCGGAACGCTGGCTCATCGACCGCAACCTCGTCGACCGCGCGCGCCGAGAGGGCCGCTGGGCGCCACCCCAACCCATCGTGCTGCTCATGTCGTGTGGGTCTGCGCTGGTCCGCCCGCGCGACATGACCAGCTTCCTCACGGCACTCAACGGTGCCGGCGCCGCCGCCGTCGTCGGCACCGAGTGCGACGTGTATTCCGATGCCGCCGCCGCGTTCGCAGGTGCGCTGCTCGGCGCGATGGCCAGTATCCAGGACACGCGGCTGCCGTTCGGGCGCGCCGTACGGCTCGCTCGACACACGCTCGTCACGAAGGAGAGGGACGTCCGTGGCTTCGCCTTCACTGCGTTCGGCTCAGCCGACCTCGAGCTGGCCCCGGCCTAACCGACGCACTGCTGCGCTGGCACTGCTCGTCGGCCTGGTGCTGCTCGCGGTGCCGCCTACCGCGCACGCCGACGAGCTGGTCACCCTGCCGGGCGGCGCGACGGCAAACTTGCCGCCGCAACCGGCGGCGAGCGTGACGTTCCCGGTGCAACTGGCCGCGAACGTCAAAGGCGTGCCGTCGGTAAAGACCGTCCGGCTGCGCCGCGACAGCGTCGACATGTCCGCGACGTCGGTGCGGGCGATGTACGACGCGGCGATCCCGGCGATAGTCCTCACTATCGTCCGGGAGCCGGATCTGGCGCGCGCGTCGGCCTACGAGGTGACAGTGCGGCTGACGCTCGACACGCGCGCGCAACTCGTCACACTGACGCTGACCCGGCCTGCCGCGACGCTCACCGTGCCGACGAAGGTGTCCGTTCTCCGGACGCAATGGTTCCCCGAACTCCCCAAGCTCCGAGGCGAACCAAGCTGGCTGCACGACGTCACGGAGAAGACGCCGGTCCTCACCGTCAAGCCAGGTCGCGACTCGCGGATCGACGCGATCACGACCCGGCAAGTCGAGACGGCCGAGGGGCGCGTCACGGTGACCCAGCCTTCGTCGATCGCACCCGGGACGCCCGCGGATCTGACTTACGACCTGCAGGGCGACTTCCCGCTCGGCACAGTCACGCGGACGGTGGAGATCGACGCGCCGCAGCTCGCGACGCCGCTCACGGTCCAGTTCGAGATCACGACGCGGCGCGACAAGGCACTGATCTGGGTCCTGATCTTGCTCGGCATCCTGTCGGGACTCGCCACCCGCGGTCTCGGCCCGAAGCTGTGGGGGATCGCGCGGACCCGTCGCCGCGCCAATACTCTGCGCGCGCGGCTGGTGGCGCTGCGCGCGGAATACCCGGACGCGACATTCGTAGACGAGATCGTCAAGGCTGATGCGCTGCTGGCTGACCGTACGCTCCGCCCGACGAAGCTCGTGAACTTGATCGAGCAGGCGACGACGACGGCGGAGACGGCGTTTGCCGACCTCCAGTCGCGGTTGGCGATGGAGCAAACGCGGTACGAGACACTGACCGCGCTGCTGCTGCGCGACTGGTGGCTGCCGCCCGTCCTGCGCGAGCCGTTGTTCGCGCTCCGGCACGTGCTGACCTCGGTCGACCGAGCGCTCGACCGGCATGACGCGGTAGATGCGAAGACGATCCTCGACACCGGCGTGGCGACCGCGGTCGAAGGCCTGGTCCTCAAGGCAGACGAGTGGGCGGGCACCTACGCCGCGGCGCTGGGCCAGTTACAAACCGCGTTGGGTACCCGGACCAAGGGCACGCTCGGCGCGGCGGCCCAGGCGGTGGCATTCGCGACGAAGCATCTGCCGTCGGCCCCCGCGGATGGCGCACCGGCGCCTGCGTCCGGCAGCGCAGCGACCGCCGAATTGCGGCTTCGCCAGGTCGACCGCGCGAACCGGACGTTCGAGTCGGTTCCCGGCGCGGTCGCGGAAGTTGCCGATGAGTTGACGCGCATCGCCAAGGTCCTCGACGACGTTGGTGCCACGACGCGGGCCGCGGAGGTGCGGTCTGCTGCTGCAGTTTTACGGACCGCCGCCGTGCCGGCGCCCGACCCTGCCGTCATCGCCCGCAAGGCCGCGACCGCGATCCCGACAGCAATCGAGACAACCAAGGGCGCGGTACGAGGCCTACTCGGCAGCGCGACCGACCCGGACGTCGAGCAGCGGCTGACGAGCGGCGACCTGCTCGGCGCGGCCGCGGTTGCCGCCGCGAAGCAGCCCAAGGGCGGCGAAGCCGCCGCGCGGGCTGCGGCGACTCTGTTGGGCAGCGAGGACGGCACGGTGCCCGTGGTCGCCGCCGCGACGGCCGTCGCCGGCGCGCCAGGCGAGCCGGGGGCTGTCGTGCTGCCGCACAGGAGCGGACCGGGCGGGGTCCTTCTCGGCGCGGCGGGCCAGGTGTTCGCGTACAGCGCAGGCGCTCTGCTGACTGTCGTCCAGCTCATCGTGCTTCTCGTGCTCGTCGGACTTGTCGGCTACCCGCTGTTCTCCGCGAACTGGGTCGGAACGCTCGCGGACATGACGAAGGTGCTGTCATGGGCGTTCGCCGCCGACATCACTGTCGCGGGCGTAAAGAAACTGATGCAGCCTTCGACGCCGTAGTCCGCCACAACCTCCACCGTGCGATCCGACGGTAGGCCGTACTGACGCTGTCCTATGAGGATCCGACGCAACTCTTGGTGGCTGTTACGCGCCCAAGCGCAGTCTTCAACGCCATGTGTCGAGCGTCATCAGTTGGCCGGTCGCGGACCTCGTGGCGGTCAGGGCAGCTTGGCTGCAGCCTCAACACCTTTAGTCCGGCCGACGCGTCTCGGGCGGGATTCCATGAATCGACGCGTCGGCCGGGACTCCTCGGTCGGGTGCGATCACGAACTCAGCAGAGCGCGGAGTCGATCACGCGGGATAAGGATGCGTCGTCCGATCCGGACGTGCGGGATCTCGCCAGCGCGAACCGCCGCGAACGCGAGTCCCCGGCTGATGCCGAGAAGCTTCGCGGTTTGCTCGACCGTGAGGATCGGCGGGAGGTCGTCGTCGAGAGTCATGATGCTTGCTCCTTCGTGTCGAGGTCGACGTCGAGGTCGAACCAGTCGGACCAGAGTTCGCAGGGGTGGTGGCCGAGGGCGATGGCGACGCGGTCGGCGATGTCCCAGCGGAGTCGTTGGGACGCGAGGACGCGGTGCAGGGTGCGCTTCGGCAGCCCGATCGCGAGCGCGAGTTCGGATAGCGGCATCTGCGCCTGCCTGGCGCGGGCCAGGAGCAGCCCGCGCGCAGGTCCAGCGCTGAAGTAGCTGGCCATCAGAGGTCGATGGCGGTGTAGGCGTGGGTGTGCGGCCCCCGGTAGACGTCGTACCGCGGGTGCCACGGATCGATCTCGACACCGGCGTAGTGCGTCGTGTTGAGGACGTGGACGACGACGCGGCGGGTGCCGCAGCGGACGACGGCGGACTCGCGGGTGAGCGCGCTCGCGGTGGTGCAGCGGCCGGCGCCGGTGAGCTTCGCCTTGGTGTGGACGTCGTCCATGACGCGGCGGAGGTGGCCCATCGTGTCGCCGGACAGGGCGAGGCGGCCGCCGCCGTCGAGCTGCCGAGCCGCGTTCATGTGGTCGCGCTGCTGGAGCGCGCGCATGAAGCGCAGCGCGATCTGCGGGCCGGTGCCGGTCGGGTCGTCCTGCCAGAACAGGTCGTCGAGCGTCTCGTTACCGGTCACCCGCACGCCGACCGAGCCCTCGGAGGTGGCTTCCGTGGTCGGCTCGACGGTCGGTGCGGTGACGTCGTCCGGCAGGTCGGGGATCGCGACGATCACCGCCGGCGGGACCGGCGCGGAGGTGGTCGGCGTGTCATCGCCGCGGTTGCACGCGGTCGCCGCGACGGAAATCACGACGACAGTCAGAACGGTCTTGCGGCCGTGATGGCGGGTGCTGGTCATGGTGCGCTCCTCTGCTTCAGTGCCGCTGTCGGTGGCGGCCGGAGAAGCGAGAGTCGGCGCGGAAGTTCACCGGAACCTCACGAGACCGTCACGAAGCCCGTGAGGTTCTCGTGAGGTTTTGGTAACCGTTCGTGAAGTTCCGGTGAGGTTCGCCGGAACCACCCGGTTGTGGCACCGCGGCTGCTCATCGTCGGTGTTCGCGGCGGGCCGTCCGGCCCTCCCGGTTCGAACCCGACCAGGAGGCAGCCATCAACACCGTGGGCTTCGGGGCTCTGCTCCGGGCCATGCCGGGGTCGGACGTTCCCGCCGCGCCACGTGCATCCGGCCCGATCCCGAACCCGATCGACTGGGTCGGGGACCGGGTCGATGACGGCGTCGATTCGCTGCTGCGCCGGATCGTCGAGGACTCCCCCACCGGCGTGGCGAAGGCCGCAGGGGGTGCCCCGCAGGGTCACCGACGTTCGGGGCAGTCCGCGGGGCAGGGCGGATAGCCGTGGCTGCCTCCGCTGCACCCCCGCTGACCTGGGCTTTTGCCCTGTCGGGGACTCGGTCGCGGAACAAGGTCGGAACCGCTTCGCGCCCCCGACCTTGTTCCACTCCCTCGTCAAGAAACAGAGGCAAAAGGAGTGGTCAGCGGGGGTGCAGCGGAGGCAGCAAGCAGCAGTGAGAAGCAACTGAACCGGTCTGGGTTTTGTAGAGGCGCCTGTCCGTGAGGGGATGGCGCGGTGTCGAGAGGGATGCGGTTCACGCCTGAGGCGAAGGCACGGGCGGTGCGGCTGGTCGCGGAGGCGCGACCGGGCCATGCGACGGAGTGGGCGACGATCGTCTCGGTGGCTGGGAAGGTCGGGGCGGCGCCGGAGACGGTCCGCAAGTGGGTTCGGCGGGCCGAGGTCGATTCGGGTGAACGCGCGGGGGTGACGACGGAGGAGGCGGCCGAGATCAAGCGGCTGCGCCGGGAGGTCGCCGAGCTGCGCCGTGCGAACGAGATCTTGAAGGCTGCGAGCGCTTTTTTCGCAGCGGAGCTCGACCGACCCGGACCGAGATGATCCGCTTCATCGAGGCGCACAAGGGTCATCACGGGGTCGAGCGCATCTGCCGGGTCCTCGCCGGCACACCGGGTGGGTTCCTGTCCGTGGCCGGCTACTACGCGGCGCGGCGGCGGGCGCCGTCGACGCGAGCACTGCGCGACGCCGAGCTGGTCGAGGTGGTGCGCCGCGTCCACGCGGTGAACTACTCCGTCTACGGCGTGCGGAAGATGCAGGCGGCGCTCACGCGGGAGGGCGTGGTGGTCGGCCGCGACCAGACGCGGCGGCTGATGCGGCTGGCCGGTGTGCGCGGCGTGCACCGCGGCATGTTCAGGCGCACCACCGTCACCGACCCGGCGGCGACGCGGCCGGCGGACCTGGTGAACCGCAACTTCCACCCTGGGCGGCCGGACGCGCTGTGGGTGGCCGACATCACCTACATCCGGACGTGGAGCGGCTGGGCCTACCTCGCGCTCGTCATCGACGCGCACTCCCGTCGCGTGCTCGGCTGGGAGCTCGCCGCGCACCTGCGCACCGAGCTGCCCCTGGAGGCGCTGAACATGGCGTTCTGGACCCGTGGGCGGACCGGCGCCGACCTGGCCGGGCTGGTCGCGCACACCGATGCCGGGACGCAGTACACGTCGCTGCGCTACACCGAGCGGCTCGTCGAGGGCGGCGCGCTCGCGTCGATCGGCTCGGTCGGAGACTCCTACGACAACGCGATGGCCGAGTCGACCATCGGGCAGATCAAGACCGAGCTGATCGCGTTGCACGGGCCGTGGCGGACCCTCGCCGCGCTCGAGCTCGCGCTGTTCGAGTACCTCGACTGGTGGAACCACCGCCGGCTGCACGGCGAACTAGGCATGCTCACCCCCGTAGAGGTCGAGCACGCACACGCACAACCTGCCCCCCTCGCCGAGGTGGGCACTCAATGAAAACCGCCTCCACCGAACCCAGACCGCTTCA
>DATLNJ010000040.1:0-7938 GCA_035536815.1 Frankiaceae bacterium
AGCCTGACCGGAGCGCAGTCGCTCGTGCGCTCGCTCGAGAGCGTCGGTGCCGAGGTCGTCTTCGGCATCCCCGGGGGCGCGATCCTGCCGGCGTACGACCCGCTGTTCGACAGCAAGAAGGTGCGCCACATCCTGGTCCGCCACGAGCAGGGCGGCGGCCACGCGGCCGAGGGGTACGCGCAGGCCACCGGCAAGGTCGGCGTCTGCATGGCGACCAGCGGCCCGGGCGCGACCAACCTGGTGACGCCCATCGCCGACGCGTACATGGACTCCGTGCCGATCGTGGCGATCACCGGTCAGGTGCCGAGCGCTTCGATCGGGACCGACGCCTTCCAGGAGGCGGACATCGTCGGCATCACGATGCCGATCACCAAGCACAACTACCTCGTGCAGGACGCCGCCGACATCCCGCGGACGATCGCCGAGGCGTTCCACCTCGCCTCGACGGGGCGTCCGGGGCCGGTGCTCGTGGACATCCCGAAGGACATCCTGCAGGCGTCGGCGCCGTACGCGTGGCCGTCCTCGTTGGCCGAGCTCGACCTGCCCGGCTACCGGGTCGCCGCGAAGCCGCACGGCAAGCAGGTGGTCGAGGCGGCCCGGCTGATGGCGGCGGCGAAGCGCCCGGTGCTCTACGTCGGCGGCGGCGTTCTCAAGGCCCGCGCGGCGGCCGAGCTGCGCGCGCTGGCGGACGCGACCGGCATCCCGGTCGTGACGACGCTGATGGCGCGCGGCGCGTTCCCCGACAGCCACCCGCAGCACCTCGGCATGCCGGGCATGCACGGCACGGTGGCCGCGGTCATGGCGTTGCAGAAGGCGGACGTCATCGTGGCGCTCGGGGCGCGCTTCGACGACCGGGTGACAGGGAAGCTGTCGACGTTCGCGCCGGACGCGCTCGTCGTGCATGCGGACGTGGACCCGGCGGAGATCGGCAAGAACCGCGTCGCCGACGTGCCGATCGTGGGCGACGCGAAGGTCGTGCTCGCAGACCTCGCGGCGGCGTTCGCGGCGGAGGGTCGCAAGCCCGACCTCGCGGCGTGGTGGGCCGAGCTGGACTCGTACCGCGAGCACTACCCGCTCGGCTGGGCCGACCCGCCGGACGGGTCGCTCGCGCCGCAGTACGTCGTCTCCCGGCTCGGTGAGATCTGCGGCCCCGAGGCGGTCTACGTCTCCGGCGTCGGCCAGCACCAGATGTGGGCATCGCAGTTCATCCGCTACGAGCACCCGTACACGTGGCTCAACTCCGGCGGCCTCGGCACGATGGGCTACGCCGTCCCCGCCGCGATGGGCGCCAAGGTCGGGCGGCCCGACGCGCTCGTCGTCGCGATCGACGGCGACGGCTGCTTCCAGATGACCAACCAGGAGCTGGTCACCTGCGCCGTCGAGGGCATCCCGATCAAGGTCGCCGTCGTCAACAACGGCAGCCTCGGCATGGTCCGCCAGTGGCAGAACCTGTTCTACGACTCGCGGTACTCCAACACCGACCTCAAGTACGTGCCCGACTTCGTCAAGCTCGCGGAGGCGTACGGCTGCGTCGGCCTGCGCTGCTCGTCGGCGGACGACGTGGACGCGACGATCGAGAAGATGCTGTCGGTGGACGACGTGCCGTGCGTGGTGGACTTCCGGGTCGGCCAGGACGCGCAGGTGTGGCCGATGGTGCCGGCCGGCACGTCGAACTCCGACATCCAGCACGCCCGCGGCCTGCGCCCGGACTTCAGCGAAGGGTCAGAGGGATGAGCCGGCACACGCTGTCTGTCCTGGTCGAGAACAAGCCCGGCGTACTGGCCCGGGTGGCCGGGCTGTTCTCGCGGCGCGGCTTCAACATCGACTCGCTCGCGGTCGGCCCGACCGAGCACCCCGACGTCTCCCGCATGACGATCGTCGTCAACGTCGCCGACCTGCCGTTGGAGCAGGTGACCAAGCAGCTCAACAAGCTGGTCAACGTCCTGAAGATCGTCGAGCTGGACCCCGCCGCCTCGGTGCAGCGCGAGCTGCTGCTGCTCAAGGTGCGCGCCGACGCGACGACCCGCTCGCACGTGCTGGAGACCGTTCAGCTGTTCCGCGCCAAGGTCGTGGACGTGGCGACCGACACGGTGACCGTCGAGGCCACCGGAACGACCGACAAGCTCGACGCGCTCATCCGGGTGCTGGAGCCGTTCGGCATCCGCGAGCTCGTGCAGTCCGGGCTCGTCGCCGTCGCGCGCGGGAGCCGTTCCATGACCGACCGCACGCTCCGGTCCGCCGAGAGGACCGCCTAGGGCGTGGCTCCTCACTCCTCAACCTGCTGCGCGGCGTCCAGACCGGCGCCTCGCGGCGTTGTCGTCGCCGCCGGCAGCTCCCCTGTCGGCGGCTCCTCCGCCTTGCGATCCACCGATCTGGACGCCGCTCGCGACGGCCAGGAGTAAGGAGCCACGCCCATGCCCGAGATCTACTACGACGCCGACGCCTCGCTCGACCCGATCCGCGCCCGGCGGGTCGCGGTGCTCGGCTTCGGCTCGCAGGGGCACGCGCACGCGCTGTCGTTGCACGACAGCGGCGCCGACGTGCGGGTCGGCCTGCCGGCCGGGTCGAAGTCGCGGGCCGCGGCGGAGGAGGCCGGGCTGCGGGTGCTGGCGCCGGCGGAGGCGTGCGCCGAGGCCGACCTCGTCATGGTGCTGGCACCGGACACCGCGCAGCGCTCGCTCTACGCCGAGGCGGTCGAGCCGTCGTTGCGCGACGGGCACGCGCTGTTCTTCGCGCACGGGTTCAATATCCGGTTCGGGCTGATCACGCCGCCGGCCGGCGTGGACGTCGCGATGGTCGCGCCGAAGGGGCCTGGCCACCTGGTGCGGCGGCAGTTCACCGAGGGGCGCGGCGTGCCGTGCCTCGTCGCTGTCGAGCAGGACGCGACGGGGGAGGCGTTGCCGCTGGCGCTGTCGTACGCGAAGGGCATCGGCGGCACGCGCGCCGGAGCGTTGCGCACGACGTTCACCGAGGAGACGGAGACCGACCTGTTCGGCGAGCAGGCGGTGCTCTGCGGCGGCGCGACGGCGCTGGTGCAGGCCGGGTTCGAGACGCTGGTCGAGGCCGGCTACCAGCCGGAGGTCGCGTACTTCGAGTGCCTGCACGAGCTCAAGCTCATCGTGGACCTGATGTACGAGGGCGGCCTGGCGAAGATGCGCTGGTCGATCTCGGACACCGCCGAGTACGGCGACTACACCCGCGGTCCGCGCGTCGTGAACGCCGAGACGAAGGCGGAGATGCGCCGCATCCTCGACGAGATCCGCAGCGGCGAGTTCGCCCGCGAGTGGGTCGCGGAGGACGACGCCGGCCGTCCCAACTACCGCAAGCTCGCCGAGGAGGGCGCGAACCACCCGATCGAGGAGGTCGGCGCCCGCTTGCGCGGCCTGATGTCCTGGATCGAGCGCTAACTCTAAAAGTTTCGGATTCCGTTGACAGTCTGAGTTCTTGGGGACGAGGCCGGGTCGTCGGAACGGGTGTGGAGCGAGCGTGAACTGGAGCGACGCGCTCCGCGGCGTCTCCCGGTGCTGCGCCCGCGTCGAGGAGGTGTGCGCCGACATCGCCGCGCCGTGCCGCTACTACGGGATCAGCCGGAACATCATGTGGGTTGGAAAGCGGCGCTACGAGGACGAGGGATTCGAGGGCTCGAAGGGCCGCTCGCCGGCCGCTGTGCGGTCGAACGTCACCGATGCCGAGTGTCGGGAAGATCCATTGTCGCTTCCGCACGACCTCGCCGGGACCGCGCGATCTTCATTGACTAGAGGTCTTCTGGATTTTCCGACGAAAACTAGTCCCGTCACTTACTCTCGCGTCAGGGCTCTGTGTGATCGGGCACGACTGCCGGCAGCGGGGGTCTCGGAACCCCGGTCTACCCCGGGCGTCCGAGTAGGGCCGACCCACGGGGGCGGCCCACGACAGAATTGTGGGAAAACTCGATGCGTACCACCCGAAGGCGCGGCCTTCTGGCCGCAACCGTCGTGCTAGCACTGACCGCGGGCGCGACGCCCGCGGCCCAGGCGTCGCGCGCGCCGTACGCGCCGGCCCGTACGAAGCTGGACGCGGCTGGACTGCCGCCGCTGGCCGACCAGATGCGCTATCGGGCCGAGCTCGGCCTGCCCGCCGACGCGACGGTCGTCTCCGACCTCAATGCGCGCTGGGCGTCAGGCGAGCTCGCGCACGCCACCGTGGAGGGGGCCGTGTTCACAGCCGACGAGGAAGCGGAACTCGACGCGCGGGAGGCTGCGGCGCGGGAGATCCAGCACGCGGCGCGTGCCTACTTCAAGGGTGCGCGTGCGGGCGTCTTCGGCGGCGTGTACATCGACCAGGAGACAGGGAAGACGGTCGTGATGGTGACGCGGGACGCCGCGGAGCACGCGGCCGCGCTGCGTGCGCGGACCAACCACGGAGACCGGCTCACGACGCGCGTCGTGGCGTTCGGGCTGTCGGACCTGACGCGGGTGGCGGATGCGCTCATCGCCACGAGCGGCGTCTCCTACGCGCACGCCGACGAGCTCGCCAATCACATCACGATCGGGCTCGCGCAGGACTCGCCCGCTGCCCGCTCAGCGCTGCTCGCTTCGCTCGCCGCGGCCGATGCGAAGATGGTGCGCTTCATCACCGCGCCGAAGGTCGAGGAGACGGGCGTCAACGCGCTCAACGCGCCGCCGTTGAAGGGCGGCCAGCGCATCACGCAGCCGTTCTCAAACGGGCAGGCGATGGTGCACACCTGCACCTCCGCGTTTATCGCGTACGCCAACGTGCGCACCGACGCGGCGATCTACGTCACGACCTACTACATGATGACAGCCGGCCACTGCGACGACAGCCAGGGCCTGTGGTCGCAGTACCAGACTTACCCGATCGGCCGGATGGACCGGACGGCGTTCTACAGCGGCGGTTCCGACGCAATGCGCATCCCGATCAACCCGGCCGACCGGAGCCAGTACGTCGCGATCACCGCTACCAACGACCGCCACATCTACTACCGGCAGGCGAACACCGAGGATGTGCTCACGGAGCGGGTCTGCATGTCGGGTGCGACGACGGGTGGCGAGCGGTGCGGCACGCTCATGAGCAAGGCGATCAGCTACACCAAGAACGGCATGACCTTCTCGGGCCTCCGCCAGGCGACGTTCCAGAGCAACGGCGGTGACAGCGGCGGCTCGGTGCTGAACAACAGCACGGCGAAGGGCGTCGTCTCGGGGAACGCCACGTACTCCGACGGCACCGTGCGGATGCTCTACCCCCACGTCCACACGTGCCTCCAGCGGCTCGGGCTGACCGATGTGGTCGGCGCATGACGGCTGATGCCCGCTAGGCCGGTCCCCGCGGCAGGGCGGCGCCGGTCCGCGACGTTCCTCGTCGTGGCCGGCGTCGCCGCCTTGGGTGTCCTCCTGATGGGCGCAGCGCTGCTGACTCGACGCGCCGACGGCACTCGCCAGCCGACGCCGTCCACGCCTGCGCTCCCCACGCCGCCGCTGACGACGCCCTATCCCGGTCGTGTCGTCAACGCGGAGGCGCTCCCGTGGTCGCGCGCTGTGCGCGTCGACGACCGGACGCTCGACCTCTACTACGACGCGGATGCGTCGGGCTGCACGGTGCTGAGCAACGTTCGCGTGGCGGAATCGCCGTCAGCGGTGACCCTCACGCTGTACGTAGGCTCGCCCCGTCCGACCCCTGGGATCTGCACCGGCGGCGGAGTGATTGCCCGCGTTCGGGTGCCGCTCTCGGCGCCGCTCGCATCGCGGCCGGTTCTCGACGGCGGCACGCGGCCGACACCCGACCCCCGCCCGGTGGCGACGCCGTAACCCGCATGACCGGCAAGACGGGGGCGGCTGTGGGCCCGCAAGTTCCGTGGCCCCTGCGCCTGCGCTGAAGTGACAGCGCCCTCCCGCCCGCACGGTCGGGGTGCCCGGCGAACTGTCAGCTCCCAGGTCGGCCAACGCCGACCTGGGCTACGGGCGCTGCCAGCGGTAGACGTCCTCGACGGCGCCGGTCGCGACGTCGTAGAGCAGCCCGGCCACCGCGACGACCGGCGTGAGGTACGGCGTCGCCGCCACCACGTCGACGTCGCGGCGCAGCGCCGCCGCGTGGTCGTCGATCGCCAGGAACGCCACGTCGGCGCCGGTGCGCGCGCGCAGGGCGTCGTCCGTCGTGCCGGCCAGGCCGCACTTCGTGTGCTGCATGACGACGACGGTCTCGACGCCGAGCAGCTGGACGGAGATGGCGAGGCTGCGCAGGGCGTCGTCCGACACGCGGCCGCCGGCGTTGCGGATCACGTGCGCGTCGCCGACCTCGAGCCCGAGCGTGGCGAGCACGTCGAGCCGCGCGTCCATGCACGTGACGACGGCGACCCCGCGCGATGGCCGCGCGTCGGGCGGCAGGGCTGGTCCGCCAGCGGCGTACGCGGCGTTGGCGGTGAGTATTCGTTCGATCTCGGTCACGGCCGGACCCTCTCACGTCGTCACGTAGGGTGCTGCGCATGACGAGGCCGGTTGTCGTGGTGGCGGAGGAGCTGGCGCCGAGCGCGCTCGACGTGCTCGGCGGCGACTTCGAGGTTCGCCACTGCGACGGCGCGGACCGCGCGCAGCTGCTGCCCGCGCTGGCCGAGGCCGACGCCGTGATCGTCCGCAGCGCCACCACGATCGACGCGGAGGCGCTCGCCGCCGCGCCGCGGCTGAAGGTTGTCGCCCGCGCCGGCATCGGCCTGGACAACGTCGACGTCCCCGCCGCCACCAAGGCCGGCGTGATGGTCGTCAACGCCCCGCAGTCCAACGTCATCTCCGCCGCCGAGCACGCGGTCGCGCTGCTGCTCGCGGTCGCCCGCCGTGTCCCCCGCGCCGACGCCAGCCTCCGGCAGGGGGAGTGGCAGCGGAGCAAGTTCACCGGGGTCGAGCTGGCCGGCAAGACGGCGGGCGTGGTCGGCCTCGGCCGGATCGGCGTGCTGGTCGCCCAGCGGCTGAGCGCGTTCGGAATGCGGCTGGTCGCGTACGACCCCTACGTCCCCGCCGGCCGCGCCGCGCAGATGGGCGTCCGGCTGCTGCCGCTGGACGACCTGCTCCGCGAGGCCGACGTCGTGACGATCCACCTGCCGAAGACGAAGGAGACGGCCGGGCTGATCGGCGAGCGCGAGCTCGCCCTGCTCAAGCCGACGGCGATCCTCGTCAACGCCGCCCGCGGCGGCCTGGTCGACGAGCACGCGCTCGCGCAGGCGCTCAAGGAGGGGCGGCTCGGCGGCGCGGGCGTGGACGTGTTCGGGACGGAGCCGTGCACCGACTCGCCGCTGTTCGCGTTCGACAACGTCGTCGTGACGCCGCACCTCGGCGCGTCCACTGTCGAGGCGCAGGACAAGGCGGGCACCGCCGTCGCGCGGTCGGTGAAGCTGGCGCTGTCCGGCGAGTTCGTGCCCGACGCCGTCAACGTGCAGGCCGGCGGCGTCATCGCGGAGGAGATCCGCCCGGCGCTGCCGCTGGTCGAGAAGCTGGGCCAGATCCTGGCCGGCCTGGCCGGCGAGGTCGTCACCAACCTCACCGTCGAGGTGCGCGGCGAGATCGCCGTCCACGACGTCAAGGTGCTCCAGCTCGCGGCGCTGAAGGGCGTGTTCGCGCCGGTCGTGGAGGAGCCGGTGACGTACGTCAACGCCCCGCTGTTCGCCGAGGACCGCGGCGTCGCGGTGGACCTCACGACGTCGAGCGAGAGCCCCGACTACCGCAACCTCATCACGCTGCGCGGCACCCTCGGCCGGGGCGGGCACGTGTCGGTGTCGGGGACGCTGATCGGCCCGAAGATGATCGAACGCATCACCGAGGTGGACGGCTTCGACGTCGACATCACGCCGACCGAGCACCTGGCGTTCTTCACCTACCACGACCGCCCGGGCATCGTCGGCGCGGTCGGCGGCATCCTCGGCGCCGCGAACGTCAACATCGCGAGCATGCAGGT
>DATLNJ010000041.1:0-42831 GCA_035536815.1 Frankiaceae bacterium
CTGCGCGCCGCGACGCGGACCGGCCTGCGCGCGCGGCTGGCCACCGGTGTCCCGGCGCGCCGGCCGGCCGTCGGCCCCAGCCGGCGTGTCCTCCTCGCCCTGGTCGCTACGGCGGCCGCCATCGTCGTCGTCGGCGCGACCGCCGTCGTGCTGCGGCCGGCGGACGTGCCGGGACCGGTGGCGCGGCCCGCGCCGACCGGCCTGCCGACCGTTGCCCCCGGCGGGAGTGAGCAGCCGTTACCCACGCCATCGCCCGCGCCGGCGGCAACGGTGGCGCCGCGTGTGGACGCGGGGCCCGTGCCGACCCGTCCGCCCGGGTACAGCGGCCCGACGGGTACGACTCCGTCGGCGTCACCGCAGCAGGGCGAAGGGCCTCCTGCCGCGCCGGGCGCCCCGGCCGCCCCCGCGGAGCCCGGCAGCGGGCAGCAGCCGCAACGCAGCGTCTCCGGCGTCACGCCGGATGACGGGCCGCTCGCGGGCGGCACCGTCATCACGGTGCGGGGGACCGGGCTTTCGTCCGCGGTGCGGGTCGAGGTCGGTGGCCGCCGCGCCGGTTCCCTGCAGATCGAGTCGGACTCGGAGCTCACGGCGGAGACCCCCGCGGGCACGCGGGCGGCCCCCGTCACGGTCGTCGTCGTGATGGCCGACGGCGCGCGGTACGGGCTCTCGCCCGGGTTCACGTACGTCGCGGCACCCGTGCTCGCGGCGATCTCGCCCGACCGGGGGCCGACAGTCGGCGGCAACACCGTGGTGCTGTCCGGTGAGCACTTCCGTGCCGACGCCGTGGTCCGGTTCGGCACGGCCCGCGCCGAGGTGCGCCAGGTGTCCCCGACGTCGATCGAGGTCGTTGCGCCGGGTCATCTCGTCGGGCCCGTCGACGTCACCGTGACCACGGCAGGCGGCACCAGTGCCGGGCGGCGCTACACCTACCTGCCCGCCTGAGCCGGCGGACGGTCGCGGTTCAGGCGACGCGATGCCCGCAGGGAGCAGACCCGTTGGTGGGCCAGGCGCAGGCTGGCACTCGACGAGTGCATCGAGACCGAGGTCGTGACGTACGCGCTCGACAGTCGTCAGTGCCGGGTGAGCTGCTCCACGTGCGCCTTGGCCGCGCGCATGTTCGCGGCGACATCCTTGTCGAAGGCCTTCTTGAGCACCGGGGTCAGCAGGCGCACCGGTCCGCGCGGCTTCAGGCTCCATGTGGAGAGGAGTCGCGAGCCGGTCGCGGACGGCTCGACCTGAAGATCCACCTCGACCACGAGCATCCACGACCGCGACTCGGTAACCCACCGGCGGGGACGGTCGAACTCGCGGTAGACGACGTCGTTCTCGGGTGCGCCGGACCACTTGGCGCGCACCCGGGAGCCGACTCCGATCGGCTCGGGAGTCAGCAGCTCGACGGACTTGAGCTTGTCGCTCCACCGCTGCTCGTGCCGGACGTCGCTGAGCTCGTCGAAGACAGCCTCGGGTGAGGCGTCGATGTCGATCTCGTTGCGGAAGGTGACCATCGGGCGCCTCCTAAAGCAATCACTAGTGGTACCACTAGTGACGGGTCACCTATAGTGGGACGGGTCATGGAGGATGTCAAGGTCGCCGGCGCGGGTCGTCGGAACCGAGCTGCCGCCACGCGTCTCCGCATCGTGACGAGCGCGCACGAGCTGTTCGTCGAGCATGGGTACGCCGCGACGACCATGGAAGCGATCGCGGCCCGCGCGGGCGTAGCGGTGCAGACCGTCTACTACACCTTCCGCACCAAAGGGCAGCTCCTCCGCGAGGTCGTCGAGCACGCCGGTGCGGGCCGGCCGGACGCTCCGCCGGTGGACGAGCGGCCCTGGATGCGCGAGGCACTGAGCGACGAGAGCGGCGACCGGGCGCTCGCACTCGCGGTCGAGCACGGGGTGGACATCTATGTGCGGGCAGCGCCGCTGTGGAGGTCCTTGCACGCCGCCGCCATCAGCGACCCTGAGGTCGAGGCCTACGTCCAGGCCATCGCGGCTGGTCGGCGGGCGGGCATGGGTGGACTGGTCGCTCGACTCGGCTCGCTCGGCTACCTGCGCGAGGGGATCACGGCCAACCGCGCAACCGATCTGGTCTTCGCGCTCTTCAGCCACGAGACGTTCCTCGCGCTGACGCGGGACGCGCAGTGGACCACCGCGGACTACAAGGCCTGGCTCTACTCGACGCTGCGGTGGCAGCTCTCCGGAGCAACGGACGCCGGTCGCGACGCACTTCGTTCGCTGTCGTACGAGTCTCACGTCTGGTGAGCGGCAGAGAAGAGGCACCCATGCGCGGCAGTCCGCCCGACAGCGGAGGTTCAACGAGTCGGCTCCGCCCGGACGCGCACAACCACCCGGAGTGCGCGAACGAGCAAGTACGAGCGACAGCGGCTGCGAAGAATGGTCAAGTACGGCGAGCCTCCGGCGCACCCGTCGGCCCCTGCATCCGGCGTTGTGACACGCCGGGCTAGCAAAGCTCGCGCCGGGGAGAACTCGGAACCACCGTCTTCCGCGATGCGCCTACTCTCCCGAGGCGATTCGACCTTTCTCGATCGTGGTGACTCCTTTAGCGGCCAGCTTGCGGATCCAGGGCTTCGGGTGAACCTTCAGCCTCGCCCGGCCGGACCGCGGCGCACGCGTCGGCGACGTTCGGGTGCTTCCGCTTGAGCCGGTCGGGATGCAGCGGCGCGAGCGCCAGCCCGTCCACGCCGTCGAGGCGCCCCCACATCCAGCCGTTGGCGCGCCACGAGCGCTTGACGAACGACGCGAAGTGGTAAAGCCCGACGCCGGTCAGCTTTCCCTCTGCCACGCCCGGCCGCCGCCCGTCGACGGCAGACGTGCGAGCTGGCCTCCAGCAGCTCGACGGCCTGCTCGCGCGGGAGGACGGCGCCACCGAGTGCCACTTGGACGACGAAGATCGCGAGTAGCCGGCGCGCGATCTCGGTGTACGGCGACCGCACCTGGCAAGGCCGGAGATTGCCACGGAGCGCGGCACTGGGTCATCGTTGTCAGGACGAGGGGAGCCGGCGATGTCCGTGACGGTGGATGAGCGCGGCACGCCCGACGATCGGGGCACGCTGCGACGCCAGTTCTCCAAGGTGCGCATCGCCGTCCCGCTCCTGGGGTTCGGCGTCGGCCTGCTGCCGGTCGTGCTCTACGTCGTGCAGCTACGGGGGACGACCGCACTCCGGGTGGCGGGGTTCGCGGCGATGATGGGCTTGGCGGCCGCGGTCGTCGGCGGCCTGCTCGGCTTCCTGTTCGGCGTGCCGCGGTACGCGCGCGTGAACGAGACCGCGACCCAGGACAGCCTGACCAGCCTGGAGTCCGACCTCGCGCGGACGCGCTGGTACCACAACACGAACCTCGAACAGGTGTCGGACTGGCTGACGAAGATCCTCGTGGGCGTGGGGCTCACGCAGTTCCGGAGCATCGGCGACGCGCTCGGCCGGCTCGTGCACGCCGCGAGCCCCGGCCTCGGGAACACGGAAGGCAGCGCCGCGTTCGCCGGCTTCGTCCTCGCCTACTTCGGCGCGCTCGGGTTCATGGTGAGCTACATCCTGACGGTGAGCATCCTGCCAAGGTTCCTCGCCCGCCAGCACCGCCGGACCTTGAGCGAGCTCACCAACAACCCCGACCCCGCGTGATCCAGTTCTCGACAACGGCGACGGGTTCACCCACGACGGATCCGGCCCCGAGCTGACCCTGGGCGGTACGTCGGCCACCGATCCCGACAAGACGACCATCCCGCGACGTCACGGACGAGAGTGACCCAGGGATGCCACCGCCGGTCGATGTACCAGGGTGTCGTTCGCCAGCGCGAGGTCGGGGCGGTGGCCGAACGATCTCCGATGCGAGCGCACCCAGCATGCCGCCGGCAACGAGCAAGACGAGACTTGTCAACGTGCGGGCTCGCGCCTCGGCCCTAGGGTCTACCACCGTGCCGGCGTCGTGGCCGTACTGGGTCGGTGAATCGCTGGTAGCGTCCGCGCGAGGTCGCGGGGGCGTCCGGCGCCCGCGTTGGCGCGGAGGTGGCGGCATGCCCCGAGAGCACGACCTGACTGGTGTGGCCGACAAGCTGAACGCCCGGCTTGCCACGATGCTCAGCGACCGGGACCTTGTCTCCGGCCTGGTCGGCGAGCACATCCGGGACGTTGACGTGCGGACGTCGGCGCCGCGGGCCGACATCGCGGTGCACCTGCGCAGGATGAAGGCGTTCGACTTCGGGCGGCGGATCGACGCGCGCGACCCGTTCGTCGCCGCGCACCGGCAGTTCACCCCCGCCCTGCGGCGCGACCTGGAGGCGGTCGAGGGACCGCTGTTCGAGTGGCTGGAGGGCGGCGCGGACCGGCCGGCCCGGTTCGCCCAGGACGCCGCCCAGGTGGTCCGTGCCCTCCAGCACGTCGACCAGGCGGCGGCGACCCGGGTGGCGGGCGTGTTGCCGCGCAGCGCTGCGCCTATCACCCAGTTGTCCGGCCTGCTCGTCGACCGGATCAGCGTCGACACGGTCGTCGCCCCCGCCCCGGCGGTGACTCCGTTCGACGAGGTGACCAAGGCGACGACGAACGCCGACGCCGTCTTCGAGCTCGCCCTCGACCAACTGGCCGGGGTACTCGACGTCGACATGATCCCGGGCATCCGGCAGCGGGCGTCGCAGTTCTCGTTCGCGGTGCCCATCGGAACGCCGGCGGTGACGCAGCAGGGCGTGTTGTCGCTGCTGCTCGAAGACGCCAGTGATCCGCGGTTGGTGCTCGATCCCACCTCGCCCACCGACACGATCGAGGTCACGATCGGCTTCCCCGAAGCGATGATGACACTCGGTACGGCACCGCTCTCGATCCCGGTGCCGGTCAGCCTCGGCGCCGTCGAGGTGAGCGCCAAGCTGACGCTGTCCGCCCAACCGCGGTCGGACGGCGGCGGGACCACGGTCAGCCTCGGTCTCGTTCCCGGGAGCATCACCATCTCCCAGCCCGCCGGGGTGGGTTCGATCCCCGGCGCGAGCGCTGCCGACCGGCAGAAGCTGTGGGACGCCGCCGAGGCCGTGGCGGTGCAGCAGCTGGCGGCGTTCTATGCGTTCGACGTGCCGCTCACGTTCGCCACCGAGCTGTGCGGCATCGGGGCCCGTGGCGTGACGCCGAAGTTCCGGCCGGGGTCGAGCGACACCGCGCCGTCGCTGGCGCTGTTCATCGCGCTGGTCGACTCGACGGCGTTGCCGGTGCCGACCGACAGCGGTGCCTCGCTGGTGCCGAGCGGCGCCGACGGCCACCTGCTGCTGAGCAACGGCCTGGTGCGCGAGCTCGCCTGCTGCCTGCTCTCCGAGTCCGAGGTGTGGGGCGGCCTGCCCGCGCAGCCGACCGAGGAGACGGCCACCTGCTGCCGGTGGACGGACATCGACGACGTCACCATCGGCGAGGAGAGCTTTGACACGCTGAAGCTGCTCGAGGTCTGCGTCGACAACGGCGTCAACATGCACGTGATCCTGAAGAAGTCCGGCTGGGGCTGGGACGCCACGGTCGAGATTACGGCGTCCGCGACCCTGCGGGTCGACGACGGCGTGCTGCGCGTCGACACCGACACCAAGGTGAAGGTCACGACCGACATCGTGTGGTGGCTGAAGGTCGCCTCGGTGGCCCTCGTCATCGCCGGCGTGGTGGTGATCGCGATCGACGTCCTGTCGGGCGACCCGACCGCGGCCGGCGTCGGCATCGGCCTCGGACTCATCGGGCTCGGCATCACGCTGTGGACCATCTCCCACCTGCTCCCGGACGAGATACGCGTGCCGACGGCGTTCGACGACTCGATCCTCGACCTGTTGCCCGGCGGCATCCGGGAGAAGCTCGGCACGCTCAGCTTCCTCACCGACGCGAGCTGGGACGACCTCGCGATCGCGGGCTACATGACGGTGCCGAACGAGCCGCCGCTGGTCGCGGTCGGAGACGTACGGCTCGCGCCCGGGCAGGGGTTCGACCTCGACACGGGCGAAGTCGTCAGTGCCGCCGACGTTCCGGCGCGGCTCGACGTCGACCTGCTGCTGCACCCCGGGCTCGACGACTTCGGGATGTCGACCGGGACGTCGTCGTCCGGGAGCGGGATCGCGGCCCGTCGCATCGGCGGGTTCGTCCGGCCCGGTGTCGACGTGGCCATCCGGCGGAGGCTGGCGGCGTTCGGGTCGTCGCGGCTGGTCGCGCTGACGGGCCGGCCGTACCGCACGATCGGCGAGCGCGACCTGCGCCAGGTGGTGTTCCCGACGACGGCGACGTCCGTCGCCGTGCCGGGCCGGGGCAGCAGTCCGGACGGCGTCACCGCGACCGTGCTGGCGGCGCGCAGCAGCGCGGGCCGGCTGGCCAGCGTCGTGGTCTGGACCGACGCGACCGGCGCCACCTGGCTGCGCTACCGGACGTACGACACGCGGCTGCTCGTGACGCTGGCCACTAACCACTCGGGGCAGTCGTTCGGCAAGCCGGGCGTGACCGACATCCTCACGATCCTCAACGCGCGGTTCCAGGCCGTCCGCGGCGGGGCCTGGGCCTGGGCGAGCCGCCCGCCGATCACCTATCAGTGGTACTGGAAGGGCACGCGGGTCGACGGGGTCGCGACGATCGACGGCGGCGCGCGGATGACCGTCGTCGACGACCGGTGCTTCATCGACACCCTGAAAGGCGTCGACCTGCGCGGCGCCGTGTGCGTGGTCGCCAGTCACGTCGGCGGTTTGTCGGTGAGCGCGTGCAGCAACGTCCGGCACCTCGGGCGGATCCCGAAGCTGCCGGACATCGACGAGCCCGGGACCCCGGGCTCGCCGGGGTTCCCCGGCGGACCCGGTCTGCCCGGGGGTCCGCCTACGCTCTGAGCTGGATCTCGCTCACGGCGTTGTCGCGGACCTCGCCCTTGCAGAAGCGGTCGGTGACCCAGCCGCCCTGCGAGTACAGGCGCGTCTGGTCGGCGTAGTGCGGCGACGCCGGGTTGGTGGACTGCGAGTACGTGAGGATGGTCCGCGCGTCCGGGCAGCCGCCGCCGTCGAACGACACGACCTGGATGAACGACGAACCGTGCTGCAGCGGGCCGACGTAGCCGCGCGCGGCGTTCCACGTCGAGTTCATGGCGTTGAAGACGCCGGGGGTGCCGGGGCCGCCGAAGTACGGCGTCGACGTGCCGTCCGGCCGGGCGTCGACCTGATACGTGCCGAGCGGCGCGTCGACCGGGATGCCGGCGCCCGCGAGGTCGGTCAAGGCGTCGCCGAACGCCCGCTGGGTGAGCGAGTTGGCGACGTTGAGCCCGCGCGGCGTGTGCACCGGGTCGCCGACGTCGAACGGCACCGCCCAGAGCCGCGGCGTTAGCGTACGACCGGGAGCGGGACAGTCCCGAGCGCGAAGGCCCAGGTCACATGGGTGCGCCGCCAGGGAC
This sequence comes from Frankiaceae bacterium, assembly GCA_035536815.1. Classification (GTDB taxonomy): domain Bacteria; phylum Actinomycetota; class Actinomycetes; order BP-191; family BP-191; genus BP-191. The sequence continues at coordinate 7,392 of DATLNJ010000041.1, forward strand.
TCGAACCCCGAACCCGCGGATTAAGAGTCCGCTGCTCTGCCAGTTGAGCTAGCGGCGCGCTAGCGGGGAGGACTCTACCTGATGCGCGACGCGGCGCGCGCGTCCGTTACGCCGTCACGCGGCCGTCGGCGACCGGCACCGGGCGGTACCCCGCGCACATGACCCGCAGCCACGTGATGCGGTCGCCGTCGGCGGCGTAGTACGCCACCTGCTCGACGAGGTGCGGGCCGTCGTCGTTGCCGACGCGCAGCCGGTACGTCACCCGCTCGCGGTCGGCGACCGACTCGCCCGAGACCGACACCAAGGCCTCGATCCGGTCGCTCGGCTTGAACCACGTGCCGAGCAGCACCGACGACACGACCTCCTCGGCCGACGACGACTCCCAGAAGCGCTTGGGCGTCATCGCGCGGAAGTCGACGTCCGGCGCGAGCACCGACCGCAGCCCCACAACGTCCTTCGCGGCCAGCGCGCGGGCGAAACGTTCGCCGAGATCCATGCGCCCACGATCACCACGACGACGAGGCGCGTCAACGACTTCGGCCCTTCCGTTCCCAACGCCGCCCGGGTTCGTTACCGTCGAAGGACACCACCCAGCCCGGGGAGACCCCCATGTTCGGAGCGCGCCGCGCGCTGACGACGTTGCTCGCCGTCGCCACACTCGTCACGCCGTTCGCCGTCGCGAACGCCGTGTTCTGCGTGGAGCCGGTTCGTCCGTGCCCGAAGCCGGCGCCGGTCGAGCCCGACAGCCACAAGCCGAAGCCGCGCGACCTCAGCGCGTACCGGGGGCTGGGCACCTGGGTGGACGCGTACGACTTCTCGCCCGAGTTCGGGTACGCGCGGACGAAACCGAGCTCGGTGGACGAGATGGCGCGGCAGGGCGTGAAGACGCTGTACATCCAGGGCGCGAAGGACCGCGACGGCGGCGGGACCGGCGTGCTGAGCGCGGACCTGCTCGGCCAGTTCGTCGAGAAGGCGCACGCGCACAAGATGAAGGTCGTCGGCTGGTACCTACCGCGCTTCGTGGACCCGAAGCGCGACTGGTCGCACGTGGACGCGATGCTGAAGTTCCGGACGAAGAACGGCCACCGCTTCGACAGCATCGGCATCGACATCGAGTCCACGGAGCACTCCGACCTGAAGTCGCGTAACGCCCGCCTGGTCGACCTCTCCACGAAGCTGCGCAAGGCCGCCGGGACGACGAGCACCAGCGCGATCGTGATCCCGCCGGTGGTGACCGACAAGATCAACCCGCGGTACTGGCCGGAGTTCCCCTGGGCGCAGCTCAAGGCGTCGTACGACGTCTGGATCCCGATGTCGTACCACACGAACCGCAACAACCAGCCCGAGTGGCGGGACGCGTACAAGTACTCGACGGAGAACGTGAAGCTGCTGCGCGGCCACGTCGGCAGCAGCGCGCCGGTGCACCTGGCCGGCGGCGTCGGCACGACGAGCACCGCGAAGGACTACGACGGCTTGGTGCGCGCGGCGAAGGACACCCGCTGCTTGGGCGCGTCGAGCTACGACTACGCCGTCACCGCGAGCAGCGCGTGGGCGACGTTGCGGAAGAGCCCGAGCTAGATGTCCTGACGGGCCCAGCTGGTATAGGTCGACCGTGGTCAGAGTGGTGGACCGCGCCTGGCTGCGGCGGCGGTTCCAGATGGCGATCTGCAGCGCGTCGATGATCAGCTCGGATCGGATCTGGTCGGCCATCGCCCGGCCGACGACGCGGCGGCGGAGGTTCGGTTCGACCAGGTCGGCCGACGGCGCCGCGGCCTTGTCGCGTCGGGTGCAGCCACGCAATCGCCAGCGGTGCACGCCGTGCACCGGTGGCGCGCACGCGCGGCTGAGTGGCTCGGCATCGCGTCCGGGCGGATGACGCTATCCGCCGCCCGAGCTGGGTAGGTGGGCGCCCGACGACGGCCCCAGCGTCAGTCGTGTCGATCCCGCCCGACGGGAAGCATCGGGGACGGCTGCGCCTGACCGCCGCATGCTCGCGCGGCTACCTCCGTCGCCGACCGCCGTCGTCGTGCCACGATTGATGGACCCACCAGCAACCGTGTTCAGAACAACCTGCGCCATGCGGTGTAACCGCCCGCTACTTGGCGCGTCGTAATAGCCAGTCGGCGCACCGCGTCGCACTCGAGCAAGGGGGAGTGACATGGGAAAGGCGAAGAACCTTCGGCGTGGCATGCGCGCCGTCGTTGTAGCGTTGACGACGGCTCTCGCCATGACTCCGCTCACTGCCACACCCGCCCACGCGGCCGAGGTCTGGGCGAGCGGTGGCACGGTGACCGTCAAGGTTGTGACCGGCGGGAAGAACTACAGCAACCGCACGCAGTGGGTGAGCTCGATCACTGTCCTCACCAACACGTCGGCGAACAACTCCTACGGCTGCGGGACGTTCGAGGGCTGGACGCAGGGGTTCTACGCACGAGTGGAGCGGTGTGATTCGGTGCACTTCTACATCTCTCGCTGGGTCGGCTCCGGCAACTACGTGTGCGGGGCGTTCCAGGACATCGACCGCCGATGGAACCGCAGCATCGCCTGCATCGCCATTCGCGTGTAGACGGCACTAGGAGTTGGTCAACTTCACGTGAGCGGCGCGCCGGCCGTGCCACGACGACCTCCCGGGGGCGGTAGGTGCGTCAGGCGCACCGACCTCACCCGGAAATCCTCACCTTGATCAAAACGTCCTGGTCACAACAGCTAGAGGGGACCGGGCGCGCCGAGCAGCCGGCCGCGGCCGAGGGTCGCGCCGAGCTCGCGAGCCACGGTGCGCCGAGGCTCGCTGTCCACGCCGAGCGCGATGACGTCCGCGCCGAGGTGACGGCAGGCGTCGAGCATGCCGCGCACGTCGGGGGAGAGGTCGGCCGGGTGCCGGCCCGGCTTGTCGAGGTCGAGCTTCACGACGTCGGGTCGCACGACGTCGAGCAGCGCCACGCCACCGGGAACGTCCGCGACGTCGTCGGCGACGACCCGCCAGCCCCAGCCGCGGAACTCCGCGATGCCGCGCTGCAACGACTCCGGCTCGGCGAACGCGTGCGCCGGTACCTCGGCGGCCACCCGGACCGAACGCCGCCCGCGACCCCACGACGTCGCGAGCCGCGGCGGGCACGCGCTGTCGTAGGTCTCCGGCTCCGGCGTGATCCACATCTCGACGTCGACGCCGCGCTCGATGAACGTGTCGAAGGCGAGGCAGCGGAACGCCCAGTCGAGCCGCTCGACGAGCCCGAGGCCCTGCGCGGACTCGAGCAGCGCGAGCGTCGTGCTCAGCTGCGTGCCCGCCTGGCCGCGGCCGGTCGCCTTGTAGCCGACGAGCTCGTCGTCGGCGAGCCGGCGGACCGGCTGGAAGTCGGGACCGAGCTGCTCGGGGCGGTCGATGAGCGCCTCGATGAGGAGCCGGTCGTTGCGGAGCTTCTCGACAGAGCTGACCAACGACATGAAGGTGGCTTCGGCACGAACCGGCGTCACCCTGAGCCGGGCACCGCCGCGAGCAGGGCCGTGCGCCGGCCGATCTCCGGCACGAACTTGAACCCGTGGCCCGAGCACGGCGAGCAGACGACGAGCGGGCCGGACCGGCGCAGCACGAACGAGTCGTCCGGCGTCGTCGTGTACAGGCACGAGTCGGCGCGGGTCGCCACCGGCGTGACGCCGGGCAGCCACTCCGCGGCGTAGGACTCCATGCGCGCGACCGCGCCCGCGTCGATACCCGGGCGGGCGTCCGGGGTGACGACGCGGCCGCTGCCGTGCTCGCCGGCCTTCACGCCCTCGCCGGGCGCGCCGAGGCCGTACACGGACGCCTGGTGGCCGCGATGGTGGATGAACGACGGCCAGGTCGCGCCGTCCCGCGCGGGCAGGAAGACCGGCTGCTCCTGGGTGACGCGGAACGGCGGCAGGTCGTCCGGCACCGGCAGCGCGCCGAGCAGGCCGGGCAGCCAGGCGCCCGCCGCGACGACCGCGACCCGCGCCTCGACGTCACCGGCGGTGGTGGCGACGGCGATGCCGTACGGCGTCTCCCGCGCCGACAGCGCGGTGACCGAGAACCGCACGTCGGCGCCGTGCCGCGCGGCCTCGGCGTGCAACGTCGTGACCGCCCCGTCCGCGTCGAGCCGCCCGGCGTCCGGCTGGTGGACGACGGCGGTGTCGAACCGCAGCATCGGCCAGCGTCCGGCGGCGTCAGCGGGCGTCAGCGTCTCGAACGGCAGCCGCGCGCCGGCGAGGGCGCTCGCGACCGCCGCGACGCCGGCGCCGTGGTCCACGCCGCCGGTGACGTCGAGCAGGTCGGCGCCGGACTCCGCTTCGAGCGTGCGCCAGAGGTCGCGCGCGGCGAGGGCGAGGCCGACGTAGTGCGGGTCGTCGTAGGCGAGCCGGAAGATCCGCGACCGGCCGTGCGAGGAGCCGTGCGCGTGGTGGCCGTCGTGGCGTTCGAGCAGCACGACGTCGCGCCCCGACCGGGCGGCCCACCACGCGGTCGCCGATCCCATCGCGCCGCCGCCGACGACGAGCAGGTCCGTACGCAGCACGCCCGCAGGCTACGCGCGCGCGGCTGCTTGACCCCGGCGGCGCGGGGAAGGTCTACTCGCGCTCTGCCCCCTCCGCGCCACCCCTCGGCGCGGCCCCTCGAAGGAGCCTCCTGTGCGCCGCATTCTCGCGTTCGCCGCCCTCACCGCCACCGCCGCGCTCGCCGCGCCCGCCGCGCCCGCCTCGGCGGTCGGCGCGTGCACGCCGTCTCTCGGCGGCACGACGGCCGGCGGCTGCGTCGACGTCGTCTGCCTGAAGCTCTGCGTGTGGCGGATCGACGTCGACCCGCAGTGCTCGCTCGACCGCCCGGCGCCGGCGCCGGTGGCGACCGCGTGCTCGCGGGTCGACCAGCAGTTCTTCTCCGTCGGCCCCGGCTGACGCTCGGAGTCACGTCGCCGGCGCGCCGCGCCGGGGGTCCGGCACGTCCCCACCACTGAAGGAGCACCCATGCGCCGTCTCATCGCCCTGTCCGCCGCCGCCGTGGCGGTCGCCGTCGCGGCGCCCGCCGAGGCGTCGTTCAGCGTCTGCACGCCGACCTACGCGGCCGGCGCCTGCGTCCACTACATCTGCGTCGACATCTGCGGCCCCGAGGTGCAGGTAGAGCCGTACTGCAACCTCACCATCTGCCGTTACTAGGAGAGCACCCATGCGCCGTCTCGCCGCACTCGCCGTCGCCACCGCGGCCCTGTCCGCCGCCGCCCCGGCCGCCCAGGCCCAGCCCATCTGTCAGGGGGGCTCCCGCGTCGGGGTCTGCGTGACCGTCCTCGAATGCGAGGGCATCTGCCAGGTGCGCCTCGTCGTGAACCCGTACTGCAACCAGGGCCACCCCGCGATCGGCGCCTGCTCGACGATCGACAACCTCTACGTCGAGCCCGGTCCCCGCTGACGGCGAACGGCTGACGGGCGGTCGGTCAGATCCAGCCGCGGCGCACGGCCTGCATGCCGAGCTGGAACCGCGTCGACGTGCCGGTGAGTTCCATGAGCCTGGCCATCCGCCGGGTCACGGTGGACGGGCTGATGTGCAGGTGCCGCGCGATCGACTCGTCCTTGAACCCGGCGGCGAGCAGCGACAGCAGCACGTCGTCGGTGTCGGGGGAGCGTTCCTCCACCGGCATGTCGGGCTCCGGCGGGATCGGCACCGCGCGCTCCCACAGCAGTTCGAACAGGCAGAGCAGCCCGGCCAGCAGCCCGGAGTGGTGCACGAACAGCGCGGAGTTCGGCACCTCCTCGTCGTCCAGGCGGACCACCGCGTGGGCGCGGTCGTAGATCGTGAGCTGCATCGGCAACGTCGGCAGCGTGCGCGCCTGCTCGCCGATCGCGGCCAGCCGGCGCAACGTCTCGAAGCGGCCCGGCACGAGCAGCACCGGGCGCTCGTAGACGGACTGCACCTCGATGCCGCGGTCGAGCATGGCCAGCGTCGCGGGCTCCGGGTGCGCGCCGCCGTCTTCGGCCGGCAGCTTCTCCAACGCCATGACGCAGCGTTCGGTGGTGCGCTCGAAGTGGCGGCTGCGGCGCCGGGTCGCCTCGACGTCGTTGGTGACCTCGACGACGTCACCGGCGCCGCCCGGGGCACGGGAACGGCTCAGCCGGATGAGCTCGCTGACGGTGCTCTGCGCGCGTTCGAGGTCGCGCTGGCGTTCGAGGAGCGACTCCTGCTGCTGGACGATCAACGACGTCAGCGCGACCTCGGGCGACCCCGCCAGCCAGCAGTCCGGCTCGCCGGAGATGCGCTGGACCAGGTCGGCGTCGCGCAGCTCGTCCAGCGCCGACTCGACGGTCGCGGCGTCGCCCTCGACGAAGTCGGCGAGGCGCGGAGCGATCGTCGGGCCGTTGGTGAGCAGGGCGCGGTAGAGCTGCTCCGCGGTCGCGCTCAGGCCTAACGCCTCGAGCATTCGGCTCCCCCAGGGTCGGCGGACGGCGTAGGGAGCGCGGGCAGGTCCGCGCGGTGCGCCATCCGGAAGGTACGACGTGTCACCCGGTCTAGGTGGTGATTTGCCGCATTACGCCGGTTGCGGGGGATGCGGGAGGGCGGGCCGGACGTCACCGCCGCGCTGCACGGGGGCGTGGCAGCGAGCGCGCGCGCAGGAGCGGCGCCCGGAGATGCCGACGCGGGGCGCGAAGCGACCCGAACGCCGTGGCCGGGCAGCGCGACGGTGATCGTCTTCATTCCCTCACTGCAGTCCCGAGCCGGCGGCTCTCACCGCGAGCCGATGAGAGTAGGGGGCCGTCGTCGCGGGACGCGGGCGACCGTAGTAGAGCCCGGGAAGGGCCGTCAATGGCGGTCGGCGGAAAAACCGCAGGTTCACCCGGATGCCACGCGCGTCTGCTGCGACGGAGCGGTTACAGCGCGTAAGAATTCCGCTTTCACGGGGTGTCGTCGCGCGCACATTTGTGGCCGCCGCGCTGTCCCGATCCGGGCCGCTCGCCCGTATGTCATGTGCCGCCTCGCGCCGCTCCGTCCGTGGCCTCCGGGGCGGTCTCCGCTGCCCCCGGGGAGACGCCCGGGTGGCCGGGCCCGCGGGCCGGCCGGTGCTGTCGAGCGCGGGGGACTCGACAGCGTCAACGCCGCCCGGTCGGGCGCGCACGGGCGGTCGTGGCAGGCCGCGCGGGCCGCGGGTGACACTGGGGCCGGCGGACCTGCCCGCTGCCGCCGCCGCCCGGAGCGTGGCGCGCCGGCCGGCGCTCGATCCCGTTCGCCGGCCACCGGACGTTCGCGGGCGCGCGCGGCGCGGCACCCGTCGCTCGGGCGGGCGCGGGAAGACAATGGCCGCTGTTGCTCGCGCGAACGCGGGAGGACGGATGCGGGGGATGTTCGGCAGGCTCTGCCACGGGCGGGAGCGGCGGCCGCTGGAGCCGTACGGCACTCTCGCGCCGTTCCTCCGGATGGTCGCGGCGGGGCTGACCTTCGTCGGGGCACTGGCGGGGGTGGTGCTGCTCGTCGCGATCCAGGTGCCGGTGCTGCCGTTGATCGCGCCTTCAGTGGTCGCGGGTGGCGGGTCGCTGCCGGTAGCGATGGGTGTCCGCTGGCTTGCCGGAGCGGTGCGCCCGAACCCGATCTCGCCGGTCGCGGTGGATTTCTCGGCATGATCGGCTGGCCGCTGACGGTCGTCGGCTCCATCCCGCTGCTCGCCCTCATGCACGTCGCGTGGCGCAGCATGCGCTGCAACCTCAACCGGCTTCGCGACGCGCGGCGCCTGGCGCCGCTCGACGGGCTGGACCTCTCGGGGGCGAGCGTCGCACCCGTCCCGACGCCTCCACGGTGGCCGGACGTGGACAGCGTCGACGAGCCCGCCGTCGCCGCCGCGTACGCGTCGCTCGCCGAGGCGCGCGCGGCGACGTGGGCGGTCGCGGGCGAGGCAGTAGTGGTCGCCGCGGGTGCGGTACTGGGCGTGCTGCTGACCCGAACGTTCCCGCTGACATGGGTCGACAGCGCGTCCGTCGGCGGGGCGTTGGGGTTCGGGATCTGCGGGATGCTCGCGCGGGCGCAGGCCGCAACGTTGTGGACTCCACTCGCCGCGCGGTACCGGGCGCGGTACGCCGTCCTCACCGCTACCCCGGAACCCGCACCGGAGCCGCCGCGCCGGCCGTGGTGGTCGCGGCTCGTTCCTAGTCGAACTCGAAGAACTCGCTGAGGAACGACTTCTTCTTCTTCTTGCGATAACCCGGGTCGTACCGCGGGTCCGAGCGCTCGCGGTCACGCGGCGGCTGGTAGCGCGGCTCCTCGTACCGGGGCTCGTCGCGCCTGGGCTCGTCGCGCCTGGGCTCGTCGTAGCGCGGCGGCTCCGGCACCTCCTCGGCGGCCCGGTCGAGCAGCTTGTCGAGCTCGCCGCGGTCCAGCCACACGCCACGGCACTGGGGGCAGTAGTCGACCTCGATGCCACGCCGCTCCGCGATCGCGAGCACCGTTCCGTCCACGGGGCACTGCACGGCCCGTACCTCCTCGCGTCGTCGACGTACCCGAGTCTGCCCGACCGGGCGGCGCGCCGCCGGATCACGCGACGAGCCCGCCCCGGCGATGCCGGGACGGGCTCGGGGACGCGGGCGCGGCTAGCAGTACACCCGGGAGTAGCCCGGCAGGTCGCCGCAGATGGCGTAGCCGGTGGCGCAGTAGTACGTGTAGTCCGGGCACGACTTGGTGTTCGCGCCGCCGACCACGCCGGTGAGCTCGTCGTTCGTGAGCTCGGCCAGGCGCTCGGTGCGCAGGGTGAGGGTGCGCTTCATGCGGGTCTCCTAACAGTTGCGCCAGTAGGGGAGGTGGTCCTTCTCGATGACGGGCAGGTAGCACTGCTCGTAGCACTGCGTGTCGCCGGCGTCGCACTCGCGCAGCGCCTGGGCCGGCCCCGCCGTCGCCACCGACGCGGTGACGAGGGCGATCCCCGTGAGGATGTACCTGACCATGGCGGCTCCTACGCCGTAGGGCTAGCGGATGCCGCGAGGCTACGCCGTCGCGCGCTCACGACGCGAGGCGCGGCGTCACCGGCTTGATCGTGACCGGCGCGCCGGGGCCGCCCCCCGCGCGCGAGGCGTACTCGGGCACGCCGACGCAGGTGAACAGCAACGTCGCGAGGTCGGGCTCGCCGAGCAGCGCGGGCACCTCCGAGTCGAGGAACGTCATCCCGGACGCGCCGGCGCCGAGCGCGTACGCCGCGAGGTGCAGCCGCCCCTCGACCAGCCCCGCCGCGAGCTGCGCGTCGCGGTACGTCCGGTCGTCCAGGCCGGCGGTCGAGGTCGCGCCGATGACGACGTACGCCGACTCCCCGCCGAGCGACTGGTCGAGGCAGATCCGCGTCAGCTCGGCGCGCAGGTCACCGGCCCGGACCGGCGCGACGAGGTCCGGCGAGCGGTAGATGCCGGGCGCGACGCCGTCGACGTTGTGGACCGCGACCCAGTGCGGGATCGAGATGCCACGCAACGCCGCCCGCAGCGGCCATTCGAGCGACGCGCGGGGGAGCGACCGGGCCGGGTCCATCCGGCGCTGCGACCCGCGGCGCAGGATCACCTCGTCCAACGGCGCGGAGTCCGGAGCGTCGTCCAGCGGCGCGCCGGCCGGCCACGGCGCGCCGAGCTCGTCGCGGTAGCCGGCGCGTTGCGCGGCCGTGCAGAGGAGGAACTCCTCGCGCGGCAGGTCACCAGGCGTCGCCGCCCCGGACGGCTCGATCGCCGGAACGCCGCCGCCGAACGTCAGCAGCGCGAGCGGGTACTCGTGCACCTCGTCCGCGCCGACCAGCGCGGCGACGCGCGCGTCGGGGAAGAGCGTGCGCAACGCCGGCGCGAGGCCAGCGCTGTGCGACGCCGCGAGCAGCTGGGAGAGCAGCGTGCCGCAGTCCCAGTAGAGGTGCCGCCAGCCGCGTTCGGCGTACCGCCACCCGGTCCGCCACGGCACCCCGGTGACGACGACCGTCGTCGCCGCACCGCCCGCGGGTGGCCCGACCTGGACGAGGGCATGCGCCACCGGGTCGTACCAGTGCACGCCGTCGGGGATGCCCGGCACGTCGCGGACGCTGGCGTAGACCTCGAGGGGGAACCGCGCCCCCGCCGAGCCGGCCGCGCGGTAGAGCCAGCGCCGCCCGTCCCGCTCGGACGTGCGGACGACGCCCGCGCCGAGGAACAGCACCCGGCCGAGCTGCGCCGCGTCGAGCGGCCGCGGGTCCGCCGGGTGCCCGGCCAGCACGGCGGTCGCCGCGCCGCCCGGCGCCGGCAGGTCCCGCGGCAACGGCGCCACCGGCAGCCCCGGCGGGTACGCCTTCACCGGAGGAGGGAACGTGTCCAGGTCGTTGGGGGTGAGGTCGTGCCGGACCCGCGGGTCGTCCACGGGAACGTCCCACTCGCGGCCCGGCTCGTACGACGTCAGCCGGTGCAGCAGCCCGGCGCCGGAGTCGAGATCCACCCATTTACCCTGTCACGGCCCCCGACCGGCCGGGCCGACCTATGATCGGGACCGAGCCCACGACGGGCGGTACAGCGACGTGCCGCGACGTCCCCGCAGGACCCCTCCCGGACGGCAGATTTCCATGACCGCGCGCGGCGCTACGACCCGGCGCGCCCGATGAGCGACGACGGCGTCGCCACGGGGGCCGCAGGCGACGCGAACGTCCGCGTCGGCGGCGCTACGCACCGGCCGTTGCTCAGCCTCGCCGACGCCGCGCGCGCCATCGCGGGCGCGTCGACCGTCGCCGACCTGCTGCGCGAGGTGACCGAGGCCGCGCGGGCGATCGTCGGGACGCATCAGGCGGTCGGCACACGGCTGTACGGCGGCACGTGGGAGCGCGCGACGACCTACGTCGCGCTGTCCGAGAAGTACGCGGAGTACCGCAGCTACGACGTCGTCCCGAAGGGGCTCGGCGTCCTCAACGCCGTCACCCGCGAGAACAGGCCGCTGCGCCTCACGACCGCGGAGCTGCTCGCGCACCCGGAGTACCGCGAGCTGCGGGACGCGCCACCAGGCCACCCGCCGTTGCCGGACTACCTCGCCGCGCCGTTCGTCAGCCGCAACGGCGAGAACATCGGCTTGCTCCAGCTCGCCGAGAAGGTGGACGGCACGCCGTTCACCGAGGACGACGAGGCGGTCTGCGTCCAGCTCGCGCTGATGGTGTCGTCGGCGCTCGAACACGTCGAGCTGGCCGGCCAGCTGGAGCAGACGCTGTCCCGGCTGCAGCTCGCGCTCGACGCGAGCAGCACCGGCACGTGGGAGTGGCGGTTCGCGACCGGCGAGCTCGTCGGGTCGCCCGTGCTGGACGAGATCTACGGCGGCCTCTCCGCGACGTTCGACGAGCTCGTCGCGCGGCTGCCGGCGGAGGACACCGCCGCGATCGAGGAGCTGCGCGCCCTGCGTCACATCACCGGGCACGCGGTGTTCCGCCACCGCGTGGTCCGCCCGGACGGTTCGGTGCGCTGGGTCGAGGGCGAGGCGCTGCCGGCGTACGACGCGTCCGAGCAGCTCGTCGGCGTGACGGCGCTCTGCGTCGACGTCACCGACCGGCACCTCGCCGAGGACGCGCTGCGGCGCGAGCGCGACGTCGTGTCGGCGCTGCACCAGGTGGGCCGGACGGTGACGGCCCGCCTCGAGCAGGCGGACGTCGTGCAGACCGTCACCGACGCCGCGACCGCGCTGACCGGTGCGCAGTTCGGGGCGTTCTTCTACAACGTCGTCAGCGAGAGCGGCGAGAGCTACTCGCTCTACACGATCTCCGGCGTGGCGGCCGAGAACTTCTCGAAGTTCCCGATGCCGCGGAACACCGACATCTTCGCGCCGACGTTCAACGGCGACGGCGTCGTGCGGGTGGACGACGTGACGCAGGACGCGCGGTACGGCAAGAACGCGCCGTACCACGGCATGCCGAAGGGCCACCTGCCGGTGCGGTCGTACCTCGCGGTGCCGGTGGTGCTCAGCGACGGGGAGGTCGCGGGCGGGTTGTTCTTCGGCCACGAGAACGCCGCCGTGTTCGACGGCGACGCCGAGCAGCTCGCGGTCGGCATCGCCGGCTACGCCGCCATCGCGCTGGAGAACGGCCGGCTCTACGAGGCCGCGCGCCGCGAGTCGCGGTCGAAGCAGGCCATCGCCGTCGCGCTGGAACGCCCGTTGCAGCCGCCGCCGCTGCCCGACGTCGAGGGCGTCGAGCTGGCCGCGACGTACCAGCCGTACGGCGGCCAGGGCGACCTCGGCGGTGACTTCTACGACGTCTTCGAGCTGCCCGGCGGGCGCTGGCTCGTCGCACTCGGCGACGTGTCGGGAAAGGGTCCCGAGGCGGCCGCCGTGACCGGCCTGGTGCGGTACACGCTGTGGGCCGCCGCGCAGTCCACCAACGACCCCGTGGCGATCCTGCGCGTCGTCAACACCGCCCTGCTCCGCCAGGACACCGACCGCTTCGCCACCGTCGTGGCCGCCGTGCTGACGCCCGGCGCGCGTGGCGTCGCGGTCGAGGCGGCGTGGGCCGGCCACCCGTCGGCGATCCTGCTGCGCGCCGACGGGGGCGAGCAGGTGCGCGGCCGCGGCATGCCGCTCGGGATGTTCGACACGATCGACCTGCAGGCCGTTCGCCTGCACGTCCTGCCGGGCGAGACGCTGCTGCTCTACACGGACGGCCTGGTCGAACGCCGCGGCGCGGTGCTGGACGAGCACGCGCTCGTCGAGCTCGCGACGTCGGCGGCGGCGTTGCCGGCCGAGGGGCTCATCGACCGCATCGTCGGCGCGGTGGACGAGCGGTACCCGCGCCGCGACGACCTCGCGGTGCTCGTCATCCGCGCGGCTTAGCGTCGTACGCTCCGCTCGTGGAGCTCACGTTCGCTGAGGGCCGCGTCCTCGGCTGCCTGGTCGAGAAGCAGCTGCTGACGCCGCAGGCGTACCCGCTGACCGACAACGCGCTCGTCGCCGCGTGCAACCAGACGACCAGCCGCGACCCGATCGTGCAGTACGACGTCCCGACCGTCCGGATCGCGGTCCGCAGCCTGCGGGAGAGCGGGTTGCTGAAGACGCGGCACGGCGAGCGTTCGGACAAGCACGAGCACCGGCTCGGCGCCGCGCTTGGGCTCCCGCCCGCCGAGGTCGCGCTGCTCGCCGTCCTGCTGCTGCGCGGCCCGCAGACTCCGGGCGAGCTGCGCGGACGGACCGAGCGGATGCACGCGTTCGACTCCGTCGAGGAGGTCGAACGCGTTCTCGACGGGCTCGCCGAGCGACCCGAGCCGCTGGTGACGCGGCTGGAGCGCCAGCCCGGTCGCAAGGAGGTTCGCTACGTCGACGCGCTGGTGCTGCGCGACGCGCCGCCCGGCCTGCCGCCGGCCCCGCCGCGCACCGACGGCGCCGAGCCGCCGGCCGCTCCCGTCACGTCCGGCACGTTCGCCACGCTCGCCGCGCTGGCGAGCGAGGTCGCCGACCTGCGCGCCGAGGTGGCGGAGTTGCGGGCCGCGCTGTCCGAGCTGCGCGACGACGTCGGGCTGTAGCGTCCGGCCACCATCGCCGCCGGGCGCGGCGCGTGTCAGGATCCGCGCAACGGTTCGCGCCGCAGGGGGTGGCAGGGCATGGGTGACGAGCCTCGCGACGTGCCGCCGGGTAGGGCCGTGCTCGACGAGAGCGCGCTTGACGTCGTGCGCGAGGTCGCGGCGGCGCTCGCGCCCACGGGGGCAGCCGCCGGCTGGGGGTACTCGCTCGCGCGCGGCACCGCGGGGATCGCGCTGTTCCTCGCGGAGACGGCGTTGGCGCTCGGCGACGACGCGCTGGCCGACACGGCGGCGGCGCACCTCGACGCCGCGGTGGACGCCGCCGTGGCGGCCCCCATCTCGACGTCGTTGTTCAGCGGCACCGTCGGCGTCGGCTGGGTGCTGAGCCACCTCGACGGCCGGCTGCTCGACGCGTCCGACGCGCTCGGCGACGTGGACGAGCTCGTACTCGCGTCGATCGACGCGTTCCCCGCCGTCGCGGACCTCACGGACGGGCTCGTGGGGCTCGGCGTCTACCTGCTGTCGCGGCTGCCCGCGGCAGAGGCGTACGACGGCCTTGCGCGGATCGTCCGCCGGCTAGCCGCGACCAGCGAGCCGGACGCCACCTGGTGGCGCCGTCCGGACACCATGCCGGCCGACGAGCTGGACCGTTACCCGGAGGGTTACCTCAGCCTCGGCATGGCGCACGGCCAGCCCGGTGTCGTGGCGTTGCTCGCCCGGCTGCACGCGGCCGGCGTCGAGGGCGCGGGGGAGCTGCTGCGCCAGGCGACGGCGGCGCTGACGGCGTTCGCGTCGCGTGACCACGATGCGTTCGGGCGTTACCCCACCGTGCTGGCGGCGCGCGACGAGGACCGCCACGGCTCGCGCCTCGCGTGGTGCTACGGCGACCCCGGCGTCGCGACGGCGTTGCTCGCCGCCGGCCGGGCGCTCGCCGACGACGCCGTCGTCGCCGAGGCGCTGGAGACCGCGCGCGCGGCCGCGGCGCGACCGTTCGACGGGTCGATGGTCGTCGACGCGGGGCTCTGCCACGGCACGGCGGGGCTCGTGCAGATCTTCGCGCGGCTGTACGGCGACACGAAGGACGAGGTCTTCGCCGATGCGGCGCGACGCTGGTACGGCGTGCTGCTCGGGCAGCGGGTGGCGGGCGGTCCGTACGCCGGGTTCCAGGCCATCCTCGACGCCGAGGTGGGCTACGTCCCCCTGCCGGGCCTCCTCGAAGGCGCGGCGGGTGCGGGGCTGGCGCTGCTCGACGCGGCGCTCCCGGCGCCGTTGTCGTGGGACGGCGTGCTGCTCACCGAGGGCGGCGCGGGTGCACCGCCCTCGGTGTGACGTACGCGTTCGGTACGCGCCGGCGTCGCCGGGCTAACCGCACACCCTGGTCGGGCAGTTCGCGACGGCGGCCGAGACCGCGTCGCAGACGGGGCCGTAGCGCGTCGGGCACCCGCCGACGAAGTACGACGGGCACGGGTTCATCACGTACGAGAGCTGCGTCCCGCCGACCACCGAACCGAGCTCGCCGGTCGACAGCTCGCCGAGCGCCTCGCGCTTCACGACGAGCTTGTGCGCGGCGCGCATCAGCAGTTGTCCGTGACGCACGGGCGGACGAGCCGCGAGATCGGGTCACAGAGCCGGCCGAAGTGAGTCGGGCAGCCGCCGACGACGTCCGACGGGCACTCGGCGAGGAGCGCCGACACGACCGAACCGCCGGCCACCGAGCCGAGCTCGTCGGTCGACAGCTCGCCGAGACTCTCTCGCTTGACGACGAGCTTGCGTGCTGTGCGCATGGTTCCCCCTTCGCTCGGCCGCGCGACGCACAGGCGGTCACGCGGGAACTGGTGCGCCGGGCGTACGACGAGGGAGCCCGCCGGGCGGATCCCTCTGCGCCGCAGCACATCCGCGCCGGAGCGCGGACCTGAGCGGACCCTAACGCCGTGCCGCCGAGCCGGGTAGTGGAGGCTTTCCGTCACGACGTTCAGATTGCGCGTCGCCCCCGGGCGGTCACCGCGGCTACGCTGCCAGCGTGATCAGTTGCTGCACGCTCACCGTTCGTCGCCGCTCCGCCTGACGCACGGCGGCACCCGCGCGTCTCGCCGTGCCCGCCGGACCACGTCCATCCACGGGTACTGGAGCCAACGCCATGATCACGCCTTTCCCTGAGCTCGACGCGATCCTCACCGACCTCGACCGGACCGTTCGCGGCATCCTCGGCGACACGTACGTCGGCTGCTACCTCGAAGGGTCGTTCGCGCTCGGCGCGGGCGACGCGGAGAGCGACGCCGACTTCGTCGTCGTCACGACCGTCGCGCCGGCGGGTGCCGCCGAGGCGGCGTTACGCCGCCTGCACGACGAGATCCCGAGCCGGCCAGGGATCTGGAACCGCAACATCGAGGGCTCGTACGCGCACCTCGACTCGCTGCGCGACAACGCGCGGGTCGGCGAGCCCTGGCTGTACAACGACCGCGGCCACCGCGAGCTGGTCTGGGACGCCCACTGCAACACCCTGCACACCCGGTGGGTCCTGCGTCACCACGGCATCGTTCTCGGCGGTCCGCCGCCGGCCGACGTCGTCGCCGACGTGCCGGAGGAGGCGTTGCGCGCGGCGGCTCGTTCGGCGCTGCCGGGGACGCTGGACGGCATCCGCGAGTGGGCGGACATGGACCACGCGTGGACCCAGCGCTACATCGTGCAGACGTACTGCCGGGTGCTCTACACGGCGGCCACCGGCCGGGTGGCGTCGAAGCCGGCGGCGCTGCGGTGGGCGCACGACCATCTCGACCCCTCGTGGCGGCCATTGCTGGCGCAGGTTGCCGCGGACCGGCTCAGCCCGTGGCAGCCGGTCGACCCGCCGCGGCCGGGGAGCATGCGGCGGGCGTACGAGTTCGCGGCGTACGCCGCGTCCTGGCCGCCGGGCGGTTGGGACTAGGCGACCGCGACGCCGTCGAGGCCGAGCCACTTCGCCAGCGCGGTCAGCTCGTCGTCCACCGCCGCGGCCGTCGCCTTCGGCCACGGCACGTCGCGGTGGATCGCGTGGACCCGTAGCAGCGAGGCCGCGCGGTGCGCCGCGGCGTCGACCTTGCCGACCAGCCGGTCGCCGTGCAGCACGGGGAGCGCGAAGTAGCCCCAGCGGCGCTGCTCCTTCGGCTTGTACATCTCGAGCGTGTACTCGAAGCCGAACAGCTCGACCGCGCGCTTGCGGTCGTGGACCAGCCGGTCGAACGGCGACAGCAGCGCGGTCCGTCCTTCGAACGCCTCCGCCGTCGCGTCCGGGTCGAGCCGCCACAGCCCCTTCGTGCCGTCGACCTCGACCGCGACTCCCGCGTCGCGCACCACCTTCGGCCGCGCGATACCGAGTGAACGGAGCCGGCGTTCGTCGCGGATCCGGTGCGCCTCCTCGGCGGGTACGGCCTCGACATCCCTCGGGTAGACACGTTCCGCGAGGTCCCACAGCCGTTCGCGCCCGCGCCGCGCGGAGACGGCTACCTCGCCGCTGGTCAGGAGCATGTCGAGCATCCGCGTGACGTTCTTGTCGTTCGTCCAGCCCGTGGACTGCCACGCCAAATCGCTCGTGTCCGCGATCTCGCGAGAGGGGAGCGGGCCGGCGCCGCGCAGCCGGGCGAGAACGCGTTCGCGGAAGCCTGCGTTCGCCGCCAGCCACGCGGAGCTGCGCGTCCCTTCCGGCGGCCAGGCGCGCATGTCGGCGAGGTACAGGCGGAGGTCGGCCATCGGCCGGAGCATCACGACGCCCGGCTCGCTCGGCGACGGCTGGCCGCTGTGCTCGTAGAGCGCGCGGTCGGTCTCCACCGCGCGGGTTAGGTCCGCGGGCTGGTACCGGGCACCGAGCCTGGTCCACGCGACGAGGTCGGCGTTAGGGGCCACGACAGCCGTCGGGTCGAGCTGCAGCATCGTCAGCCGGTCGACCATCGCTACGAGGTCGGTCGGCCTGGCCGCGTCGAGCAGCTGCGCGCGGACCGCGATGCGCCGCGCCTCCTCGGAGGTGAGGCGTCGTACGTCGGCAGGCACGCGGACACCGTACGGCGGCCGTGCTACAACGGAGAGTCAACCCCCTCATGCCCGCGAAGGACATCATGCGCAAGCTCACGCTGAACAAGGAGACCCTCGTCGAGCTCACGACCGGCGAGCTCGGCTCGGTCGTCGGGGGCGCCACGATCGGCAACCTCTGCGGCCCGACCCTCACGCTGACGTGCTGGTCCGAGATCGACGGCTGCGTCACCGCCCAGATCTGCGCGGTGTAGCCGGCCGATCGGCCTTTAGCGGCGCAGTTGCGGCGAGCGGGCGATCAGGTCCTCGACCGCGTCTTCGTCCAGGGCCGGTGGGCTGCCGGCGTCGTCGCAACAGGGCGGCTTGGTACGGGGCAGGTCCGGTGGTGCGACCCCGGCCAGCTCGTAAAGAGGTAGACGTCACGCGCGCGGTGTTCGGCTTCGTGCGGACCGACGAGCAGCACCCATGCCTCGTCGTCGTCGAACGCGACCAAACGCGATCGCGACCGCGCAAGTGCTTCACGCAGAGGCGCGGGAGCGGCTCCGCCCCGGTCAGCCGGTACGCAAGCGCGGCGCAGCCTCGGTGGGCAAGCTCGACCTCGAAGCGTTCGAACGCCGCTGCTCGTGCGCCGCGCAGCCCTCGCACCTGGCGGTCGGCCAGGGTGGTGCGAAACACCGCGTGGGGCATGCCGCCATATGTAACGACTACCCGGCAGCCTTCGGCCTCGGCACGCGGCCCTCGCGTCGGCGCATCTGCGCCAGACTTTCGGTTAGGTCAGAGCGTTCGAGCCAGGTGGCGTCTACGAGACGCCGGTAGACCTCGTCGAGCAGCCCGGTCGTCTTCCCTGCCTCGCGTAGGTCGCGGACGAGGTGCAAGACCTCGTGGAATCGCTCGGGGTCGAGTAGCAGACGCGTACTCGTGCTGTCGGCTGCGCGTAGGACGCCCTCCGCAGCCCACGCGCGGACGGTGCGTTCGGACAGCGACAGCAGCTGCGCGGCAACGCCGGCCCGCAACGGGGGCGCCGCGCGAAGGATGCGCACGACGACCTCTTCGAGCTGCTGCCGCCGTTCGTCGTTCGCGTCGAGTGTCCGCGCGACCTCTTCGATCTCCTCGACGCGGGAGAGGAGGTCGCGGGCCGACGCAGCCTCGCGCTCCACGATGCCCACGACAGACCTCCTTCCGGCGACTTCCGACTTTAACGCTGTTTTCGGAAGTCGTCCACGGAGCGACCCGACTCGCCGGGGACCCTCGCGCGGGTTCGAGCGCTGCGAACAGCACCTAACCGCCCAGCAGTAAAGCCGTCGGCGCGCCGCCGCCGCAGGGAGGCGTGTGGGAGCGGCAAGCAGTTTCGCAGGTCAGAGGCGAATGTGACTACATCTGCTGATGGCCTGTAGACGCCAGCGTCAGCAGGTTTTGCCCCACGTTTGCCCCGTCTCGCCCCACGTCTCGCCTCACGTCTCAAGCTCATCTTGGGCGGTATGCATCCCGTCGATGCTAGGTGCGAAGAACGATCACTTCGCGGGTCTCAGGCCGGACCTCGTAGATGACGCGGTACTCGCCGCGGCGCGCTGAGTGGAGGCCGACGAGCTCCCGTTCGAGTGGGTGGCCGACACGGTGCGGGTCGGTGGCGAGGCTGTTGCTGAGGAACTCGATCACGGCGGGCCGCACCTTGTCGGGCAATGCGTTGAGCGAGCGGCGTGCCTCGCGGGTGAGGCGAACCGTCCAGGCGTCGGCACTCAGACGATGCTCTCAAGGTCGACGAGGTCGCCCTTGGCTGCCTGGCGCCGGGACTTGCGGAGGGAAGCCATCAGTTCGGGGTCGCTGAGGATGTCCAACGTCTCCTCCAAGCCGGCAAGTTCCTCTTGGCTGATCAGAACGGCGGCGACGCGGCCGTTCTTGGTCACGGTCACTCGGTCGTGCTCCCGGTTCACCCGCTCGACAAGCTCGGACAGGTGGGTCTTGGCCTCGGTCAACGGCACGGCTTCCATGCAAACCAGAATACGGACTAGTGTGGTCGCAGTCGAGGGACTGGCCGAAGTGGGCTTTGCGCAGTCCGTGGGGAGGAACGTCATGGACGTCCCCGACTACGTCCCTTGGCCCCATGGCAAGGAGGTCTTCCGCCTGCTGCGGGTCGCAGGCAAGCGCTACGTCTACAGCGCACCGCCTGATGGCTTCGACATCGCGACCATCGTGGACAAGTACCTTGATGGTGGCCCGTACGACCCAGACGCACCACCGGGGACGCCATGCTTCGTCCTGGTGGAGTACGCGCCCGACGACGCGGAGTTGACGGAACTGCTGGCGTGCGCCGATGTGCTCGTCGACGCTGGCCTCGTCGTCATGCTGATCGACTGGTACAGCGATTCCGTCCTGGCCGTCACCGATCAGTCCGATGTAGTGAGGCTGGACACGAGACCCGAGGGCGCAAAGTAGGCGTGACCGTAGCCCGCCGGCACACCAAGGTCATCGATCACGCCGCTGACCTCGGTGCGACATCACCACGGCTCACCCGCGGCAATCTTGGTCACGGGGCACCAGCGGAGCCTTGCAAGATCAGCGATCATGCCGCTGACCTGCGTGATCTTGGGGTGAGCGACGGGGATCGAACCCGCGACAACCGGGACCACAACCCGGTGCTCTACCAACTGAGCTACGCCCACCACGTGCGCGAGCGAGTCTACGGTGCCCGCCCGGTAGCGGCTAACCAGTTGGCGGCGGGTCGTCACCCGGCGGCGGGATGAAGATCGTGGAGCGGTAGTAGCGCAGCTCCTCGACCGACTCCTGGATGTCCGCGAGCGCCCGGTGGCCGCCGGCCTTCTGCGGCGCGCCGTAGTACGCCTTCGGGTACCAGCGCCGCGCCAGCTCCTTGATCGACGACACGTCGATCATCCGGTAGTGCAGGTACGCGTCCAGCGCCGGCATGTGGCGGACGATGAACGTCCGGTCGGTCGCGATGGAGTTGCCGCACAACGGCACCGACCGCGGTTCCGGCACGTGCTGCTTCACGAGGTCGAGAACGGCGGCCTCGGCGTCGGCGAGTGACACGGTCGACGCGAGCACCGCGTCGGTGAGGCCGGAGCGGGCGTGCATGTCGCGGACGACGTCGACCATGCCGGCGAGCGCTTCGGCGGGCTGGTGTACGACGATGTCGAGCCCCTCGCCGACCGGCTCGAGCTGCGAGTCGGTGATGAGCGCGGCGATCTCGAGGACGACGTCACGCTCCGGGTCGAGCCCGGTCATCTCGAGGTCGATCCAGACGAGGCGGTCGATCATGCGGAAACCCTAGCCGCCACGCGCGGGGCTGTTTCCCGGAACGCCCCGCCGGGGATAACGCCGCCATGCTGACCATCCTGCTCATCGTCCTGGTGATCCTGCTCCTCGTCGGCGGCGGCGGCTGGTACCGCGGCCGTGGCCGCGGCCTCTAGGAGCCCGAACGCTCGTCGAGCCCGGCCGAACGGCCGGGCTCGCGGCATGTCCGCAACGCGCCCGTAACACGGCGCGACAAGACGGAACACGCCCGAAACACCCGGGTCACCGTCGGGAAACAGCTGCTCCCTAACGTCGCCGCAGGAGCAGTTCCCGACGAGAGGGAGACCCCGTGCGACTTCGGTGGCGGGCCGCGACGGCGGCCGCGGCGGCAACGGCGTTCACGATCCTCGGCAGCGCGACCGCGTGGGCCGACCCGGTCACCGGCGGCGGTACGCCGGCCACGCAGGACGGCTCGCTGACCCACGGCGAGATCTCGATGAACCTGATGTTCGTCGTGCTCGGCGCGATCCTCGTCGTGTTCATGCAGGCCGGCTTCGCGCTGGTGGAGACCGGCTTCTGCCGCGCCAAGCACGCGGTGCACGTCGTCATGACGAACTTCACGATCTTCGGGCTCGGCTTCGTCGCGTTCATGGCGGTCGGCTTCCCGCTCGCGTTCGGCGGGTTCTCGCTGCCCGGCGTCTTCGGCTACGACGAGCCGGTCGGGGGACCGCTCCTCGGCGGCGGAGACTGGACGTTCCTCTGGGAGGGCGGCTGGTTCCTGTCGGGCGCCGCGTACGACGTCTCGGTGCTCGCGTTCTTCTTCTACATGGTGGCGTTCATGGACACCGTCGCCACGATCCCGACGGGGTCGATGGCGGAACGCTGGAAGTTCAAGAGCTTCGTCATGTGGGCGCTGTTCTGTGGCGCGGTCTACTACCCGCTGTTCGCCGCGTGGACGTGGGGTGGCGGCTGGCTGGCGAAGCTGTGGAGCACGTTCGACCTCGGGCACGGCTACGTCGACTTCGCCGGCTCCGGCGTGGTGCACGCGATGGGCGGCGCGGCCGCGCTGGCCGGCGCGATCGTCGTCGGCCCGCGGATCGGCAAGTACGGCAAGGACGGCAAGCCGCGCACGCTCGCCGCGCACAACGTGCCGATGGCGATGATGGGGACGTTCATCCTGCTGTTCGGCTGGTTCGGCTTCAACGCCGCCTCGACGTTCGCCGCGACCGACAACCGGTTCGCGGTCGTCGCCGCCAACACCGCCATCGCGGGCGCGTTCGGCTCGGTCGCCGCGCTGTTCTGGATCTGGCACCGGTCCGGCAAGCCCGAGCCAGGCATGTGCGTCAACGGCATGCTGGCCGGCCTGGTCGCGGTCACGGCGCCGTGCGCGTTCGTCCAGCCGTGGGCGGCGGCGCTGATCGGCTCGGTCGCGGGCGTCCTCGTCATCGAGGCGACGTGGGTCATCGAACGCCGCCTCCGCATCGACGACCCGGTGGGCGCCATCGCCGTGCACGGCGTGAACGGCGTGTTCGGGATGCTGGCCGTGGGCCTGTTCGCCGACGGCACGTATGGCGCCGGCTGGAACGGCCGCCCGGTCGAGGCCGGCGGCGTGACCGGGCTGTTCTACGGCGACGGGAGCCAGCTCGTCGCGCAACTCGTCGCGGCGGCGGTCGTCGCCGTCGGGTTCACCGGCCTGGCGTACGCGTTCTTCAAGGTGCAGGACCGGCTGACGGCCGGCGGCATCCGCTCCTCCGCTGCGGACGAGCTGGCCGGGCTGGACGTGCCGGAGATGGGCGCGGTGGCGTACCCGGACCTCGTGCCGGAGCCGCTGGTCGACCTGACCACGGCGGTGCCGCGGCAGGGCGCGCCGGTGGGGTGACGCCCGGGCCGGCCTACGGCGCGGCCGCCCAGAAGTCGTTGAGCTGACGCTGGACACGGAGGAACCAGATGAGCGGGCCGGCGAGCGGCAGCAGGATCCACAGTCCGGTACGCCACGACACCGTGCTCTGCCGGCCGTACCGGCGCGTCATCTCGGTGATCTCGATCGGCAGCAGGAACATCGTGATGACGCCGCCGAAGAAGAAGATGAGCAGCCCGAGCGGGCCGCCGACGCCGACGCCGCTGTACTGCTTGATCTCGTTGTGCGTCACGTACGCCCAGTAGAACGGGTAGAGGCCGCACGTGAGCACCGCGAGCAGGATCCCGGTCCACGGCCCGCGCGGCCGGCCCTTCGGTCCGTGCCCCATGTCTGTCATGGCGGCATCCTGACAGCACGGCGCCTGCGGTTGGTCGCGGCGCCGGGCGTTACGACGTCCGGTCCCGCGCCGGGTCCGGCGGCTGCGGCGGCGGGGCCTGCTGGTACGGCGGGTAGCCGGGCGGCGGCGCGTACGCCGGCTTCGGCGCCCAGAACGGCCGCGGCACCGGCCGGCCCGCGCGCAGCGCGCCGTGACCCTGGGTCCACCACAGAACGGTCGTGACGATCGCGCCGGCCGGCAGCACCACGGACACCGCCAGGCCGATCAGCCACATGTTCTTCGCGTTGTCCCACGGCGGGCCGAACGCCGCGTCCGGCGCGCGGCTCACCTCGACGAGCGAGTAGATCCAGAACGCCAGCGGGACGACGCTGAGCAGGAAGATCAGGAAGAACAATCCCACGAACTCGAAGCCGAGCAGCATGTGCGCAGTATGCGGCGCCGCTGCCGCGCCTGGGAACAACCGCCGGTCTCCCGTAGCCGGGGGCGGCTCACGACGCTCGTGGTCGTGCAACACGCGGGCCGGGGCGAGCGCGCGCCGCGCCCGCCGGTCTTCGGTCCGCCGGGACCTTTCTTTCGGTCACGACCGCCGTGGATACAGCTCGGCCGCGCAACTCGGCGAGCTCGGTCTTGATCGCGTGTGTCGACGGGTAACGCGCGTCGGGGCGGCTCTCCACGGGAGCCATTGACGTCGCGGCGACGACATGGACGGCGCGCACCCGGCAGGGTTCGAACCTGCGACCCGCCATATAGACGGTCTATCGGCCGGCGCGCTGTGCGACGACGGCCAGAGTGCGCCGGGTCGAGGGGCGCGTCGTCATCGGCTCTGTCGATTGTTCGGGTAGCGCCGGCGCCGGTAGACACCAGCCATCAGCGGTACGCGTCGCGCCGGTGGCTCACATCGAGCACAGTGACAACGTTTGCGTCGTCGTCGATGACGTAGCGGACTCGGTACTCGCCCCGCCGTGCCCGCCACTGCCCGGCGAACGGAGCCCGAAGCGGCGAGCCCACACGACGAGGGTTGTCGAGCAAAGGCCCGGTGACGAACTCGTAACAAGCCCACGCGACCGCCTCGGGGAGTTGCTCTGCGAGTTGGCGCGCGACGGTCGGGGCGACGACAACCTCGAACGTCACGGGTGGCGGCGTCCGCGACCGCGTTCCATCGCCTCACGGAGCGCGTCCGCGTCTACTCCGCGGCCGGCGGCGACGTCGCGCTCAGCCTTCCGTAGCCGACGCTGCGCAGCAGGGTCCGCAAGGAGTTCGAGCGTTGCTTCGATGGACTCCAAATCCTCGACGGACATCAGCACGACGTACTCGCGACCGTTCTTGGTGATCAGTACGCGCTCGTGCGTGCGGTCCACCTCGTCGGCGATCTCGGACAGGCGGGCCTTCACGTCAGCCAGCGGCAAGGTGTTCATAGCCTAGTATCCTAGTCTATTCGGCTGCGCTTCGATAGGGTCCCGAGGATGGAGGTCCTCGTCGTTGCATCTGGCGTGGCTGTCGCCGTGGGTGGGTGGATCGTCAACGGTGTCCTCGCGCGTCGCTCGGCGCGCCGACAGCTGAGGCTTGAGTTCTTGCTCGGCGCCTACAGGCGACTCGACGATGTCGCGCAGCGCACGATGACGGATGACCGCGGGCGGGCCATGGAGTCGGCGCTGTCGGATGTGCTTCTGCTCGGGACGAAGTCGCAGATTTCGCTCGCGGACGCCCTCTGTCGTGGGTTCGCATCGGACCGGGCGGCTGACGTCGGTCCGTTGCTCGAGGACCTACGTCATGGGCTTCGCGCCGAGTTGCAGCTGGAGCGAGTGCCTCCGCGGAAGGTGTGGCTGCGCATCGACCGTGAAGACCCGTGGGTCGTGGGGCTTGCGCTCGTACGAGCACGGGTCGCGGCTTCGACGTCCGCCGCGCCCTTGCCTCCGGACGATGGCGCTGTCGCGAGCGAGGAAGGCCGGCTCCGTCAGACGCTGATCGAGGCCCACGAGGAAGTCATGTCCGACATCGCGGCGGGCCTGACCAGCCGCGGCGTCGGCATACCTGGTTCGCCCGATGCCGCTGTCGCTTCCGCCGTGGCCGAAGGCCTGATTCTCCGCGCTACCGCGGATGCGGTCGATGGCCTCACCGTGCTGCGGGGACTCGTCGAGCAAGGCGAGCCGATCACTCCGGAAAGGTTGGCCGACTATCGAGCTCTCTGCGCGGCGACGAGATTCGCGATCAGGGTGAACGTGTCGCGGCGCTCCCGGTGACCGAGCGCGCCCGGCAGGGTTCGAACCTGCGACCCTCCGCTTAGAAGGCGGACGCTCTGTCCTACTGAGCTACGGGCGCTCGCGGTCCATTGTGCCGCCGCGGGCAACCATCCGGGCGTTCGCCGGGTCATAGGGAGGACACGAGGGAGGGGAATGGACGCCACCGCGCAGGACGCGTTCGCCGAGTACGTCACCGCGCGCACGCCGGCCCTGCTCCGGCTCGGGACGCTGCTGGCCGGGTCGCCGGCCGACGGCGAGGAGCTGGTGCAGGCGGCGCTGGTGCGGACGTACCGGGCGTGGCCCCGCGTCCAGGCGAGCGACCCCGACCGCTACGTCCGCCAGGTCATGCTCAACCTGCAACGCAACCGCTGGACCAGGCTGCTCCGGCGGGAGGCGGTGACGGACGCGCCGCCCGACGCGCAGGTGCCGGACGGGACCGCCGCGGTCGACACGCGCGCCGTCCTGTGGCCGGCGGTACGCGCACTGCCCGCGCGGCAGCGGGCAGTGCTGGTGCTCCGTTACTACGAGGGCCTCACCGAGGCCGAGACCGCCGCGTCGCTCGACTGCAGCGTCGGCACGGTCAAGAGCCAGACGGCGAAGGCGCTCGCGCGGCTGCGCGGCGCGTCCGGCCTCCGCGAGGCGTTCGCCACGGAAGGGATCGGCTGATGGACCCGCTGGAACGAGCACTCGCGAACGAGTTCACCGAGGTCGCCGGCACGGCGCCCGGCTGGGCCGACCCGGCCGGGCGGGTGCGCGCGGCCGCGCACCGGCAGCAGCAACGGCGCGTGGTCGCGGGGGTGGTCGCGGTAGTGGCCGGCATCGTCATCGCGGCCGCGGTCGTGTCGCCCGCGGCCGGCACCCGCGGCGCACCGGTGGCCGACGCGCCGGCCGCCGGTTCGGAGACGCCCGCGGCGGAGGAGCCGACGCCGGCCGCCGAGCCGACGCCGACCGCCGAGGCGAGCCCGACCGCGGAGGCGACGACCGCCGCGCCGAAGCCGACGCGCGCGCCGACGCACGCCGTCGTCGTGACGGCCGAGGCGACACCGGAGCCACCGAGCGCGCAGCCGACGCCGTCGCGTAACCCGTCGGCGATGCCGTCTCCGAGCGGTTACCTGCACCCCGCGCCGATGGGCGAGGGGATGGAGACCGGCCGGTGGTACCGCTACGACCTCTACACGCACTGTGGCATCGAGTTCGCGCAGTTCGACGGCCGGCACTGGCGGACCGAGCGGCTGGACGACGGCAGCAACAACCCGCCGCCCGGCTGGAACAACCCCTACCAGTCCGGCATCGTCGCGCTGCTCGACCGCGACCTGGCGGAGTTCCGCGGCCACAACGGCAAGACGCTGCACTTCACGCCGACCGATCGTCCGCCGCCGCCGTGCATGTGACGTAACGCGAAGGGCCGCCCCCGGGAACCCGGCGGCGGCCCTGTCGCGTTCTTGAGTGGCTAGTAGATGGCGTTGACGCCGTTCAGGTCGCCGCTGGCCGGCGAGCGCTTGAGCGTCTCGCCGCTGTAGCCGTACGCGTACATGGTCTCGAAGCGCGCGCTCGACGGGTGGTCGAGGCCGTAGGTGTGGCCGAACTCGTGCGCCGCGATGTTGCCGACGTCGTACACCGCGCCGGCGGTCTCGTAGCAGCCGTCGCCCTCGGCGCCGAGGTTCCCCCACCGCACGCCGGTGCTGAAGATGGTGTCGCTCTCGACGGTGCCGTCGCTCCAGCGCCACGTGTACGTGACGGCGAGCGCGCTGCCGCTGGTGCGGCCGAACATCAGCTCGTACGTCTTGTTGGCCGTCGGCTTCAGCGACGACGCGGTGCTGGTCGTGACGCTGATCGTCGGCGCCTGCGTCCCTTGCGACCAGACGCTGTACCCGGCCTGGAGCGCGTTGACGGTGGCGCTGAGACCGAGGTTCGACGGCAGCGTCGTGGTGTTGAGCAGCGCGGTCTTGTTGCCCTGCACCGCCCAGCCGGTGAGGGCGTAGCGGCCGGTCGCCGCGCCGTCGTTGGTGCAGTTCGCACCGCCACCCGTCGGCTTCGCGGGGTCGCGGGCGACCTTGATCTCGTGGACGTCGATGAGGGTGGCCGTCGGGCGGGCCGCCTGCGCGTGACCGGAGATACCGGCGACGAGAACGGCGGCGAGCACGGCAAGGGCGCGAGGGTTCATGCCGACACGGTACGGCGGGCGCGGCGTCCGTCAACGAAAACGGCAGAATTCGCGCCCATGGACATCCTTCGGGTCGGGAACTGCTCGGGGTTCTACGGCGACCGGATGGCCGCGATGCGCGAGCTGCTCGACGGCGGGGACCTCGACGTGCTGACCGGCGACTACCTCGCCGAGCTCACCATGCTCATCCTCTGGCGGTCCCGGGTGAAGGACCCGGCGAAGGGGTACGCGACGACGTTCCTCCGCCAGCTCGAGGACTGCCTCGGCCTCGCGCACGAGCGCGGGGTGAAGGTCGTCGTCAACGCCGGCGGCCTCAACCCGGCGGGCTGCGCGGACGCCGTCCGCGCGCTGGCCGAACGGCTCGGCGTCCCCGCCGCCGTCGCGCACGTCGAGGGCGACGACCTGACGCACGCGCTCGACCTGCTCGACCTGCCGCCGGGCAACCCGCCGGTGACCGCGAACGCGTACCTCGGCGCCTGGCCGATCGTCGCGGCGCTCGACGATGGCGCCGATGTCGTCGTGACCGGCCGGGTCACCGACGCGGCGCTGGTGTGCGGCCCGGCGGCGTGGCGTTTCGGCTGGGGACCGACGGACTACGACGCGCTGGCCGGCGCGGTCGTCGCGGGCCACGTGCTGGAGTGCGGCGCGCAGGCGACCGGCGGCAACTACTCGTACTTCGCCGAGGTGCCGGGGATGGAGCACCTCGGGTTCCCGATCGCGGAGGTCGCCGCGGACGGCTCGGCGGTCGTCACCAAGCACCCCGGTGCCGGCGGGCTGGTCAGCGTCGGCACCGTGACGGCGCAGCTGCTCTACGAGGTCGGCTCGCCGCGCTACCTCGGCCCCGACGTCGTCGCGCGGTTCGACACGATCGACATCGCGCAGGAGGGGCCGGACCGGGTACGGCTGTCCGGCGTCCGCGGGGAGCCGCCGCCGGAGACGCTGAAGGTCGCGCTCAACGTCGTCGGCGGCTTCCGCAACGCCGTGACGTTCGTGCTCACCGGGCTCGACCTGGAGGCGAAGGCGGACCTGGTGCGCCGCCAGCTCGCGCCGCAGTTCCCCGACGCGGAGTACGCGCTGTCGCGGACCGACATGGGCGACCCGCGCACCAACGAGGAGGCGACCGCGCACCTGCGCGTGACCGTGAAGGCGGCGACGCCGGAGCCGATCGGCCGGGCGTTCTCCAGCGCGGCGGTGGAGCTCGGCCTGGCGTCGTACCCGGGGTTCACGATGACCGCGCCGCCCGGCGACGCGACGCCGTACGGCGTGTACCACCCGGCGTACGTCGCGCGAGACGCCGTCACGCCGGTCGTGGTGCACGCGGACGGGCGGCGGGTCGAGGTGCCGCACCCGGCGATCGGCGCGGCCGAGCCGGTACCTGGCGCCGGCGCGTGGACGGGTGACGTGCCGGACGGGCCGACCGAACGCGTCCCGCTCGGCCGGGTGCTCGGCGCGCGGTCCGGCGACAAGGGCGGCACCGCGAACCTCGGCGTGTGGGCGCGCAGCGACGGCGCGATGCGCTGGATGCTGGCGTTCCTCACCGTCGAACGCCTCCACGAGCTGCTGCCGGAGACGGCGGCGTACCCGGTGGAGCGGTACGAGTTCCTGACGCTGCGCGCGGTGAACTTCGTGATCCCCGGCCTGCTCGGCGAGGGCGTGTCGTCGTCGACGCGCGCCGACCCGCAGGCGAAGGGGCTGGGGGAGTGGCTGCGCGCGCGGGTGGTGGACGTGCCGGTGTCGCTGCTGGGTCAGCCGCCCGAGCGGTAGCGGCTGGTCACCCGTTCCCACGCCTCGCGTTGCAGCCACAACGTCGCGACCCCGGCGACGACCAGCGACACGACGTTGACGAGCAGCTGGACGGCGGCGCCGCGCGCGTCGGCGACGTTGCGGAGGGCGAACGACACCCCGATCGCGGCCGCCGCGGGAATCGTCGTGACCGAGATGAGGACGCCGACCAGCGCACCCGCCTTGGCCTGCGTCAGCGACAGCGTGCCGACGATGCCGGCCAGGAACGCGATCACCGCGGAGAACGCGTTCGGCTCGACGACGAACGACGTCAGCGCGCGTTCGCGCTCGTGCACCAGCCCGGCCGCGTCGGCGGCCAGCGTGAACAGGTAGGCCGCGGCGATCCCCGCGAGCAGTCCGAGCGCGAGCGTGGCGAGCGCCGGACGAACCCGGCTCAGCCGCCGCTTGAACAGCCCGACCGACAGCCCCGCGATCGGCCCGAACTCCGGCCCGACGACCATCGCGCCGACGATGAGCACGGTCGAGTCCTCGATCAGCCCAACGGCCGCGATCAGCGCCGCGACCACGAGGAACGCGAGGAAGCCCGCCGTCAGCGCCGACTCGTCGCGGACCCGCGCGTCGACCTCCTCCCACACCGCCGCGTCGCTGCCGAAACCGGGCGCGAAGCGTTCCGCCGCGGCGGCCACGTCGCTCAGCGACAGGTCGATGTGCTCGACCGCGATGGAGCCGTCGCGGTGCAGGCCGAGGTCGCGCAGCGCCGTGAGGATGTCGTTGACGCCCTCGCGCGCGACGTCGCAGCCGAGCAGGTCACCGGCCGGCTGGAGCGCGGCGCCGCGCTGGAGGGTGAGGTTGAACGCCGCGGCGGTGCCCCGCAGCACGGCGAGGACGGCGTCGGTGTGTTCCGGCGGGCTGACGATGCGCAGGTGCAGCAACGGCGTGCGGGCGCGTCGCTAGCGGGTGGCCCGGCGGACGCCAAGCGCGACCGCGAGCGCGGCCGCGCCGACCAGCGCGAGCGCTGCGGGGGCGCCGGTGTTCGGCATGTTCGGCTTCGCGCCGCCGGACCCGGAACCCGAGCCGCTGCCCGAGCCCGACCCGCTGCCGGACCCCGAGCCGCTGCCCGAGCCTGACCCGGCTCCGGATCCGGAGCCGGCCGGCGGCGTGGTCGGCGCGGCGGTGGGCTCGCCGCTCGGCTCGGCGGTCTCGTCCGGCGCCGGCGTCGGGTCCACGGTCTCCAGCGGCGGTACGTACGGCGGGGCGGTCGGCGACGGCGCGGCGTTCGGTGCAGGGTCGTCGGCGGAGCGGTTGAGCGCAGTGACGATGCCGACGCCGAAGACGCCCACGAGCAGCAGGGTCAGCGCGACGAAGAGGCGACGCGTAGGCATGATCGGTCGCTCCTCCCGGTCGGCGGTGGTTGCACCCATTCCACCACCAACCGCGCGCTACGCCGCGCAGGCGCCGATCACGACTTTCCGTGACCGCCCGACCGCAACTGACAGTGCCGCCGTTGCGGGCGAAGGGGGGCCCAGGCACTGTCAGTTGGGGAAGGGTCCGGGGCAGCGCGACCGGAGGTGAGCGACCTACAGCACCGGCACCGGGCAGGCGTAGCCGAAGTCCTCGCTCGGCCGGAACTCGATCTTCGCGGCCGGCACCCGCGCCACGGCGTCGTCGCCCTCGGCGGCCGGCTTCGCGTTCTTGCCGCCGG
Organism: Frankiaceae bacterium; assembly: GCA_035536815.1. Lineage (GTDB taxonomy): Bacteria > Actinomycetota > Actinomycetes > BP-191 > BP-191 > BP-191. The sequence continues at coordinate 38,199 of DATLNJ010000041.1, forward strand.
CGTCGATCTTGATGACGTCGAGGCCGCGCAGGTAGTCGGAGACGTAGACGAGGTCGGGGCGGCCCGGCACGTACTGCGCCTGCCCGGCCGCGCCGTCGCTGGCGCGGAACCAGCCGACCTGCCGGATGTTGCGCGGGTTGCGCACGTCGAGGAACCGCACGCCGCCGGCGTAGAACGCGTCGGCGACGACCTTGCTGGCGTTGAGGTCGAACCAGTGGTTCGAGCAGGACGAGACGCCGGGGATGACCTTCTGGAACAGGTCGAGCGGGACCAGCCGCTTCGCCTTGAGGTCGATCCGCCAGGTCTGGAAGCGGCCGCCCTGCGGGTCGTCGTGCGCGGCCGGCTCGTCGGCGCCGCAGCCGTTGAACGCCTCCTCGCCGATGAGGACGGTCGTCTTGTCGAGCCGCATGGTGTTGTGGTGGATCAGGTGGTTGGTCCGCCGGTTGTCCGCGGCGGTCGTGGCCGCGAGCAGCTTCGGCTTGAGCGGGTCCTTGATCGGCGCGTACATCGCGGTGCCGCCGGAGCCGGCCACCCAGACGTTGCCGTACTTGTCGGTGTGCACGTCGTGCGTGCTCGACGGGAACGCCTTGGTGGTGGTGCCGGCGGGGGTCTTGACGTAGCCCAGCACCTTCGGCGCCGCGAGGTCGGCGAGGTCGACGACGAGCAGCTGGCCGTGCCGGGCGCCGGTGACGTAGGCGTACCGGCAGTCGAGGATGCAGTTCGCGACGTGGCCGGCGCCGCCGACGGCCGCACCCGAGGCGTCGGTGACCTCGGCCGGGAGCGGGAACGCCGACTTCAGCACCGGGCGGGTCGGCTCGGCGATGTCGTAGACGAAGAGCACCCCGGGCGCGGTCGGCGTCTGGGCGGCCGGCCGGCGGCGGTCGGCCGAGATGAGCAGCACCTTGCGCTTCGCCGACAGGTCCACGTCCTCGTTCTGCCAGATCGGCAACGGCAGGTGCGCGGCGAGCTGCGGCGACTCCGGGTTCTTGACGTCGAAGACCCAGAGGCCGCCGTCGGAGACGCCGTCCGGCGTGCCGTAGCCGCCCGCGCGGGCGGTGGTCTGGAAGTAGTAGCCGCCGGAGAACTTGCCCCCCACGCCGACGCCCGTGGGGACGTTGGTGAGCAGGCGGACGTTCGGCGAGGTGCTGTACTCGGTCAACGGCGTCGGCGGCAGCGCGCGGGCGACGGGCGTCGTGAGCGCGAGCGCGGCGAGCACGGCGAGGGGCAGGCGTCGGGACATGCGCGTGTCCTTCGCCACGGCCGGCCGGAACGCCTGCCGGGTCAGCCGATCCGGACCGGGACCGGGCAGGCGTAGCCGAGGTCGGCGCTCGGCTCGAACCTGATGAGCGGCCGGGCCGCGGGGGCCGTCGCTCTCTCGACCACGGTGCGCGCGCCCGCGCCGCCGCCGTCGATCTTGAGGATGTCGAGGCCGCGCAGGTAGTCGGAGACGTAGACGAGGTCCGGGCGGCCGGGCACGTACTGCGCCTGGCCGGCCGCGCCGTCGTCCGGCCGGAACCAGCCGACCTGCCGGAGCCGGGTCGGGTCGGTCACGTCGAAGAAGCGGGTGCCGGCCTCGAAGAACGCGTCCGCGACGACGTCGTGCCGGTTGACATCCATCCAGTGGCTGGAGCAGGTCCGGACGCCGTCGACCCTCTTCGAGAACAGCGCGAGCGGTACCAGCCGCTTCGTGTCGCGGTCGATCCGCCAGGTCTGGAAGCGGCCGCCCTGCGGCTCGTCCGACCACGGGTCGGCGGCGCCGCAGCCGTTGAACGCCTCCTCGCTGAGCAGCACGTGGTGGCGGTCGAGGCGGGTGACGTTGTGGTGGATGACCTGGTTGGTGCGGTCGTTGTCGGCGGTCGTCGTGACGGCGAGCAGCCGCGGCTCGAGCGGGTCCCTCACCGGCGCGTACATCGCGGTGCCGCCGGTGCCGGCCATCCAGACGTTGCCGTACGCGTCGGTGCTGACGTCGTGGACCAGGCCGGGGTCGTACGCCTTGTGCGCGCGCCCGGCAGGGGTCGCGACGGTGCCCGCGACCTTCGGGTCGTCCGGGTCGCGCAGGTCGACGACGAGGACCGAGCCGTCGCGCGCGCCGGAGACGTAGGCGTACGTGCAGTCGAGGACGCAGCTCGCGGTGTGGCCCGCGCCGTGCAGCCGTTTGCCGTCCTTCGTGCCGACCTCCGCGGGCAGCGGCAGCGCGGAGCGCAGCACCGGCCGGGTCGGCTCGGCGATGTCGTAGACGAACAGCACGCCGGGCAGCTGCGGGCTGTCGACGGGAACGGGCGCGGGCGCGGTCGAGGTGCGGCGGTCCAGCGCGATGAGCAGGATCTTCCGCTTGGGCGAGAGGTCGACGTCCTCGTTCTGCCACAGCGGCAACGGAACGTGCGCGGCGACCGTGGGTGCCTCGGGGTTCTCGACGTCGAACACCCAAAGCCCGCCGTCGGAGACGGCGTCGCCGCTCGGGCCGCGGTAGCCGGTCGAGCGGGCGGTGGTGTGGAAGTAGTAGCCGCCGGAGAACTTGCCGCCCACGCCGACCCCGGTCGGGATGTTCGCGAGGAGGCGGACGTTCGGCGAGGTGCTGTACGTCGTCAGCGGCGTAGCCGGGTACGCCACGGCGGTCGGCGCGGCGAGCGCGACAGCCGCGACGGCGGCGAGGGCGTAGCGGCGGGGCATGCGGTGATCCTTCGGCGCGGCCGTACCGGACGCCTGCTGGCAGGATGGGCGCATGGCGCAGTTCATCTACACGATGCAGAAGGTGCGCAAGGCGCACGGCGACAAGGTCATCCTCGACGACGTCACGCTGGCGTTCCTGCCCGGCGCGAAGATCGGCGTCGTCGGCCCGAACGGCGCCGGCAAGTCCACCGTGCTGCGGATCATGGCGGGGGAGGATCACGCGTCCAACGGCGACGCCCGCCTCTCGCCCGGCTACAGCGTCGGCCTGCTCTCGCAGGACCCGAAGCTCGACGAGACCAAGGACGTGCGCGGCAACGTCGAGGCCGCGGTGGCCGAGAAGCGCGGCTGGATGGAGCGCTTCAACGCCATCTCGGACCAGCTCGGCGAGGCCGACCCGGACACGATGGAGACGCTGCTCGCCGAGATGGGCGAGCTGCAGGAGAAGCTCGACCACTACGAGGTCTGGGAGCTCGACGCGCAGCTCGACCTCGCGATGGACGCGCTACGGCTGCCTGCGGGCGACGCCGACGTCTCGGTGCTCTCCGGTGGCGAACGGCGCCGGGTGGCGTTGTGCAAGCTGCTCCTCGAACAGCCGGACCTGCTGCTGCTCGACGAGCCGACCAACCACCTCGACGCGGAGTCGGTGCTCTGGCTGGAGCAGCACCTGGAGAAGTACCCGGGCACCGTTCTCGCCGTCACCCACGACCGGTACTTCATGGACAACGTCGCGCAGTGGATCCTGGAGATCGACCGCGGCCGCTGTTACCCGTACGAGGGCAACTACACGACCTACCTCGAGACCAAGTCCGCGCGCCTCAAGGTCGAGGGCCAGAAGGACGCCAAGCGGAAGAAGGAGCTCGAACGCGAGCTGGAGTGGGTGCGTTCGAACCCGAAGGCCCGGCAGGCGAAGTCGAAGGCGCGACTGTCGCGGTACGAGGAGCTCGCCGCCGAGGCCGAGAAGTCGAAGCCCTACGACCCGGAGGGCATCAACATCCCGCCCGGCCCGCGGCTCGGCTCGACGGTCATCGAGGCCAAGGGCCTCGTGAAGGGCTTCGGCGACCGGATCCTCATCGAGGACCTGTCGTTCTCGCTGCCGCCCGGCGGGATCGTCGGCATCATCGGCCCGAACGGCGTCGGCAAGACGACGCTGTTCAAAACGATCATCGGCGAGGAGCAGCCGGACGGCGGCGTCGTCACCATCGGCCCGACCGTGCAGATCTCGTACGTCGACCAGTCGCGCGGCGGCCTCGACCCGAACAAGAACGTCTGGGAGATCGTCTCGGACGGGCTCGACCACATCAAGGTCGGCAACCGCGAGATGCCGTCGCGGGCGTACGTCGGCTCGTTCGGCTTCAAGGGGCCGGACCAGCAGAAGCCGGTCGGCGTCCTCTCCGGCGGCGAGCAGAACCGGCTCAACCTGGCGCTGACGTTGAAGGCCGGCGGCAACGTCCTCCTCCTCGACGAGCCGACGAACGACCTCGACGTCGAGACGCTGCGGTCGCTGGAGGACGCGCTGCTGGAGTTCCCCGGCTGCGCCGTGGTCATCTCCCACGACCGGTGGTTCCTCGACCGGGTCGCCACCCACATGCTCTCGTGGGAGGGGACCGAGGAGGAGCCGGCGCGGTGGTTCTGGTTCGAGGGGAACTTTGCCGACTACGAGAAGAACAAGGTCGAGCGGCTCGGCCCCGAGGCGGCGCGCCCCCATCGCGTCACCTACCGCAAGCTGGTCCGCGACTGAGCGCTCTTTCCGCGCCGGGTGGGGTCCCGGCCCGGCTAAGGCTCCGCCGGGTGGGGTCCCGGTCCGGCTAGGGCTCCTTTGTCGCTTTAGACGGTATGAGGGCGCCGGGTCGTAGGGCCGGGACCTCACTCGCAAGTTGTCGTGGGTTGCCGGTCGGAGTTGGACTCCGGCCGGTAGAGCCAACAATTGCGGGAGGTCCCGGTGCGGATGGAGCGTACTTTCGTC
>DATLNJ010000042.1:0-41478 GCA_035536815.1 Frankiaceae bacterium
CTGCTGACTGAGCTCGCGGACACCGTCCCGGCCGACCGGCTCGTCGTCTCGATGGCGGCGGGCATCACGACCGAGACGATCGAAGCCGCGCTGCAGCCGAGCACTCCCGTCGTACGCGTCATGAGCAACACCCCGGTGCTGGTCGACGAGGCGATGTCTGCGACCAGTGCGGGCAGCCACGCGAGCGAGGCGCACCTGACACTGACCGAGGAGCTGCTACGACCGGTCGGCAAGACCATCTGCGTCCCCGAGGCGCAGCAGGACGCAGTCACGGCGCTGTCGGGCAGCGGACCGGCGTACTTCTTCTACCTCGTCGAGGCGATGACCGACGCCGGCATCCTGCTCGGACTGCCGCGCCAGGTCGCGCACGACCTCATCGTGCAGACCGCCCTCGGGTCCGCCCTGATGCTGCGCGACTCGGGCGAGCACCCGGTCAAGCTGCGCGAGGCCGTGACGTCGCCGGCCGGCACGACGATCAACGCCGTCCGCGAGCTGGAGAAGCACTCGGTCCGCGCCGCCCTGATCGCCGCGATCGAGGCGGCGCGGGACCGTTCGCAGGAGCTCGCGTCAGGCCACGAGTAGCCGCGTCAGCGGGCGGCGATCCCGACGATGCAGATCACGACCGGAGCGCTGCCGCTGCACTGGAGCGCGCCCGACCCGCTCGCGGTGCCGCTGTCGGTGCACGGCACCTTGAACGCCGTGCAGCTCACGGTCGTACCGCCGCACGAGGCCGTGCCGGTGGAGCTGAACGGCGCGGCGACGACCGTGATCGGGTCGCCGGCCCGGCAGGTGCCGGCGCAGACCGGGAAGCCCGCGGTGACGACGCAGACGGCCGGACCCGCTTGCGCGGGCGCGACCGGAAGTGCCGCGATCGAGAGCGCGGCGGCGGAGAGCAGGAGACGGCGCATGGGGTTCCTCCGGAGGTAGGGGTCGTCAGTGGTCTACCCACGGGCGTTGACGGCACGCTGCATACTGCGTATACATACGCGGTATGTCGATCCGCCAGGCACTGCTGTCGCTGCTCGACGAGGAGCCGCGGTACGGCTACCAGCTGCGCAGTGAGTTCGAGGCGCGCACCGGTGGCGCGTGGCCGCTCAACGTCGGCCAGGTCTACACGACACTGACCCGGCTGGAGCGCGACGGGCTGGTCGAGGCGGCCGGCAGCGACGGCGAGGGGCATGCGTTCTACGCGCTCACGGCGAAGGGCCGCGACGAGGTCCGCCGGTGGTTCACGACGCCGGTGGACAGGGAGCGACCGCCGCGCGACGAGCTGGCCATCAAGCTGGCGCTGGCCGTGACCGTGCCTGGCGTGGACGTGCGCGCGGTCATCCAGGCGCAGCGCACCGACACGGTGCGCGCGCTGCAGGAGTACACGCGGCTGAAGGCGCGCGGCAGCGACGACGACCTGGCCTGGCTGCTCGTCCTCGACTCGCTGGTGTTCCAGGCGGAGGCCGAGGTGCGCTGGCTCGACCACTGCGAGGCGCGGCTGGCGCGCCACCGGCCGGCGGCCCGGGTTGCGCCGCCACCTGCTCCGGCGCCGGTCCGGGCGTCGCGACGGAAGGGGGGCGTGCGATGAGCGCGTTGCTGGAGCTGCACGAGGTCACGCGGGTGCACGGCGCGGGCGCGGCCGAGGTCTGGGCGCTGCACGGGGTGTCGCTGGCGGTCGAGCCCGGCGAGCTGATCGCGGTCATGGGGCCGAGCGGGTCGGGCAAGTCCACGCTGCTGCACCTGGCCGGCGGGCTGGACCGGCCGACCGGCGGCCGGGTCGTCGTCGAGGGCACCGACCTCGGGACGCTGAACGAGCCGGCGCTGGCCAGGCTGCGCCGCCGCGCGGTCGGCTACGTCTTCCAGGACTTCAACCTGATCCCGGCGCTCACCGCCGCGGAGAACGTCGCGCTGCCGCGCGAGCTCGACGGCGTGCCGTGGCGAACCGCGCGCGCCGACGCCGAGCGCGCGCTGGACGAGGTAGGCATCGCCGACCTGGCCGGCCGCTTCCCGGACGACATGTCCGGCGGCCAGCAGCAGCGGGTCGCGATCGCCCGCGCTCTGGTCGGCGAACGGCGCATCGTGCTCGCCGACGAGCCGACCGGCGCGCTGGACTCCGAGACCGGCGAGGCGGTGCTACGGCTGCTCCGCGCGCGGTGCGACGCGGGCGTGGCCGGTGTCCTCGTCACGCACGAGGCGCGGCACGCGGCGTGGGCGGACCGCGTGGTGTTCCTGCGCGACGGCCGGGTGGTCGACCAGGCCGGTCCCGTACTGCCGCCGGAGTCGTTGCTGCTCGAGGAGCGCGCGCGATGAGCGCGTGGCGCGCCGCGCTGCGCATCGCCCGCCGGGAGGCACGCCGCTCGAAGGGGCGCAGCGCGCTCGTCGTCGCGATGATCGGCGTGCCGATGCTGGCGCTGTCGTTCGCCGACGTCGCGGTGCGCACCGGGCAGCTGCCACGCTCGGAGGTGGCGCGGCGGGAGCTCGGCGCCGCCGACCTCGTCGCCACCGTCGTGTGGGGCGGGCCCATCAGGCAGGAGGGGCTGTACGGCTACGGCTCCGACTTCGAGTCGGCCGCGACGTCGGACACGGTGCCGGACCCCGCCCGCGTGCTGCCGCCGGGTGCGCGCGTCGCGCCGCGCACGACGGTCAGTCCGGTCACGCTGGAGGTCCCAGGCCGCGCCGTCTACGGCGAGGCGGAGCAGGTGGACCTGCTCGACCCGCTCGCCGACGGCCTGGTCAGGGTGCGAGCCGGGACCCTGCCGCGGGCGGCCGGCGAGACCGCACTGTCCGAACGCGCAGCGCGCGACCTCCGGGTCGAGCCGGGCGACACCGTGACGGTGGCGGGCCGGCCGTTCCGCGTCACCGGCGTGGTGGTCGCCCCGTCGAACCTCTCGGCGCAGCGCGCGTTCGTCCCCCCCGCCGCGCCGCTCCCGCCCGCCGCCGCCGAGCGATTCGTCAGCCGGGCCTGGGCGGTGGACCTGCCGGACGGTGCCGACGCCGTCGCGCTGGTGCCGTCGCTCAACAGACTCGGGCTGTTGGTCAAACCCCGGCCGTGGGTGCTCGACCCGCCGTCGTACGACGACGGCAACTACACCGACGCGGCCGGCATCGGCGCGGTCGTCCTCGTCGCCGGCCTCGCCGCGCTGGAGATCGTGCTGCTCGCGGGTACGGCGTTCGCGGTCGGAGCGCGCCGCCGCCGGCGCGAGCTGGCGCTGGTCGCGGCGACCGGCGGCGATCGCAAGGACGTCCGCCGGGTCGTGCTCGCGGGGGCGGTCGTCCTCGGTGGCATCGCCGGTGTCCTCGGCGTCGTGGGGGGCGTCCTCGGCGTCGTGCTGCTCCGGCCGGTGCTCGGCCGGCTGTCGGGGTCCTTGCTCGGCCCGCTCGACCTGCGGCCGTTGGAGCTCGGCGGGATCGTGCTGCTCGCGACCGGCACCGCATTGGTCGCGGCGTTGCTGCCCGCCCGCGCGGCGTCCCGCTTCCCCGTCATCGCCGGGCTCACCGGCCGGCGCGGCGAGCCGCGGCTGCGGAAGCGGGTGCCGATCGCCGGGCTCGTGGCGATCGGGATCGGGACGGCGCTGGCGTTCTGGGCGGCGCGCCGGGCGTTCCAACCGGTCCGGTTGGAGGGTGACGTCGTCATGTACCAGCCGGGCAACGACTTCCTCCTCGTCATGGTCGGCGCCGCGATCGCCGAGCTCGGGTTCGTGGTGTGCGCGCCTGCCGTCGTGTCGTCGCTGGGCCGGATCGCCGGTCGGTTGCCGCTGTCGTTGCGGCTCGCCGCCCGCGACGCCGCCCGGCACCGGTCGCGCACCGGGCCGGCCGTCGCCGCGGTCGTCGCCGCGGTCGCGGGCAGCGTCGCGCTGTCCGTGTACATGGCGAGCGAGAACGAGCAGGCCCGGCGCGCGTACGAGCCGTTCATGCCGATGGGCGGGGTGCGGATCGGGACCCAGCTGCCGGATGGCACGCCGATCCCGGCCGCGTCCATCGACGCCGCTGTCGCCGTGCTGCCGGTGCGCGAGCGGGTCGACACGTTCGCCGTCGCCTCGGCCTGCTCCAGCGAGCCGTGCGCGGCGTGGGTGCTGGAGCTGCCCGAGGCGTACGACTGCCCTCCCGACGACTTCGCGTGCCACCGCGACGCGCCGCGGCCCGGCGAGATCAAGGCCGGGCCGACCGGCCTGGTGGAGTGGGCGACCGGCCGCCGCGACGAGGCCGCGACCGGGGCGCTGCGGGCCGGGCGCGCGGTGGTGTTCGACGGTCGCTGGCTGCGCGACGGGAAGGTGACGCTGGCTCTCGTGTCGGCCGGGCAGGACGGCTCGCGACCGCTTCGGACGGTGCGGGTGCCCGCAGTGGCGTTCGAGGCGAAGCCGCTCGGTGAGGCACCCGCTGTCGTCATGTCACCCGAGACCGCCAGGCGGCACGGCCTGCCGCTGTTGCCGTCGGCGACGTTCGTCCTCACCGAACGCATGCCGACGCGCGACGAGCAGGCGAAGGCGACCGCGACGCTGCTCACCGGCGGGCCGTTCGTGGAGTTCCACGTCGAGCGCGGCTACGAGTCGAAGACGAACGTCGAGCTGCTCGTGCTCGCGCTCGCAGCCGGGTTCGTCACGCTGGCGGCGACCGGCATCGCGACCGGGCTGGCCGCCGCGGACAGCCGCCCCGACCTCGCGACGCTCGCCGCCGTCGGCGCCGCGCCGCGAGTCCGCCGACGGCTGGTCATGGCGCAGGCGGCAACCGTGGCGGTCGCGGGCAGCCTGCTCGGCGTGCTGGCCGGGCTGGTGCCGGCCGCGGCGGTCGTCACGGCGCAGGCGGACTTCCCGCTCGTGCTGCCCTGGCCGGCGCTCGCGATCACCGTGGTCGGGGTTCCGGCCACCGTCGCCGCGGTCATGGGGCTGCTCACGCGGTCCCGGCTGCCGCTCGAACGGCGGCTCGCGTGAGGCGCGCGCTGGCCCTGCTGCTCGTCGGGCCGGCCGTGCTGGTTGCGTTGCGGGCGCAGCCGTCGCCCGGCGACGCCGCTCCGGACCGCGCCCCGGCGCCGGTCGCGCCGGCCGGCACCGGCGACGTCACGCGCCTCACGCCCGCGGTACGGCGTTCGGTCGAGCTGGCGATCGCGGCGGCCCGCGCGGACGGCGTCGAGCTGCGCGTCGCGTCGGGTTGGCGCAGCGCCGAGCACCAACGCCGGCTGCACGCCGAGGCGGTGGCGAAGTACGGATCGGCCGCGGCCGCCCGGCGCTGGGTGCTGCCGCCGGAGGAGTCCGCGCACGTGCGCGGCGAGGCGGTCGACGTCGCGCCGCCGAGCGGTGCGGACTGGCTGGCGCGCCACGGTGTGCGGTTCGGCCTGTGCCGGCGCTACGCCAACGAGCCGTGGCACTTCGAACGCCTGGCCGGCCCGAAGGGCTCGGTCTGCCCGCCGATGCAGCCGCACGCGTAACGCCCGGCGGGCCGGTCCGCGACGCCGGGCATAGGGTCGGGGACGTGGAGGTGCTCGCCTTCGAGCCGGACCTGTTCAGCGCCCGCATGCAGATGGCGCTGTCGCTCGGCTGGCACATCGTCATCGCCTGCTTCGGCGTCGGCTTCCCCGTCCTCGTGCTGATCGCCGAGTGGCGCGCGCACCGGACCGGCGACATGACGTACGACACCCTCGCCCGCCGCTGGGCGAAGGCGCTGGCCGTGCTGTTCGCGGTCGGCGCGGTGTCGGGGACCATCCTCAGCTTCGAGCTCGGCATCCTCTGGCCGGGGCTGATGGGCCGGTTCGGCGAGGTGATCGGGCTGCCGTTCGCCATCGAGGGGATCGCGTTCTTCGTCGAGGCGATCTTCCTCGGCATCTACCTGTACGGCTGGGACCGGCTGCCGCGCCGCGTGCACCTGCTCTGCGGCGTGCCGGTCGTGCTCGGCGGCCTGGCCAGCGCGTGGTTCGTCGTCACCGCGAACGCGTGGATGAACCAGCCGACCGGCTTCCGGCTGGAGGGCACGCGGGTTGTGGACCCGGACCCGGTGGCCGCGATGTTCAACCCGGCCACGCCGGTCGAGACGACGCACATGATCCTGGCGGCGTACCTCGTCTCGGGCTTCGGCGTCGCCAGCGTCTACGCGTGGTCGTGGCTGCGGGGGCGGCGCGACCGGTACACCAGGCTCGGGTTCCTCGTGTCGTTCACGTTCGCGGCGGTCTTCACCATCCCCCAGGTCGTCGTCGGCGACTGGGCGGCGCGGTTCCTCGCCGAACGCCAGCCGGTCAAGCTCGCGGCGATCGAGGGCCTCGAACGCACCCAGCGCGGCGCCCCGCTCACCGTCGGCGGGGTGATCGAGATCCCGAAGGGGCTCTCGGTGCTCGCGCACCACGACCCCAACGCCGAGGTGATCGGGCTGGACAGCGTGCCGCCCGAGGACCGGCCGCCGGTGCTGCCGGTGCGGATCGCGTTCCAGGTGATGGTGGCGATCGGGACCGGCTTCGTCGTGCTGACGATCTGGTACGCGTTCGCCTGGTGGCGGCGACGCGACCTGCCGAGGTCGCGGCTGTTCATGGTGGCGGCGCTGCTCGCCGGGCCGGGCGCGGCGGTCGCGCTGGAAGCCGGGTGGATCGTCACCGAGGTCGGCCGGCAGCCGTGGATCGTCTACGGCGTCATGCGCACGTCGGAGGCGGTGACCAGCGCGCCGGGGATCCGGTACGGCTACTACGCGCTCATCGTGATCTACACCGCGCTCACCGTCGCGACGGTGTACGTCCTGCGCCGGCTCGCCGCGCTGCCGCGCGAGCCGCACGTGGACCCGGCCGCCGCGGAGCCGATGACATGAGCGCCGCCGACCTCGTCCTGGCCGCGATGTGGGTCGGGCTGACGGCGTACGCGCTGCTCGGCGGCGCCGACTTCGGCGCCGGCTTCTGGGACCTCGTCGCGGGCGGGGCGAAGAAGGGCGCGCCGCAGCGCACGCTCATCGAGCACTCGATCGGCCCGGTGTGGGAGGCCAACCACGTCTGGCTGATCTTCGTGCTCGTGACGCTCTGGACCGGCTTCCCCACGGCGTTCGCGGCGATCATGTCCACGCTCTACGTCCCGCTGACGCTGGCGGCGTTCGGCGTGATCCTGCGCGGGAGCGCGTTCGCGTTCCGCAAGTCGGTGTCCGAGGTGAGCCTGAAGCGGCTGTTCGGGGCGACGTTCGCGACGAGCAGCGTGATCACGCCGTTCTTTCTGGGCACGGTCGCGGGCGCGGTGGCGAGCGGCCGGGTCCCGCCCGGCACCGCCCGCGGCGACGTCGTCACCTCCTGGCTGAACCCGACCTCCGTCCTGGGCGGCACGATGGCGGTCGGCGTCTGCGCGTACCTCGCGGCCGTCTACCTCTGCGGCGACGCCCGGCGCGACGGCGACGACGACCTGGCGGAGGGGTTCCGGGCGCGCGCGATCGTGACGGGCGTCGTCATGGGCGCGTTCGCGCTCGCCGGCGTCGCGGTGCTGGCGGCCGACGCGCCGAAGCTGTTCGACGGACTCACCGGCCGGGCCCTGCCGCTCATGGTCGCCTCGGGCGTCGCCGGCGTCGCCTCGCTGGTGCTGCTCACCCGCCGCGACTACACGCTCGCCAGGATCGCCGCCGCCGTCGCCGTCACCGCGGTCATCTGGGGCTGGGGGGTCGGCCAGTACCCCTACCTGCTGGAGCCGGACTTCACGGTCGTCGAGGCGGCGGCGTCGCCGGCCGCGCTCAAGCCGTTGCTGGTCACGATGGTGGTGGCCGCGGTGCTCGTCGGGCCGCCGCTGGTGGCGCTGTTCGTGATGTTCCAGCGCACGGAACGGGGCAATACGGGCAGCCGCGAGGACGCGTGAAGGATTCCCGCCCGTCGCGCGCGAAGTACGGGTAGTGAACCGACGCATCCTCGCCGGCGTGACGGCCGCCGCACTCGCCTCCGTCGCCCTCCCCGCCACTGCCGGCTCCCAGCCGCTCGGGCGTATCGAGTCAGTCTCCGACGGCGTCGTCTACGGCGACCTCGCCCCGGCGAAGGGTGACCCGCTCGCCGTCGCCGCGAAGGCGCTGCGCACCTACGCCGGCCCGCTCGGCGTCGACGCGCGCGACTTCCGCTTCGACTCCGTGCGAAAGTCGCTGATCGGCGTGCACGTGCGCGGCGCCGAGGTGCGCGGCGGCGTGCCCGTCGAGCGCACCCACGCGCTCGTGACGATCGCGGACGGCCGCGTGATCCAGGTCGCGGCGCAGGACTCCGACCTGCTCGGCGCCCCCGGCGCCACCGCCATCTCGGCGGAGACCGCGACCGCCGTCGCGAACGCCGCCGCCGGCGGCCGCCCGGTCGTCCCCGGCACCGCGCGGCGGATGCTCGTCGAGAACGGCGGCCGGCTCGTCGACGCGTACCGCGTCGCCGTGCTGACCACGAGCGCCGCCCGCACGTTCGACCTCGCGGCCGCCAACGGCGCGCCGCTCGCCATCCGCGACGACAACAAGTACGTCGACGGCGAGGCCACGGCGTTCCTCCCGAACCCGATCGTCACCGCGCGCGACAACAAGGTGCGCCAGCCGGGCGTGGACCAGCTCGGCGTCGACACCGACCTGCCGAGCGACGAGCTCGACAAGCAGATGCGCAAGCTGCCGCTCAAGGGCCTCGACGCCGATGACCTGCTGGCCGGCAAGCTGACCGGCCCGTGGGCAGACGTCTACGGCCCGACGCTGCCCGCGAGCACGACCGGCAAGTTCGCGTTCAAGCGCTTCGAGCCCGGCTTCGAGACGACGATGGCGTACGCGCACGTGGACGCGATCCAGCGCTACTTCCAGTCGCTCGGCTTCAGCACCAAGCGCGAGAAGGGCGTCAACGACGAGCCGCAGAACCTCATCACGATCCGCATCGAGACGTTCGACAACAGCTTCTACCAGCCGGCGAACGACGTCATCGCGTTCGGCACCGGCGGCGTGGACGACGCCGAGGACGCCGAAGTGATCATCCACGAGTACGGCCACGCGGTGCACGACGCGCAGGTCCCCGGCTGGGGCGACACGCACGAGGGCGGCGCGATGGGCGAGGGCTTCGGCGACTTCCTCGCCGCGGCGTACTACGCCCGCGTCAGCCGCGGCTACGGCGACGTCTGCATCGCCGACTGGGACGCCACGTCGTACTCGACGAAGAACCCGCCGTGCCTGCGCCGCGCCGACAGCAAGAAGCGCTACCCGAAGGACATGACGAGCGAGACGTCGGCGACGGACAGCGTGCACGCCGACGGCGAGCTGTGGTCGTCGTTCCTGTGGCGGCTGCGCGCGAAGATGGGCCGGACGACGAACCAGAAGTCCGACAACGTCCTCAAGCTGCTGCTCACCTCGCACGAGCTGCTCACGCCGTCGGCGGAGTTCAACGACGCGATCGTGGCGCTGCAGAAGGCGGCGCGGCAGCTCAAGCGCCCGGACTGGGCGGCGCACGTCGTGTCGGCCGCCAAGGTGACCGGGATGCCGTACAAGGCGTAGCGCTCGCGCCACACGCACCAGCTGCCAGTGCCGCCGACCACCTTCGGGTGCTCGGCGGCACTGGCAGTTTCGGCGTGACGGGCGGCGGAATCCGGGCCACGCCCGCCGTGCGCCCGCACTGCCGGTTCGGCGGGCGGTTCGTAGACTCGGGGCATGACCCGGTGGCGCACCCTGCTGGGGCTCGCCACCGGCGTCGCCCTGCTGGCCGGCTGCACCGGTGACTCCCGTCCGGCCGTCGAGACGGCCACCGTCGGCCGCGCCGACGTCGTCGAGATCGTCAACGCCCCCGCGACCGTCGCGGCCCGCGCGCAGTCGAGCGTGTCCGCGCCGGCCGAGGGCACCATCGCCGAGGTGCTCGCCGCCGACGGCGATCGCGTCGTCGCCGGGCAGCCGTTGCTCCGCGTGTCCTCCCCGGCCGCCCAGGAACGCCTGCGGCGCGCCCGCGAGGCGGACGCCAAGGCCGCCGCCGCGGTGCCGCGCCCGACGACCCCGTCGCTGACCGGCCTGCAGGCGAACGTGGACGCCGCGGCCGCCGCGGCGTTCGCCGCCGCCCGGGCCGCCGCCGAGCAGGCGCCGCGCGAACGCCGCGAGCAGGCGCGCCGCGAGGTGCGCGAGGCCGAGGCGCGCTACGCCGAGGCGCGGGAGCGCTCGATCGAGGCGCTGCGCTCGCTGGAACGCGGCGTGGGCTCCGCTTCGGCGGCCATCGCGGCGATCGGCGAGGCGCAGCGGATCCAGACCCGCGCGGCGGTCGCGGCGGCGCAGGCCACCGTGGCGGCGTTGCTCGTCCGCGCGCCGATCAGCGGCACCGTGCAGCTCGGCGGCGAGGGCGGCGGCAACGGCGGCGACGAGCTCGGCGCGCTCGTCGGCTCACTTCCGGAGTCGGTACGCGGCCAGGCCGAGGCGGCGCTCGGCGGCGGCGGGTCGAGCGGCTCGGTGACGACCGCCGAGATCGTCGTGGGCGCGCCGGTCGAGAAGGGCACGCCGCTGGTGACGGTCTTCGACCTGACCGCCGTGCACCTCGTCGCGTCGGTGGACGAGACCGACGTGTTCCTCGTCGAGAAGGGCGTCCGCGCGGACGTCGAGCTGGACGCCGTTCCCGGCGCCCGCTACACCGCGACCGTGACCGCGGTGGACCTGGCGCCGACCGAGTCGGCGCGCGGCGGCGTGACGTACCGCGTCCGGCTGTCGCTCGGGCCCGGCACGCAGCCGGACGGCGCCCCGGCGCCGCGGCCGCGCCCGGGGATGAGCGCGGTGGCCGACCTGCGGGTGCGGTCGGCGACCGGCGCCCTCGCCGTACCGGCCGCCGCCGTGATCAGGCAGGGCAGCCGCGACGCGGTCTGGCTGGTCGCCGGCGGCCGCGCGCGGGCGCGGGTCGTGCGGCTCGGCGCGCAGGGCGACGACATGGTCGAGGTGCGCGACGGCGTGGCCGAGGGCGACACCATCGTGGTGCGCGGCGCGGACGTCGTGACCGAGGGCGACCGGGTGCCGTGACCGCCGTCCTCGAGGCGGTCGACGTCGTGAAGCGGTACGACCTCGACGGCGTCTCGGTCGAGGCGTTGCGCGGGGTCTCGCTGGCCGTCGAGGAGGGCGGCTACGTCGCCATCATGGGCCCCTCCGGCTCCGGCAAGTCCACGCTCATGCACCTGCTCGGGGGGCTCGACCGCCCCACGTCAGGGACCATCCGGCTCGGCGGCGTGGACGTCGCGACGCTGTCCTCCGACGCGATGGCGAAGGTCCGCAACGAGACCATCGGCTTCGTCTTCCAGTCGTTCCAGCTGCTGGCCAGGACGTCCGCGCTCGGCAACGTCGCGATGCCGCTCGTCTACCGCGGCGTCGCCCGCCGGGAACGTCGCGAACGCGCCGCCGCGGCGTTGGCGTCGGTCGGGATGGCGCACCGGCTCGACCACCGGCCGAACCAGCTCTCCGGCGGCGAGCAGCAGCGGGTCGCGATCGCCCGGGCGCTGGTCGGCGACCCCGGCGTGCTGCTCGCCGACGAGCCGACCGGCAACCTCGACTCGCGCAACGGCGCCGAGGTGCTCGCGCTGCTCGACCGCCTGAACACCGAGCGCGGCGTCGCCGTCGTGCTGGTCACGCACGACCCCGAGGTCGCCGCCCGCGCCCGCCGCGTCGTGCACGTGCGCGACGGCGAGCTGCGCGAGGACCCGCCCGCTAAGCCGCGCAGGGCGCGCCCCCGGAAGGCTGCGTCGTGAGGCTCGGCGAGGCGTGGCGGGTGGCGTTCGACGCGCTGCGCGCCAACCGCCTGCGGTCCGCGCTCACCATGCTCGGCGTCGTCATCGGCGTGGCCGCCGTCGTGCTGCTGGTCGGCATCGGCACCGGCGCCAAGCAGGAGGTCGAGTCGGAGGTCCAGGGGCTCGGCTCCAACCTGCTGCTCGTCGTCCCCGGCGAGTTCTCGTTCGGCGCCGCGCCGACCGTCTCCCGGCTCACCCTCAACGACGTGGACGGCGTCGCGCGCGTGGTGGGCGACCGCCGCCGCGTCGCGGCGACGGTGTCGTCCGGGGAGCTGGCGCGGGTCGGCAACCGCGAGGTGTTCGTGACCGTGCAGGGCACCAACGAGACGGTGCCGCTGGTGTTCGACCGGCCGGTCGCCCGGGGGTCGTACATCAGGCGCAGCGATGTCGACACCCGCCGCCGGGTGGCGGTGCTCGGGTCGAGCACGGCGCGGCAGCTCTTCGGTGACCGCGACCCGCTCGGCCGGCAGCTCACGGTGGCCGGCGTGCGGTTCCGGGTGATCGGCGTGTTCGAGGAGACGGGCAGCGCGTTCGGCGTCGACAGGGACGAGGACGTGCACATCCCGATCACCGCCGCGCAACGCCTCCTCAACACGCAGCGCGTGGACGCGCTCGCCGTGAAGGCGCCGACGACGAAGGGCATCGACGCGCTCGGCACCCGGATCACGGACTCGTTGAAGGAACGCCATCCAGGGGAGACGTTCAGCGCCGTCACGCAGACCCAGATCCTCGGCGCGGTCGGCAAGATCCTGGGGCTGCTGACGCTGGTGCTCGCCGCCATCGCGGCGATCAGCCTGCTGGTCGGCGGCGTCGGCGTCAGCAACATCATGCTGGTCAGCGTCCGCGAACGGACCCGCGAGATCGGGCTGCGCAAGGCGGTCGGCGCGCGGCAGCGCGACATCCTGCTGCAGTTCCTCATCGAGGCGGTGGTGCTGACCTCGGTGGGTGGTGTCGTCGGCATCCTCATCGGCACCGGCGGCGCGGTGCTGGTGCGTTCGGTGTCGCCGCTGCCGGCCGTCATCGCGTGGTGGTCGGTGGCGCTGGCGTTCGGCGTCTCCGTCGCGGTCGGGCTGTTCTTCGGCGTCTTCCCTGCGCGGCGCGCCGGCCGGATGGACCCGGTCGACGCGCTGCGCAGCGAGTAGGCGTTACAGCGGCGTCCAGGCCACGGTCACGACGAACGCCCCGGCGTTGTCCGCGTAGTTGCTGTCGTTGAAGGTCGCGGTCATCGGGCCGCCGCCGAACCAGACGGTGGCCGCCGGGCCGTTGACGCACGCGCCGTTGATGGTGATGCGGTGCCCGCCGCAGCCGACCCAGGTCGTCGTGCCGTAGCAGCCGTTGACGGTCACGGTGCCGTTCGTGACGCGGCACAGCGGGCCGGGCACGTTGTTGACCGGGACCGGCGAGGTGCACGGGATCGTGCCCACGACGGGCGCCGTGCACGGCGTGCCGGGCACGGTGGTGGAGAAGCTGTCGGTGAGGTTGACGCTGCACGCGCCGGCGACGGTTACGAGGTACCGGCCGCTCGGGAGCGTGATGCCCGCGGGGGTGGTCATCGAGCCGGTGTTGCACGGGATGACGAACGTGAACGCGAGGGTCTGCGCGGCGCTGGCCTCGGCCGCGCCGAGCGACCAGGCGAGGGCGGTGGCCGCGACGACCGCACGCGGGAGACGGGGGAGGCGCATGGGTGCTCCTTAGGAGGTAGGGGTCGCAAAAGGTGGCACGCGCGCCGGAGCCGCGCAACGCGCCACGCCGTGCCCGGGCGGGCGGCGCGGCGAGTCGATCTGACGTAGCGTCGAGCGCGATGAGCGAGTCGGTGCTGGTGCTGTGGGACGACGTGTTCGCGTCGTACGACTTCGGCCGCGACCACCCGCTGCGCCCGCTCCGGCTGGAGCTCACCGTCGCGCTCGCCCGCGACCTCGGCGTGCTGTCCCGGCCTGGCGTCACGGTCCGCGCCCCGTCGTCGTCGGGGCAGGAGACGTTGGAGCTGGTCCACGACCGCGACTACATCGAGGCGGTGAAGCGCGCGCCCGACGACCTGATGGGCCGGCTCGGCGCGCGGTACGGCCTCGGCTCAGGAGACAACCCGGTGTTCCGGGGGATGCACGAGGCCGCCGCGCTGGTCACCGGCGCCAGCGTCGAGGCGGCGCGCGCGGTCTGGGAGGGGAGCGCGCAGCACGCCGTGAACATCGCCGGCGGCCTGCACCACGCGATGCCCGGCCGGGCCAGCGGCTTCTGCGTCTACGACGACCCGGCCGTCGCGATCGCGTGGCTGCTGCAGGCGGGCGCGACGCGGGTGGCGTACGTGGACGTGGACGTCCACCACGGCGACGGCGTGCAGGCGGCGTTCTACGCCGACCCGCGCGTCCTCACGGTGTCGCTGCACGAGACGGGCACGTACCTGTTTCCCGGCACCGGCTTCCCCGACGAGGTGGGGGAGGGCGAGGGGCGCGGCACCAGCGTCAACGTCGCGCTGCCGCCTGGCACGAACGACGGCGAGTGGCTGCGCGCGTTCGACGCCGTCGTGCCCGACGTGCTGCGCGCGTTCCGCCCGCAGGTACTCGTCACGCAGCTCGGCTGCGACACCCACACGCTCGACCCGCTCGCCCACCTGGCCATGTCGGTGGACGGGCAGCGCGCGACGTACCGGCTGCTGCACGACCTCGCGCACGAGCTGTGCGGCGGCCGCCTCGTCGTCCTCGGTGGCGGCGGCTACGAGATCGTGCACGTCGTGCCGCGGGCGTGGACGCACGCGCTCGCCGAGGTCACCGGCGGCCCGGTCGACGGGGCGGTTCCCGCGGACTGGCAGGAGCTGGCGTTGCGTCGCACCGGCGAGCACGCGCCGACGACGTTGCTCGACGGCCGCGCCGTGACGTGGCGGCCGTGGGACGGCGGCGACCCGCACAACGCCGTTGACCGCGCGGTCACCGCGACCCGGCAGGCCTGCTTCCCGCTGCTCGGCCTGAGCGCGTGAGGGAGCACCTGGTCGCGTCGCGCATCGCGGGCGACGTGGCGACGCCGCGCGAGAGCAACGTCCGCAACGCGCGCCGCCTCGCGGCCGGCGACCCGGACGTGTGGTTCGGTCTCGCACCGACGTCGCTGACCGTCGAGGACGTCCTGCGCTGCCTCGCCGAGCGCGTCGGCACGTCCCCTGACGCAGGGCACACCTCTGGCGACGACACCATCGACCCGGACCGCACCATCGAGCGGCTGGACGCGATGGCCGCCCGGCTCGCGGCCGCCGCGCGCGCCCGCGCTTCGGTCTTCGTCGCCACCGGCCACCCGGCCGGGCTGCTCGCGGTCCACCTGCCGGTGGCGCAGGCGCTGCGCGCGGCCGGCTGCGCGGTCCTTACGCCGGACGCCGGCGCCGACGTGTCGTACGGCGACCGCCGCCGCGAGCTGCGTTACCTCGGTGGCGTGGCGGTGCTCAGCGGGCGCGGCGAGCTCAATCACACCCACTCGCCGAAGCCGATGGAGCACCTGCTGCGCAACGGCCTGCGCCCCGACCTCGTGCTCGCCGACCACGGCTGGGCAGGCGCCGCGGCGCAGGCCGGCATCGAGACCCTGGCCTTCGCCGACACCAACGACCCCGCCCTCTTCGTCGCCGAAGCCGACGGCCGGGTAGCCGTGACCGTCCCTCTCGACGACAACGTCCTCCCCCACCTCTACCAACCCCTGACGGACCACCTCCTCCAAGCGATAGAACACACCACCTGAGTCGGCCAAGGGGGAGGCGGGCAGCCAAGAGGGAGCGGCCGAGGGGGACCCGGTCGAGCGACTAAAGCGACGAAGGAGCCCTAGCGAGGCCGGGTCCCCCTCGGCCGGGGAGTTGGCGAGTCGGTCTCTCAGCCGAGCGACAGAACACGCCTAGGGGGAGGTCGCGCGGGACGGCGCCGAGCGACTAAGGGGACGTAGGAGCCCTAGCGAGGCGGTGTCCCGCGCGGCCAGCGGTGAGGCGCGCGGATGGCGCTCGGACCTCACCCTGCGCTACAACAACTTCAAGAACGTGTGCACCAAGGGCGCTGTGGTGGGGAAGCCACGCGGGTGCGCGCGTCGGAAGCCGGTGTGCGCATGTCGTCGAACCTCTCCGAAGTGAAGTTCCTGACCGTCGCCGAAGTGGCGAAGGTGATGCGGGTCTCGAAGATGACCGTGTACCGGCTCGTGCACTCGGGCGAGCTGCCCGCCGTGCAGATCGGCCGCTCGTTCCGCGTGCCGGAGCAGGCGGTGCACGAGTACCTGCGCGCCGCCTTCATCGAAGCGGGCTGACAACCTTCCTGGCCGCCTGAGTCGTCCTGCTCCCCGACGATCGGAGGGGGTCTTGGACGCGGAGGCCGAGGCGGCGTTCACGGCGTACGTCGAGGCGCGGCGACGGGCGTTGCTGCGGTCGGCGTGGCTGCTGACCGGTGACTGGCACCTCGCCGAGGACCTGGTGCAGGCGGCCCTGTCGAAGACCTACCTGAAGTGGCGCCGCCTGGACGACCCGGACTCGTACGTGCGCCGGGTGCTGACGACGACGTACGTCACCTGGTGGCGCCGCCGGTGGCGCGGCGAGTTCCCGACCGAGACCCTGCCGGACCGCGCGGCCGCCGACGCGTACGGCGGCGCCGACGTGCGCGGGCAGCTCTACGACGTGCTGCGCGAGCTGCCGCGCCGGCAGCGCGCGGTCGTGGTGCTCCGCTACTTCGAGGACCTGACCGAGGCGGACACCGCGGCGGCGCTCGGTTGTTCCGTCGGGACGGTGAAGAGCCAGCACGCCCGCGCGCTGGCGAAGCTCCGCGCGAGTGCGGCCATCGCCGACCTCGCGCCCGCCGACACGGGAGCCGCGACATGACCGGTTACGGCCTGGGACCGGCGCTGCGCGAGCTGGCGCCGGAGCCGCCCGAGGAGCTCGGCCGCGCCGACACCGCGCGCCGCCGGGCGCAGGCGGTACGGCAGCGGCGGCTCGTGGCGACGTCGGCGGTGGCGGCGTTCCTCGCGGTCCTCGGCGTCGGCGTGACGGTGAGCCGCCGTCCGGCCCAGCCGGCGTCGGCGTCGGCGTCGCTGTACGCGAACTGGCCCCGCCGCGGCGACGCGCCGCCAGAGGTGGTGGCGGAGGCGGTCGCGGCGTACGACGCGTCGATGGCGCGCGGCCCGGAGCGGGCCGGGATGCCGCGGGTGCTGTACGCCGGTACCGACGGCGTCGTCGCGCTGCACGTGACCGCCGAGGCGGGCGGCGAGCGGTTGGTCGTACTGACCCGGCGGCCGGACGGCGCGTTCGCCGTCTACGCCGACGTCCCGGCGCCGGAGCCGACGGCCCGCGCCGTGAGCGTGCTGCTCGACCGGGTGGCGGCGCCAGCGCCGGGGTGCGGCGACGCGACCCCGCGCCCGGTCCGGCTGCTCGTGCTGGCCGGGCCGGGCCGGCACCGCGCGCAGGTGTGGGTGACGCCGCCGTCGCCGTGCCCGACGGCGCCGGACGCGCCCGGCTGGCAGGACGTCGCGATGCGGGACGGGGTCGGGCTGCGGGCGTTCGAGCTGCCGGACGCGGCGACGACGCGGGTCCTGGTCGACGACCGGCCGACGCAGCCGGGCGGGCACACCGACCACCCGCGGCGGGTCGGCTACGGCGGCGTGGAGGTCGAGGACGGCAACGGGTTCCGGCCGCTGGCGTGGGCGAACCGCCGCGACGAGAGCCGGGCGCGCACGCTGGCCTGGACTCTCGGCGACCTCGGCCTGCTCGCGGACTACGACCCGCAGGGGTGCGTCCCGAGCTGGTCGGCCAGCCTGCCGGACGGGACCGCGGTGACGTTGTGCGTAGCCCGGCGCACCATGCAGTCGTACGCGTTCCTCGTCGCCGACGGCCCCGGCCGCGACGTCCGCGTGTACTCGGAGACGCTGGTCGACCCGGACCGCCCGCCGCCGGCGTTCGCGGCGCTGGTCCAGGGCCTCCGCGATCCGTGGCTGGTCGTCGTGGCGGCGCCGGACACCGCGGACGCCGATGTCGCCGGCGTCGGGATCCGCGGCGTGCCGCTGACGAACGGCAGCGGCTGGACCAGGTACGGGGACGAGCTGCCGGCCGACGCGTTCGTGGAGGTGCGGGAGGGCGCCCGGTGGCGGCGGGTCACCGTCGCGCGCGAGCCGCGGGTGCTGCCGCTGCGCTGACCCACCCCCGCTCGGCCCGGGTCCCGCGCGGTGGGATATCCTGCGTCGGCTCGTCACTCCGAAGACTCGAAGGTGTCCCTGTGGGCTCGGTCATCAAGAAGCGCCGCAAGCGCATGGCGAAGAAGAAGCACCGCAAGCTGCTCAAGAAGACTCGCGTCCAGCGGCGTAACAAGAAGTAGGCGTCGTGCCTGGCTTCGGCTGGATCACCTTCCTGTCGGACTACGGGCTCGACGACGCCTTCGTCGGCATCTGTCACGGCGTCATCGCGCGCACCGCTCCGGCGGTCCGCGTCATCGACGTGTGCCACGAGGTGGCGCCCCAGGACG
This sequence comes from Frankiaceae bacterium, assembly GCA_035536815.1. Lineage (GTDB taxonomy): Bacteria > Actinomycetota > Actinomycetes > BP-191 > BP-191 > BP-191. The sequence goes on from DATLNJ010000042.1 coordinate 18,137, forward strand.
TCGAGCACGGCGCGACGACGCTCGCGTCCGCGGTCGAGTACCTCCCCGAGGCGGTGCACCTCTGCGTCGTCGACCCGGGCGTCGGTACGAAGCGGCGCGGCGTAGCCGTCGTCACCGCGCGCGGCAGCGTCACCGTCGGCCCGGACAACGGCGTCGCGTCGCTCGCCTGGCGCGAGCTCGGCGGCGCGGTCGAGGCGTACCGCATCGACAACGAGTCGCTCTGGCTGCCGAACCCGTCGAAGACGTTCCACGGCAGGGACGTGTTCGCGCCGGTGGCCGCGCACCTCGCCAACGGCGTCCCGCTGACCGACGTCGGCGAGCGGATCGACGTGGACTCGCTGGTCCGCGTCACGCAGCGCCAGCCCGAGGTCGACGAGGACCACGTGCACGGCGAGGTCTGGTCGGTCGACCACTTCGGCAACCTGTCCCTCAACGTGCACCGCAGCGACTTGGAAGCGGCCGGCATGAACCTCGGCGACATCGTCGAGCTGCGGCTGCACGGGCGGACGCTGGAGGTGCCGTTCACGGTGACGTTCGGCGAGGTGGCGCCGGGCCGTACGGCGGTCTGCGAGGACTCGTACCGGCGGATCACGGTCGCCGTGAACCTCGGCCACGCCGCCGACACGCTCCGCGCCGGCCGGGGTGACCCGGTCGTCATCAGCCGGGTCGCGCGGAAGGCGACCCGCGCGCAGCAGCCGATCGGCCTGCTCGACCCGCCGCCGGCGACCTCCTCGATCAAGTGACCGGGTACGCCCCCTCGGCGCCGCGGCAGAACCCCGGCCGGACGATGCGCACGCTCGTCGCTGCCGTCGCCGGCATCGCGATGGCGGAGGCGATAGTCGGCGCCGTCATCGGGGTCACCGCACCCCCCGACCGGCTCACCACCCAGCTCGGCATCGGCGCGGCGCTGGCCACCATGGGCCTGGTCCAGGGCGCGGGCTGCCTCTGGCACGGCTCCCGCAACCAGCACGAGCGCGGCCGCTCCGCCGCCATCGCCGCAGTGGTCGTCGCGCTGTTCGCGCTGGCGGTCATGGCGTTGCCGGTCCTCCTCCGGCGCTGGTAGCGCGGACCACCGGTGTGAGGCGGATCACACGCCCGGCCCCGTTGACGGACCCTGACCTAACGACGCTAACTTTACGGCGGTAACCTCACGTCGCAGGGAGCAGCCATGCTGGTACGCGTCGCGGACCTCGTCCTCCGCCGCCGGGTCCTCGTCCTCGTCCTCACGCTGGTCGGTGTCGTACTCGCCGGAGCCGCCGGCGGCGGCGTCGCCGAGCGGCTCTCCTCCGGCGGCTTCGACGACTCGGGGTCGGAGTCGTACGCCGCCGAGCAGGCGCTGAACCGCTTCGGCGGCGAGAGCAACTTCCTGCTGCTGGTGACCGCGAAGAACGGCGACGTGGACTCGCCCGCCGTCGCGAAGGCCGGCGCCGAGCTCACCGCGCGGCTGAACCGCGAGCTGCCGGTGTCGTTCGCCGCGTCGTACTGGTCGCTGGGCAAGCCGGCGCCGTTGAAGAGCAGGACCGGCGACTCCGCGCTGATCCTCGCCCGCATCCAGGGCAACCAGGACGAGATCAACAGCCACGCGGAGGAGCTGATCCCGCGATACACGTTCGCGACCGACGCGGTGGACGTGCGGCCCGGCGGCCTCGCGGCGGTGTACCACGACGTCAACGTCGTCATCGAGGAGGACACCAAGAAGGCGGACGCCATCGCCATCCCGGTGACGCTGCTCCTGCTCGTGCTGGTGTTCGGCTCGGTCGTCGCCGCGCTGCTGCCGCTGGCCGTCGGCGTCCTCGCGATCCTCGCGACGTTCCTCGTCCTGCGGGTCGTCGCGGGCATGACCGAGGTGTCGATCTACGCCCTCTCGCTGACGACCGCGATGGGCCTGGGCCTGGCCATCGACTACAGCCTGTTCATCGTCAACCGGTACCGCGAGGAGCTGCGCGCCGGGGCGCTGCCGGACGAGGCGGTGCGGCGTTCGGTGCTGACCGCGGGCCGGACGGTGACGTTCTCCGCGCTGACCGTCGCGGCGTCGCTGGGCGCGCTGCTGGTGTTCCCGCTGGCCTTCCTGCGGTCGTTCGCCTACGCCGGCATCGCGGTCGTCGCGATGGCCACGCTCGGTGCGGTCGTCGTGCTGCCCGCGCTGCTCGCGGTGCTCGGCCCGCGCGTGGACAAGTGGGTGCTGTGGCGGCACAAGCAGTCCGAGGTCGGCGAGGGCATGTGGCACCGGATCGCGGTGCTCGTGATGCGCCGGCCGCTGCCGATCGCGCTCGCCGTGGTGGCGTTGCTGCTGGTGCTCGGGGCGCCGTTCTTCGGCATGAAGCTCGGCCTGCCGGACGACCGCGTGCTGCCCGCCGAGGCGCCGGCCAGGCAGGTGCACGAGGTGCTGCGTCGCGACTACGCCTCCCGCGAGGCCTCCGCCGCCAACGTCGTCGCCCTCGGCATCGGCGACCCGCGGCAGCGCAGCGCCGAGATCGACGGCTACGCCGCTCGCCTCTCCACGATCCCCGGCGTCGCCCGCGTCGACGCGCTCACCGGCTCGTACGCCGGCGGGCAGCAGGTGTTCCCCGCGACGCCGGTGTCGCAGCGGTTCCTGTCGCCGGACGGCACGTACCTCGCGGTGATCCCCGCGGTCGAGCCGCTCTCCGCGGAGGGGGAGAAGCTGGCCAAGCAACTGCGCGCGACGCCGTCGCCGTTCGGCCAGGTGCTGGTCGGCGGGCAGTCCGCGCAGCTCGTGGACAGCAAGCGCTCGATCGGCGACAAGATCCCGCTGGCGGCCGGCATCATCGCGCTGGCGACCATCGTGGTGCTGTTCCTGTCGTTCGGCTCGGTGCTGGTGCCGATCAAGGCGGTCGTGCTGAACCTGCTCAGCCTCACCGCGACGTTCGGCGCGATGGTCTGGATCTTCCAGGACGGCAACCTCGCCGACGCGCTCGGCTTCACGGCCACCGGCTCGCTGACGGCGTCGATGCCGATCCTGATGTTCTGCATCGCGTTCGGGCTGTCGATGGACTACGAGGTCTTCCTGCTGTCGCGCATCAAGGAGGAGCACGACCGCGGCGCCGACAACGCGACCGCCGTCGCGGTCGGCCTGGAGAAGACCGGCCGCATCGTGACCGCGGCGGCGGCGCTGATCGCGGTGGTGTTCACGGCGTTCGCGCTGAGCAGCCGCATCTCGTTCATGATCATGTTCGGCGTCGGCCTCATGATGGCGGTCGTCATGGACGCGACGCTGATCCGCGCGGCGCTGGTGCCGGCGTTCATGAAGCTGGCCGGCGAGGCGAACTGGTGGGCGCCCGCCCCGCTGCGCCGGATCTACGATCGCTACGGCATCAGCGAGCACGACGCGCCGCCCGGCGCGGTGGACGCCGGCGAGGTCAGGGAGCTGGAGCGGACGTGACGATCGGATCGGCGCCGCGGCGGGCGCGGGCCAGGCGCGGCGAGGGCGACCGGCTGCGTCCCGAGATCCTCGCCGCCGCCGGGCGGCTGCTCGCCGAGCGCGGCGACGAGAACGCCGTGTCCATCCGGATGATCGCGGACGCGGTCGGCGTCACGCCGCCGTCGATCTACCTGCACTTCCCCGACAAGGATGCGCTGATCGAGGCGGTCTGCGAGGAGCGGTTCGCGGCGTTCGACGCGGCCCTCGAGGAAGCGGCCGCTTCGCACGACGACCCGCTGGAGGCGTTGCGGGCGCGCGGGCGGGCGTACGTGCGGTTCGCGCTCGACAACCCCGAGCACTACCGGGTCATCTTCATGACGAGGCACGACCGCGCGATGGACCTCGCCGAGCTGGTCTCGCCTGGCCCCGAGTCGCGGGCGGGCGCGAAGGCGTTCGCCCACCTGGTCGCGGCCGTGGAGCGGGCGGCCGGCGCCGGCGCGATCGCGGCACCCAACCCGGTGCTCACCGCGCTGCACCTTTGGGCGGCGTTCCACGGCCTCGCGTCGCTGCTCATCTCGGAGCCGGGCTTCCCGTGGCCGGACCTCGACCTGCTGGTCGAGTCACTGCTCGACCTACAGGAACAGGGCATGCGGGCGCGGACGTAGACTCCGCCCATGCGACCGCGCCGGGTGCTCGTCACGGGGGTCTCGCGGTTCCTCGGCGGCCGGCTCGTCAACGAGCTGTCGGCCGACCCCGACGTCGAGACGATCGTCGGCGTCGACACCGTCGAGCCGCGGACCGACCTCGGGCGGACGGAGTTCGTCCGCTCCGACATCCGCAGCCCGAGCATCGCCAAGATCATCGCCGCGTCCGAGGTGGACACCGTCGTCCACCTCTCCGTCGTCGCGACGCCGCTGACCGTGGGCGGCCGGACCGCGATGAAGGAGATCAACGTCATCGGCACCATGCAGCTGCTTGCCGCGTGCCAGAAGTCGCCGTCGGTGCGCAAGCTGGTGCTGAAGTCCACCACCGCCGTCTACGGCTCGTCGCCGAAGGACCCGGCGCTGTTCACCGAGGACGACGAGCCGCGCAGGTTGCCGCGCAGCGGCTACGCCAAGGACTCGGTCGAGGTCGAGGGGTACGTGCGCGGGTTCGGTCGCCGGCGCCCGGACGTGGCGTTGACGATGCTGCGGTTCACCAACTTCGTCGGCCCGCGCATCGACACGCCGCTGACCCGCTACTTCTCGCTGCCGGTCGTGCCGAAGGTGTTCGGCTACGACCCGCGGCTGCAGTTCTGCCACGAGGACGACGGCGTCGAGGTGCTGCGGCTCGCGACGCTGCAGGACAGGCCCGGCATCTTCAACGTCGGCGGCGCCGGCGTGCTGCTGTCGCAGGCGATCCGCCGGGCCGGCCGGGTGTCGTTCCCTGTGCTGGAGCCGTTGGTGTCGGTGGCCGGCCAGGGCTTCCGCCGGGCCGGGCTGGTCGACTTCTCGCCCGAGCAGCTGCGCTTCCTCGAACACGGCCGCGTCGCCGACACGACCCGGCTGGACGAGAAGTTCGGGTACACGCCGCGCTACACGACGCGTGAGGCGTTCGACGACTTCGTCCGCGGCCGCGGCCTGAACCGCGTCATCAACCCGGAGGTCGCGACCGCCGTCGAGGCGGCCATCCTCGAACGCCTCCCTCGCCGGAACGAGCCGATCCATGCCTGACGCCCGCGTCATCCCGCTGCGTGACGACGTCGACGTCCCCGACGCCGCGTCGTTCGTCCCCGACGACTTCGCCTCCGACGAGACGCCCGAGTGGGAGCAGAAGGTCGCGACCACGCTCGCGTTCCTGCGCCGCCGGCTCACCGGTGACTACCCCGTCGACGACTTCGGCTTCGACCCCGAGCTCAACGACAACGTGCTCATGCCGGTCATCCGGCCGCTGTACGAGAAGTGGTTCCGCGTCGAGGCGCGCGGGCTCGAGAACGTGCCGTCGAGCGGCGGCGCGCTGATCGTCGCCAACCACTCGGGCACCGTGCCGCTCGACGCCTACGGCGTCGCGCTGCCGCTGCTCGACCAGCACCCGGCCCACCGGCACCTCCGGATGCTCGGCGCCGACTTGGTCTTCCGGCTGCCGGTCGTGGCGCCGCTCGCGCGCAAGGCCGGGCACACCCTCGCCTGCAACGCCGACGCGGAGCGGCTGCTGTCCTCCGGCGAGCTGGTCGGCGTCTGGCCCGAGGGGTTCAAGGGCATCGGCAAGCCGTTCAGCGAGCGGTACAAGCTGCAGCGGTTCGGCCGTGGCGGGTTCGTGTCGGCGGCGTTGAAGACCGGCGTGCCGATCATCCCCGTCTCGATCGTCGGCGCCGAGGAGATCTACCCGATGATCGGGAACCTCAAGACGCTGGCCCGGCTGCTCGGCCTGCCGTACGTGCCGGTGACGCCGACGTTCCCGTTGCTCGGGCCGCTGGGCCTGGTGCCGTTGCCGTCGAAGTGGCTGGTGGAGTTCGGCGAGCCGATCCCGACCGAGCAGTACGGCGCCGCGGCAGCCGAGGACCCGATGCTGGTGTTCAACCTGACCGACCAGGTCCGCGAGGTCATCCAGCAGACGCTCTACCGCTTGCTCGTGCAGCGGCGTTCGGTCTTCTTCTAGGTCTGCGCCGCGCGCCGCCGGCTCGCGACCATCGCGGCCACGGCGAGCGCGACGACCACGCCCGCGCCGGCCGCCCACGGCCGCCAGTCGGTCGCCGGAGGGTCGTCCGGGCCGATTACCCCGACGTCGGGCGACGGGATCGTCGTGACCAGCTGCTCCGCCGCGACCAGGCGGGTGACCTCGTCGCCGGTCCACACCCACGAGCACAGGTGCACCGAGAGGTCGCGGTCGCCGGTGTAGATGATCGGCCCGGTGCCGAGCGTCGTGGCGCACGACGTCCGGCGGTCGACCTCGAGGCGTACCCGATGCCCGAGCGAGCCCTTGAGCACGCCGTCGACGCGGGCCTCGTACACGCCGTCGCCGAGGTGCCGGGTGACCTCGCCGACGAACGCGATGTCGCGCTCGAGGACGGCGGCCCGCACCGAAGGCGCCGGCCCGACGCAGCTGCACGCGTACGCCGCCCGTGCGCCGAACGTCGCGGAGCCGAGCAGGAGGAGCATGACGAGAAGGCGGCGCATACCCGTTCTGACGCGCGCGGCAGCCAACCGGTTCGATCCCAGCACGTCCGGCACCCGTCGCCGTCCGCCTTCCAGGGCTACAACTACTAAATTAGTAGCAACTAGTAGGTCGTTAGTAGTTGCGGCTCAGCAGGTGGTGAGGACGTCGGCGCCGGTGTCGGTGACGACGAGCGTGTGCTCGAACTGCGCCGTCCACGGCGTCCGTCCTCGCCTAGGCGTCACGCAGCGCCTGCTCCAGATTCGGCGCCGGCGTGAACCGGTACGCCTTCCCCGACTTCACCTGCGTCAGCAGCCCGCGCTCGACGAGGTCGAGCAGGTCGGTGCGCGCGGTCTGGTAGACCACGTTGTGGCTGTTCCGGTGCGACTCGATCGTGTACGACGCATCGGGGTTCCGCAGCGCGTGGCTGATCAGGGCGAGCTGCCGATGGTTGAGGGCGCCTGCCTCCCGGAGGAACTGTTCCGTAGCCCGGACCTCCTTCGTCTTGCGCTCGACGTACGCGTTGAACTCGGCGATGGCGCGCCGGATCACATCCAGGTGGTAGAGCAGGAAGTACGTCGCGTCGTTCTCGTCGGTCTCGGTGAGCAGGAACGACCGGAGGTACTTCGAGGGTGCCTTCCGGAGGATGGTCGAGATCGTGATGAACTCGGTCAGCCAGTAACCCTGGTGCAGCATCGACCAGTAGAAGAGAGCACGCGCCGTCCGGCCGTTGCCGTCGGCGAACGGGTGGTCGTACGCCAGCCAGAAGTGCAGCAGCACCGCCCGCAAGACCGGGTGCACGAAGCCGGTGCCGCCGCCGTTCGCGAACCGGCACATCTCGGCCAACCGCTTCGGCAGCTCCTCGGCCGGCGGCGGCCGGTGGAGCAGCACGTCGTCCTGCGCCGTGGAGACCCACACCCGCGTCTCGTCCGGCTGCTGCAGCCGACCTGCGTCCGCCGGGTCGTCGAGCGTGTCCTCGGTGACGATGCGCTGGATCTCGCAGACCAGCTCCGGGGTGAGCGGGTCGTCCTGGTGCTCGCGGATGAACCGCATCGCGCGGAAGTTGTTCAGGATCATCTGCTCGCCATGCGTGCGCGGCGGCCGGCCCGTCCGCAGCATCTCCTTGGCCGCCGCCCGCGTCGTCGCCGCGCCTTCCAGCTGGCTGGACGTGATGGCCTCCTCCGTCAGCGACGAGACGAGGTAGCGGTCGCGGCTGCCCGGGTTCAGAGCGCCCGGCCCGTTCGCCGCGATCCGTCCGGCGAGCTGCTGGTCGATCCGAAGCAGGAGCTCGTGCACGGCGTCCGGCATGGTGAACCAGAAGGTCCCCCCGTCGGTCGAACGGAGCGGGATGGGCTTGCGGGACATCCGCCGCTGGAACTTCAGCAACGCCCACCACTGCTCCGTCGTGAGGCCCGCCGGCGGGGACCGGTGGAACACGTCGTCCCAGTGCAGGTACTCGGTGCTCACGGCGCGGACCGTCGCCGAGTCGAGATCCTTCGGGAGGGATACCACCGCCGGGAGCAGCGCCAGGGCGGGTGGCGGCCGGAGCGGGACCTTGACCAACGACTACTCACCTACTAATTGCTACTAAGTTAGTAGCAACATCCTACCCAACTACTAATCTAGTAGCAACTAGTAGAACGTTAGTAGTTGCGGCTAGCAGGTGGTGAGGATCTCCGCGCCGGTGTCGGTGACGACCAGCGTGTGCTCGAACTGCGCCGTCCGCCGGCCGTCCACGGTCACCGCCGTCCACCCGTCGTCCCACATCCGGTGCTCCCACGAGCCCATCGTGATCATCGGTTCGATGGTGAACGTCATCCCCGGCAGCAGCACGGCCGTCGCGCGCGGGTCGTAGTAGTGCGGGACCTGCGGGTCGGCGTGGAACGTCTCGCCGATGCCGTGCCCCACGAACGCGCGGACGACGCCGAAGCCGTTGCCCTCCGCGTGCTCCTGGATCGCCTTGCCGATGTCGCGGACCATGGCGCCCGGGCGGACCGCCGCGATGCCCCGGTCGAGGCACTCGCGCGTCACGTCGACCAGCCGGCGCGTCTCCGCGTCCACGTCGCCGACGAGGAACGTCGCGTTCGTGTCGCCGTGCACGCCGCCGAGGAAGATCGTGACGTCGCAGTTCACGATGTCGCCGTCGCGCAGCTCGGTCGAGTCGGGGATGCCGTGGCAGATGACCTCGTTGACGCTGGTGCACAACGACTTCGGGAAGCCCTGGTAGTTCAGCGGGCTCGGGTAGCCGCCGCGCTTGAGGCACTCCTCGTGCGCGATCGCGTCCAGCTCGTCGGTGGTGATGCCCGGCCGCACGGCGGCGCCGACGATCTGCAGCACCTCGGCGGCGGCCCGCCCGGCGCGGCGCATCCGCTCGAGCTGCTCCGGCGTCTTCGGCTTCGCCGATACGCGGGTCCGGCTCGGCCGCCCGGTCAGCGCGTACTCGGGGCGCGGGATGTGCGCGGGGACGTCCCGCGGTGGCGAGAGCGTGCCCGGCTTCACCCGGTGCGCGCTGACCGCGCGCTTCGCGGCCGCCTCGGGGTCGAGGTCGGCGAGCCGGTGGCAGCGCTTGTACTTGCGACCGCTGCCGCACCAGCAGACGTCGTTCGCGCTCAGCGTGGGCGTGGTCATCGTTCCCACAGCGTACCTACGACACGCCGCTACGCCCCAGCCTGCGCGGCGCGGCGACGGCGGTACGCCAACCCCGCCATAACGCCACCGACCACGGCGCCGACGCCGGCCGCGGTCGGCACGCCGATGATCAGCGCCTTGCGGCCGGTCCGGAAGTCGCGGATCTCCCAGCCGCGCTCGCGCGCGACGTCGCGCAGCTCGCCGTCGGGGTTCACCGCGACCGCGCGGCCCACGACCGACAGCATCGGGATGTCGTTGGCGGAGTCGCTGTACGCCGTACAGCGCGACAGGTCGAGCCCCTCGCGCTCGGCCAGCGCCCGGATCGCCTCGGCCTTGGCCGGGCCGTGCAACGGCTCCCCGACCAGCCGCCCGGTGTACTTGCCGCCCTCTACCTCGGAGACGGTGCCGAGCGCGCCGGTGAAGCCGAGGCGGCGGGAGATGACCGACGCCAGCTCGACCGGCGTCGCGGTGACGATCCAGACCCGCTGTCCCTCGTCGAGGTGCATCTGGGCGAGCGCGCGGGTGCCCGAGTAGATCCGCTCGGCCATCAGCTCGTCGTAGATCTCCTCGCCGTAGGCCACGATCTCGCTGACCTCACGGCCGGCCACGAACGCCAGCGCCGCCTCGCGGGCCTGCACCATCACGCCGTGCTGCTCGGTGCCCGACAGCCGGAACCAGAGCTGGTCCCACGCGAAGCCGAGCAGCTCGCGGGTCGTGAACAGCTTCCGCGCGACCAGACCCTTGGCGAAGTGGTAGATCGACGCGCCGACCATCAGCGTGTTGTCGCAGTCGAAGAACGCCGCGGCGGTCGGGTCCGGCGGGACGGTGAGCGCCGCCTCGACCTCGGCGGCGGCGGCGGCCGCGGCGCCGGCGAGAACGGCCGCGACGGCCTCGTCCTCCGCGCTCTTCTTCCGGCCCCACCACATGATCGACACGGTAGCGGACGCCCCGCCGCACCCGAACGCGGCGGGCCGCGCGCAACAAGCCCGGAACGCCGCGAAGGCCCCCCGCCGGAGCGGGGGGCCTTCGTTCGGAGGTACGGGTGGTGCTACGTGCCTAGGTGCTTAGCCCTCGACCGTGCGACGGCGGCGGGCCACCATCGCGAGGCCGGCGAGCCCGGTGCCGAAGACCGCGAAGAGCGGGAGCTCGACGCCCGTGCGGGCGAGCGGCGCGTCCGGCCTGGCCGGCGGCGGGTTCACTGCCGGGGGCTTGACCACCGGGGGCTTGACCGTCGGGACGTGCGCGGCGTTGACCGCGGTGCCCGCCGGGACCAGCTGGATCTTGACGAGCGGGGCCGCGGCCTTGAGCGGGTTGACCACGATGCCCACGCCCTCGCTGCTGCTGCGGGCGAACTTGCCGTCCGGGTCCACGACCGAGTCGGTCTGGCCGTTGATGATCTGGACACCGGCGGCGGCGAGAACGCCGTTGACCGCCGTGATGACGTCCTGGATCGCGTCCTTCGCGACGTCCGGCAGCGCGTTGCCGGCGATGGTGCCCTCGAGGCCCTCGGAGGTGAGCTTCAGGTCGAGGACCTCACCGACCTTGAGGCCGAGGATCGTGGTGAGGGTGTCGGCCGCGGCCGCGCCCTTGCTGCCGTTCGCCGAGGAGACCGACTCGGTCTTCACGCCGTCCAGCGTCACCAGGTCGCCGAGGACCTTCAGGCCCACGACCTCGGAGGTCGCCTTGGCGGTGACCATCGAGCCGGCGCGGGTGATGTGCTCGGTCGACTTGAGCAGGCCCAGCTCGACCAGGTTGGTGTTGGCGTCGAGGTTCGCGACCGTGTCGGTGAGCGAGTCGAGCAGATTGACGAGCTCCTGCTTGACCGCCTCGACTTGGGCGACGACCGGCGCGGTGGCGCCCTGCGAGGCCTCGTCGAGGACCGCGAGAGCGCTGTCCACGGCTTCGGACACCGAGCCGACGGTGCCGTCGACGGTCTCGGCGACCGTGTCGAGCGCGCCGTCGAGGTCGGCCTTCAGCGGCAGGTCGGCCGGCAGGGCGCCGAGGCCGATCTCCAGGCCGAGCAGCTGCGAGGTGGACGAGGACGTGAGGCCAGAGGTGGCCGAGTCCGGCAGGACGCTGGAGGTGATCTCACCGGCGCCGAGCTTGATGATCCCGAGGTTCTGCGAGACGAGCGCGTCCGACGCCGAGGACTGGCCGTCGAGGCTCGACTGCACGCGCAGCCCGAGGATGTCGTTGAGCGCCTTGATGCTGCCGTCACCGAGGACCGCCGTGGCGACCGACTTCGTGACCGGCTGCACGCCCTTCTCGGTGGAGCCGTCGACCAGCGAGATGTCCTGAACGATCTTCGTCAGGTCGCCGACGCCGGGGATCGCAACCGGAACGGGCAGGTTGATCTCCAGGTGGATCGCCGCGCCGGCAGCTTCGCCGCCGAACACGGTGGGCACCGGGATGGGGGCAGCGCCCGCCTGTCCCGTACCCGCTACGACGAGTGTGCCGGTGGCGAGGGCGAGAGCGGTGAGCCGCGCCCCCCGGCTGTTGTACTTGGCCATTACTCCCGACCTCCGAGTGTTGCCGGCTATCCCCAGCCAGCGCTTTGAGTGAAATCCGTACCTGTCGCCTGGGTGAGCGACATAGCCCACAACGACTACTTGGTCGGCGTGGTTACGGCTCGCCTTGAAGATTTTTGCCGGACATCGCGCCCCGAACAGGCACGAACCGGACATCCCCCGTGCTCCGGAGCCTAGCGCGGAGTGTCCGGCGCGTCGCGCAGCGCGACGACTAGGCCGTTCGGGTCACCCGCGAACAGGCCCGGAAACGCCGCGACGCCCGCCGGGTGGACCGGCGGGCGTCGGGATGGCGTAGCGGCGTTACGGTTTCGGCGCCGGTGCGGGCATGGGCTGCGGCGCGTTCGGGATGACCGGCGGCAGGGTGGGCAGCGGCGTGCCCAGCACGCCCTCGACGCCCTCGATGATGTCCTGGATCGGCGACGCGATCGGTGACGGGACGATCGACGGCAGCGGGTAACGGTCGTCGCTCGGCGTCGGCGACGGCGTCTCCGTGGGGGTCGGCTCCTCGGTGGGAGTCGGCTCCTCCGTGGGCGTCGGCTCCTCCGTGGGCGTCGGCTCCCCGGACGCCGTCGGGGACGGCTCCGCGGTGGGCGTCGGCTCCGGGGTCGGCGTCGGCTGCGCGGACGGGTCGCCCGGGCAGGCGCACGGCACCGGGCCGAGGTCGTCGAACGTCGGCGAGGCGGTCGGCGTGGGCACCGCGGTGGCGCCCGGCGACGGCGCGACCGGCTTCACCGGTGCGCAGTTGTCGCCGCAGGTGCCGACCGCGAGCAGCTGGGTGGCGCGCAGGTGCAGGTCGCTGACCAGCTCGAGCGAGACCGTGGCCTGCGTGTACGCCGTGGTGGGGAGCGCGTCGATCAGCTCACCGAGGTTCTCCCGCTGCCGCGTCGTGAACGTCTGCACGACCCGCAGCACGTCGTCGTCCTGCTGCTCGGTGTACGCCTCGAACAGCAGGCGGGTGCCGGTCCTGGTCGCCTCGTCCATGTCGGCCAGCGCCTCGTCGACGTGCTCGGAGTCGCTGCCGCCGAACGCCAGCGTGATCTGGCCCGGCACGGCCGGCGCCGGGCCGAGGGCGATGTCCTCGCCGACCAGCTTGGCGATCTCGTGCAGGCGGGTCTCGGCGTGCTGCAGGTGGCGCTTGCCGCGGTTGACGTCGTTGCGGGCCAGGCTGAGCTGGGTACCCTCGGCGCTGCGCTTGATGCCGTACAGGGCATCGCCGGGCAACGACCGGCTGGCGCCCACGCTCACGCCGGCGAAGGCGACGACGGCGGCCATCGACGCGGCCGTGGCGGCCATCGCCTTCTGGACCCGCCAGCCCTCGACCCAGGTCTTGGCGCGCTCCAGCGGCGTCTCCACCGGTACGGGCGCGGGGGCGACGGCGGCGACCGCCAGGAGGCGCTGCCGGAGGGCGTCGCGGAAGTCCGGCGCGGGCGCGAGCGGCACGCTCTGCAGGCCCTGCGCGAGGGTGAGGAGGGGGGCGAGCGCCGGGTCACGGCGTGCGGAGGCGACACCGCGGCCCTCGAGGGCGGCGGCGAACTCCTCTGTCAGCTTCGCCGAACGGCGCATCACAGGAGTGCCTCCTTCCGCTTCCCCAACGACTGCGGACGCGGAGAGTTACGGGACAGTCCCCGCGTTTCCTGCCGAACCGGGCGGATCACAGGACCAGCTCCTTCGGGAGCATCCGCCCCAGCGTGCGCACGGCGCGGTACTGCAACGCCTTGATCGCACCCTCGGACTTGCCCATCGCCTGGGCGGTCTCCAGCACGGAGAGCCCTTGGAGGAAGCGCAGGACCACGCACTCCTGCTGCTCGCCGTTGAGCTTCTTCACGGCGTCGAGCAGGGCGGCGTTGGTGATGTTCTCCAGCACGCCGGCCTCGATGCCCTCGTCCGCGCGGTCCGCGTCGAGCATGTCGGCGGTCGAGACCTCCAGCCGGAACCGGCTGGACTTGTAGTGGTCGGCGATGATGTTGCGCGCGATCGTGACCAGCCAGGCGGCGAAGTCGCGGCCCTGCCACTCGAACGTCCCGATCCGGCGCAGCGCCCGCAGGAACGTCTCGCTGACCAGATCCTCGGTGAGGGCCTTGCCGCCCACGCGGTAGTAGACGTAGCGGTAGATGAGGTCGAGGTAGCGGTCGTAGAGCTCCCCGAACGCCTCCGCGTCGCCCTGCTGCGCGCGGGCGACGAGCGCGACCACCTCGGCGCGCGCGTCCGGCTCGGCGATTACCTCGTCCACGACCTCGGCCGGCTCGCCCGGCCCACCGGGCGCCGCGTCGGCGCCGGGCACCAGCGGCAACGTCACGTCGGGGCGCAGCGGGACGACGTTGCCGAACGACCCCGCGCTGGCGCGGATCCCCGGCACGTCGGGGTACGCGTTCGGTTCGGTGTGGTAGCGGAGCAGCTCGGCGCGCAGCTCGTCGAGCCCGCCGAGGCCGCGGGTGGGGCGGCTCATCAGCCGGCCCGGGCCAGCTGGACGCCCGCCGCGACGACGATCGCGAGCAGCAGCAAGACCACGCCGACGGCGGTCTGCGTGCGCAAGCGGGCCTCCCTACGCGGGCATCGTCGTTCTGGGCCGAACACTCATCGTGAGCCACCGGTCACGGTTCGTCCAGAATCGGACAGGTAAAGATCGGGTGTCGCGGGCGCTGCCTTGAGACAACGGACGAGCGCCCCGCGCCTCGCGCGCCGCCCGCCCCCGCACCGTTCGACACGAGTCGCCGGACGCCTGCGCCCAGCCGTGCCGATGATCGCGTCCATCGGTCGAACTTCCCGGTGTCGCGGAGCACGCGCGGGTGTGCCCCGGCACTGGAGGTTGGCGCGGGCCCGTGCCCGTCGGGCCGGCGCCGCTACTCGCCGGAGAGCTCCAGCGTCAGCCGCGAGATGTGGCGTTCCAGCTCCTGGAGGCCGTCGATCTTGCCCAGGCAGAGCGTGACGCCGACCGCCTTGGCCTCCGCCTCGATGACCGGGTCGAGGTACGCGGTGTAGAGGATGACCGGCTGGCCGGGGCGGGTCTCCTTGATCCGGCGGGTCGCCTCCAGGCCGTCCACCCCGGGCATCTTGAGGTCCATCACGATCACGTCCGGGTCGTGCTCCCCGGCCAGCCGGACGGCCTCGTCGCCGTTCGCGGCCCGCGCCACCACCTGGAACCCGTCGAGCTCGAGCATCTCGGCGAGCATGGTGCGGACGTGATCGGTGTCGTCCACAACCATCACCCTCACCGACACCCTTGTCACACCTCCGGTCTACGCTCGATACGTGGCCCAGACTCTTGTCCCTCGGCGCGGTGGAGGCAACCCCGCCCCCGCTGGTCGCGCGCGCCGCCGCCGCCGCTTCCCGCTGGTGCGCTGGACGCTGCTCGCGGCGCTGGTCGGGGCGCTGTCGTTCGTCGGGGGCCTGCTCGCGGCCCCGATCGACCTCACGGTGCCGGACCGGCTGCCGGCCGCGCTGCTGCTCGACGCCAACGAGCGGTACTTCGCCTCGATCCGGGCGCCGGAGATCCGCGAGGACGTCCCCGCGAGCGCGATCCCGGAGAAGATGCGGCTGGCGATCATCGCGGCGGAGGACGAGCGCTTCCTCCAGCACAAGGGCGTGGACCCCGTCGCGATCATGCGGGCGGCGTACCGCGACATCGTCCACGAGTCCCGCCAGGGCGGGTCGACGATCACCCAGCAGTACGTCAAGAACATCTACGTCGGCAGCGACCGCACCCTGGAGCGGAAGCTGAAGGAGGCCGCGCTGGCGTATCGCGCGGAGAAGAAGTTCGGCAAGGACGAGATCCTCATCCGCTACCTGAACTCCGTCTACCTCGGCAACGGCACGTACGGCGTGCAGGCGGCGAGCAAGTTCTACTTCGGCGTGCCGATCAAGGACCTCGCGCTGAACAAGGCGACGGGGGAGCGTTCCGAGGCGCTGGAGCTGGCGCGGGCGGCGATGCTGGCCGGGCTGGTCGCGGCCCCGTCGAGGTACAACCCGGTCGCGGACCTGAAGCTCGCCAAGGAGCGGCAGTTCTACACGCTCGAACGCATGTCGACCAACCTCTTCATCACGCCGATCGAGGCCTCCCGCGCCTACCGCGAGCCGCTCAAGCTGGCCAAGCTGCGGCCGCCGGCGGAGGCGACCGAGGCGCCGTTGTTCACCGACATGGTGACGCGGGAGCTGAAGGAGACCCTCACCGACGACGACATCTACCGCGGCGGCCTGCGGGTGCGCACCACGCTCGACCTGATCATGCAGCGGGCGGTCGAGCAGTCCGTCTACGACGCGCTCCCCGGGCTGAACCCGAAGTCCCTCGACCCCGCCGAGCCGGACACCGCCGTCGTCGCCATCGACCCGCGCAACGGCGACCTCAAGGCGATCTACTCGAGCCGGTACACCCTCGGCGGGTTCAGCGTCGCCAACCACGGCAAGGTGCCCACCGGCTCGGCGATCAAGCCGTTCACGCTCGCCGCCGCGCTGATGAACGGCAAGACCCTCGACACGACGTACTACGCCACCAACTGCACGACGATCCCCAACCCGGGCGGCAAGCGGTACACGCCGTGCAACGCCGAGCGCGGCGAGACCGGCACGTACACGCTGCGCCGGGCGCTGGCGTACTCGCTGAACACCGTCTACGCCCGCCTCGCCCACGACGTAGGCCGGACCAAGGTCAAGAAGGTGCTGACCTCGACCGGCGTCGGCCCCGCCGAGGGCATCGGCACCAACCCCGCGATGGCGCTCGGCGCCGTCAACGTCACGCCGCTGTCCGTCGCGCAGGGGTACGCGACGCTGGCGGCGGGCGGCGTGCGCCGCGACTACCGGATGATCCTGGAGCAGCGCCGCGGCGCCGACACCAAGAAGACGTTCAGCGGCATCCCGGTCATGCGGGCGCCGGAGACGCCGCGCGGGCGCCAGGTGGTCCCGAAGGACGTGGCCGACCGGGTCGTCGAGGCGATGCACGACGTCGTCGACTACGGCACCGGCCGCACCGCACGGGTGCCCGGCAAGCGGGTGTTCGGGAAGACCGGGACCACCGACGAGTTCACCAACGCCTGGTTCGCCGGCTGCGCGCCGGAGCTGTGTGTCGTGACCTGGCTCGGGCACAAGTCCGGCAACAAGCCGCTGCGCAACATCCACGGCCACCGCTCCGTCTACGGCGGCACGCTGCCCGCACAGATCTTCCGTGGCGTGTTCACGAAGTACGACGAGCTGCTCGCCGCCGAGGCGCGGTCCGAGGAGGTGGTCGCCGCCGCCAGCCCGAGCGCGACGCCGACCCGGCGGCGTACGCCGGCCGCGACCGTTCCGGTGCGGCCGACCACCCAGGCGCCGCGCCCCACCGCGCCGCCCTCGCCGACGGTGACCACCGAGCCGACCCCGACCACGGCGGCGCCGACGACGCCCGCGCCGACGACGCCCGCGCCCACGACCTCGGCCCCGACGGGCGGGACGAGTCCGAGCGCGACGACCAGTCCGGGACCGGGCGCGGGTCCACCGGGGACCGGCCCGCCATAGCGCGGCGGCCGGGAAATCCCGCAGGGGGCCGTACTAGCTGGAGAGTGCGGTGAGCGTGTCCGCGTACGCGACGGCGATGCCGAACGGGTCGTCGCCTGCGTAGCCGGTCGCCCCGTGATCCGGCGCGGCGGGGGCGAGGGCGCCGGCGAACGCCGTGGCGTCCGGCCGGGTCACGAGGCGGGGGGCCGCGGGGCGGGCCGGGCGGAGCGGCGCCACCGGCTGCGCCGGGCGGGCCGGCGCGGCGAGCACGGGCCGCCGCTGGACGGGCACCCGCACGACCGTGCGCGGGACCTGCGGCAGGGCGGGCGCCTTCGCCTTGGGCGCGCGGTACGGGAGCCGGAAGACCTGGGTCACCCAGATCGCGCCGCGCGCGTCGGTGACCGTCGCGACGCCGATCTCGGTGTAGTCGCGGGCGAGGATGTTCGCGCGGTGCTTCTGGCTGCGCATGAACGCGTCGTGGATCGCGTCGACGGTGCCGCCGGTGCCGACGTTCTCGCCCACGATCTCCCACCCGTCGACCTCGGAGCCGAGGTTCGGGTTGTGGTACAGCGAGTTCTTGTCCGCCATCCGCGCACTGTGCCGGGCGGCGACGGCGATCAGGTCCGACCGCACGACGTACGGGCGGAGCCCGCGCGACTCGCGAGCCGCGTTGGCGCGCGCGACGAACGCCGAGGCGTTGCTGTCGGCGGCGGCGGCGTTGGTCACGCCGAGGAGACCGAGCAGCAGGGCCGGCGCGAGTAGCAGCGCGGCGAGCTTGCGGACCACGAGTTCTCCTCCTGGTGCGGGCCGTCCGGCCCGCACTGCGTGACTCGTCCTGACCAACGCGCGAGCCACCGGCCGGTGACGGTGCGCGCGAAAGGTCACGCGAATCTGTCGGCGGGGCGTATTTCGCCGGGGTCCCCGCGACTCCTGCCGCGAACCGGACGAATTGGCCGGAACCTCAGCCGGCGACCATCCGGTTGACCCGGACGAACGCCACGGCCCGCTCCAGCGACGCGTGCGGCCGGTCGTCGCGGTACGCCGCCCACGCCGCCCGCAGCCGGGCCGGCGTCGGGTCCACGGGCACGCGTACGCGCTTCGGCGCGGCCCGCCGCGCCTGCGGGAGCGGGGCGCGGACTCCGGTCCGGCTGGCGCGCGGTCGCACGTACGTCCGGTACGTGGGCCGCGGCGCCGGCTGCCGGACGGCGGGCCGGGGCGGCGGCGACGACGGCGTGTACGAGCTGGTCGAGGCCGGCCGCCGGAACACCTGCGACACGTAGATGGTCCCGTCGCCGGAGCGCGCGGTGCCGACGCCGACCTCGGTGAACGTCGTGCTGAGGATGTTCGAGCGGTGGCTCGACGAGCCCATGAACGCCCGGTGGATCACGGAGACCGAGCCGCCGCGGCCGACGTTCTCGCCGACGCTGCGCCAGCCGGTGACCTGCCCGCCCAGGTTGGGGTTGTGGTAGATCCGCCCGCTCGCCGCCATCCGCGCGGCGTGCCGGCGGGCAACGCCGGCCAGGTCGGAGCGGACCGCGTAGCCGCGCAGGCCGCGGGCGGAGCGCTCGCCGTTGATGCGGGAGGTGAACTCCGACTCGGTGCCCGCGTGCGCGGCGGCCACGGGCAGCAGCGTGAACGGGACGATCAGGGCGAGCAGGACGGCGACGCGACGCAGCACTGGGGGACCTCACGTTCGGGCCGGGAACGAGCGGGAAACGGCCGATGGCGTACGGGAACCGGGCGGCCCATACGCGAGCCGTCCGTCCACCCCCTACGACCGACCCTGCCAGAGCGTTACTCCGAATGCCAGCGCTTCGGGACGAAAGAACCCCGCCCGGCGGACCGGACGGGGTTACCTGACGGACAGGGGAACTAGCGGGCGAGTGAGGCCATGACGTCGACGTACGTCACGGCGCGGCCCAGCGCACCGCGGTCGGCGGAGCGGGCGGCGACCCGGCGGGCGGCGGCCAGCCGCTTGCGCAGCTCCACGGCCGGGTCGACGCGCTTCGCCGGCTTGGCGACCGGCTTGGCGGCCGCGACCGGCGCGACCGGGCGGTACACCGGCGCCGGAGCGGTCCGCATCGCGGTGTAGGACGGCTTGCGGGGCGTGTACTTGCGCGGCGCGGGCGGCGGCGGCGCCGTCGTCGAGCCCATCGGCTTGCGGAAGACCTGCGTGATGTAGAGGACGCCCTTGCTGTCGTACGCCGTGCCCATGCCGACCTGGGTGAAGTCGCCGTCGAGGATGTTCGCGCGGTGCGGGGCGCTGTTCATGAACGCCTGGTGGATCGCCGACGCCGAGCCGCCCATGCCGACGTTCTCGCCGACGGCCTGCCAGCCGCTGACCTCGGAGCCGAGCTTGGGGTTGTGGTAGATCGAGCCGCTCGCGGCCATCCGCGCCGCGTGCCGGCGCGCCACCGTGACGAGGTCGCCGGCGACGGAGTACGAGCGCAGGCCGCGCTTGGCGCGTTCGTTGTTCGCCAGCGTCGTGAACTGCGACTCGGCGGTGCTGGCGTGCGCGGCGGGCGCGACGACGGCGAGGGCGCCGAGCGCGAGCGCGGTCGCGGCGACGAACGAGGAGAGGCGGCGAAGCACGTCCATGACCTCCGGGTCGGAAAACCCCGAGGCGGCTGCCGTCTCTGTGGTGCGAGTCGGTAGACCAGGAGTGGCCGTTGACCCTTCGGTGGGCCGGCTGACTGCTGGGCAGTCCCGTGCCTTTGCGACCCGCGCTCGCGCGCGGTGTGCCTTTGTCGAGGTCGGCGGTCGTCTCGGTGCGGTCGGCTTACGCCCTCGTTATCGGCACCCGGCGCCGGAACTTGAACCGTTCGGGCCCCTCAAGCCGGGACTTTGGTCCCGAGGACCAGTTCGGCGGCCGCGGCGACCGGGCGGCAGAGGCCGACGAGCCGCCCCAGCTCCTCCGAGCTGCCGACGACGATGACCGGAACGGCCTGCTCCGCGGCCGCCCGGCGGACCGGGTCGGTCGTCGAGACGGGCGCGTCGGCGGCCACGACGATCCGCCGTACCGGCTGCGCCGCGGCGGTCGCGCGCAGCACCGCCTTGGCGCCGACGACGACCCCGGGCGGGATGCGGGGCACCGCCCCTGCTCCGTGCGCCATCGGCGTTCCTCCTCCGTCTCACCACGTACGTCGTGCGTGCGCGCGGCGACCTGTAGCGCCGTGCGACACTTCGCGCGGGTGAGGGCGCGACCGAAGGGCGGGGCTCGTGAACCTGGCTGACCTCGTACGCGAGGCGGCGCGCCGTTCCCCGGACAAGCCGGCGCTGCTCTACCGCGACTCGTCCATGACGTGGGGCGAGCTCGAGTGGCACGTCTCGGTGACCGCGTCGGGCCTCGCGGCGCTCGGGCTCCAAGCCGGCGACCGCGTCGCCATCCAGCTCGGCAACACCCCGGGCTTCGTCGTCTCCTACTTCGGCACGCTGCGCGGCGGGTTCGTCGCCGTGCCCGTCAACACCGGCTACACCGCCGCCGAGCTGGCCCACGTGCTCGGCGACTCCGGCGCCGCCGCGGTCGTCTGCACCCGCAGCGCGGCGCCGACGATGCTCGACCTCAAGCGGGACCTGCCGTCGTTGCGCGAGGTCGTCGTGTCCGACGCCGCCGAGGCCCCGGAGGGAACGACGTCGCTCGACGCCGTCGGCGAGCGGGGCGACACGCTCGGCACCGCGACGTACCCGCGCGGCGGCGACGACCTCGCCGTGCTCATCTACACCTCGGGCACGTCAGGCCGGCCCAAGGGCGCGATGCTCAGCCACCGCGCGCTGACCGCGAACCTCGACCAGTGCACCGCGATCACGCCGCCCGTCGTCCAGGAGGACGACGTCGTGCTGCTCGTGCTGCCGCTGTTCCACATCTACGGCCTCAACCCCGGCCTCGGCATGGTCGCCAAGGCGGGCGCGACCGGGCTGCTGGTCGAGCGGTTCGACCCGGTGGGGACGCTGGACGAGCTGCGCCGCCACCACGTGACCAACGTCCCCGGCGCGCCGCCCATGTACGTCGCCTGGTCGATGCTGCCCGACCTGTCGGAGGCGTTCGCGTCGGTCCGCCTCCTCGTCTCCGGCGCGGCCCCCCTCCCCGCACAGGTGCTGTCGTCGATCCTCGAGCGCACCGGGCAGCACGTGTTCGAGGGGTACGGCCTCACCGAGACCGCCCCCGTCGTCACCACGACGCTGATGTCCGAGGTGGCCAAGCCGAACTCCATCGGCAAGCCGGTGCCCGGCGTCGAGATCAAGATCGTGGACGAGCGTGGCGCCGAGGTGGAGGAGGAGGACCCGGGCGAGATCGTGGTCCGCGGCGCCAACGTCTTCTCCGGGTACTGGCCGGACGGCCACGGCGGCCCGGACGGCGAGGGCTGGTTCCCGACCGGCGACGTCGCGTACGCCGACGGCGACGGCGACCTCTTCCTGGTGGACCGGCGCAAGGAGCTGATCCTCGTCAGCGGCTTCAACGTGTACCCGCGCGAGGTCGAGGACGTGCTGCTCCGCCACGCCGACGTGCAGGAGGCGGCCGTCCTCGGCGTCCCGCACCCCTACACCGGCGAGACGGTCCGGGCACTCGTCGTCGTCCGCGCCGGCGCGCAGCTGTCCGCCGAGGACGTCATCGCGCACTGCGCGCTGTCGCTGGCGCGGTTCAAGTGCCCGACGTCCGTGGAGTTCGTGGACGAGCTGCCGCACTCGGCAACCGGCAAGGTGTCGAAGGGCCGGCTCCGCGAGAACGCCGGGCTGCTCGCCCGGTGACCGCACCGCCCGCCGTTCGCACCGCCCGTGCCGCCCGCGCCCGCGCGGTGCCCCCGCGCCGCACCGGGCGGCCGCGGTGAGGTCGCAGGCCGTCCTCCCGCTGGTCGCGACCGTGGTGTCGTGGGAGTTCGCGCTGGCGCTGTTCCGGCGGTGGCGGCGGTCGCGGCGGCCGTACCTGCGCTCGTGGGCCGTCTCCTTGTGCTTCTTCGCGGCCGGCTCCGCGTGCCTCTGGTACGGCACGGCGTTCGGCTGGAGCGAGCCGGTCTTCCGCGGCTACTACATCTGCGGCGCGCTGCTGTCGGTGCCCTGGCTGGCGATGGGCGAGCTGGAGCTGCTGGCCCGGCCGACCGTGGCGCGGGTCGTCGTGGCGTTCCTCGTGCTGTTCTCCATCGACGCCGCGATCACGCTCGCGGCGTCACCGCTGGTGTCCGAGGAGCCGATCTCGGGCTTCCTGCCGCCGCACGGCAAGGAGCACTTCGGCGTGCTGCCTCGCGTGCTGGTCGTGGTCTCCAACGCCGTCGGCACGTTCGTCGTCATCGGCGGCACCCTGTGGTCGGGCTGGCGGGCCCGCGGCCAGGGGCCCGCCGCGCGCAGCCGGTTCCGCGGCACGCTCGTCATCGCGCTCGGCGTCGCGATCGCGGCGGCGGGCGGCACGCTGACGTTCCTGTCCGAGGAGGACAGCCAGGCGGCAACGCTCGCGCTCGGCGTCACGGTGATGTACGCCGGGTTCGTCCTCGCGTCCCGCCGGCCGGGCAGCCACCGGGCGGACCGCGCCGAACGGACCTCGGCCGAGGAGGCGACGTTCGCGCCCGGCGAGACTCCGGACGCGCCGCGTGCCGCCGTCGCGGCGGCCGGGTAGCGCCCGTTCCGGCGCGTCCGCGCCACGCGGCGTAACGGCGCCGCCGCCAGGCCCGTACGGCTTCCCGAACGCGCGGCGTACCGGTGCCACCGGTCGTCACACCGTCAGGCTCCACCCGTACCCCGGGCCTCCGAGCCTGAAGGGGTGGTGCTGATGCGCCGCTGTTCTGTCCTGCTGTCCGTACTCCTGGCCGCCGGGTCGGCGTTGATCGCGACCGCACCGGCGGCGCACGCCGGCCAGTTCTGCGCCATCGCCTACACGGAGGGGTCGTCGATCCCCAACGCGAGCACCGGCCCGACCTGCGTCGCGTACCAGTACGGGTTGTGGTGCGAGTCCCACCACACGTGGATCTACCCGGACGCCCACGTGCACGTGCACTACTGCTACCCGAGGCCGTTCTAGCCCCGGGGGCAGACGGACGCGACGGCGCACAACACGCCGTCGCCGGCGGCCGGCGCCGCCGTGTAGTCGTGGCGGCCCTGCGGCGTCTCCACGCGAACGCGGCGGCGCTGCCCGTCGTCCGGCGTCGCTACGGCGTCGCGCACGGGAGCTCCGCCCCGCAGGCGGGCCGGCTCCCGCCGCGACGCCTGAGGCGGCGCCGCCCTCG
>DATLNJ010000043.1:0-28611 GCA_035536815.1 Frankiaceae bacterium
TACGCCGTCGGCGGGGGTGGGATCATCAAGGGCAGATGACAGACCACCGCGGCCACGAGCCGAATGAGCAGCGCGTCGAACCCACCGAGGGCGGGTTCGAGTTCCACGACATCGAGGGCGAGGGCTACGACCTCGAGGACCGCCAGGCGCTGCGCCGCGTCGCCGGCCTGCGCACCGACCTCGAGGACATCAGCGAGGTCGAGTACCGACAGCTGCGCCTGGAGCGCGTCGTCCTCGTCGGGGTGTGGACCGAGGGCAACAGCGACGACGCCGACAACTCCCTCGCCGAGCTCGCGGCGCTGGCCGAGACCGCCGGCTCCGAGGTGCTCGACGCGCTGCTGCAGCGCCGCGGCCGTCCTGACCCGGCGACGTTCGTCGGCTCGGGCAAGGCCATCGAGCTGCGCGACGTCGTCCTCGAGACCGGCGCCGACACGCTGATCTGCGACGGCGAGCTCAGCCCGGGCCAGCTGCGCAAGCTCGAGGACATCGTCAAGGTCAAGGTCATCGACCGGACCGCGCTGATCCTCGACATCTTCGCCCAGCACGCGACGAGCAAGGAGGGCAAGGCGCAGGTCGAGCTGGCCCAGCTCTACTACCTGCTGCCGCGCCTGCGCGGCTGGGGCGAGTCGATGTCCCGCCAGGCCGGCGGCCGGGTCGCGGGCGGCGGCGGCATCGGTACGCGCGGCCCCGGCGAGACGAAGATCGAGACCGACCGCCGCCGGATCCGCCACCGCATCACCAAGCTGCGCCGCGACATCGCCGCGATGGGGACCATCCGCGAGACCAAGCGGCAGGAACGCGTCCGCAACGAGGTCCCCTCCGTCGCCATCGCCGGCTACACCAACGCGGGGAAGTCCTCGATCCTCAACCGCCTCACCGGCGCCGGCGTCCTGGTCGAGAACGCGCTGTTTGCGACGCTCGACCCGACCGTGCGGCGCGCGCAGACCCCGGACGGCCGGACGTTCACGCTGACCGACACCGTCGGGTTCGTGCGCCACCTGCCGCACCAGCTCGTGGAGGCGTTCAAGTCGACGCTGGAGGAGATCAGCCGGGCCGACCTGATCGTGCACGTCGTGGACGGCTCGCACCCCGACCCGGAGAGCCAGATCAACGCCGTGCGCGAGGTGTTCCGCGAGATCGGCGCCGACAACGTCCGCGAGCTCGTCGTCGTCAACAAGATCGACGCCGCCGACGAGGTCGTGCTCGGCCGGTTGCGGCGCCGCGAGAAGCACGTCGTGTTCGTGTCCGCGCTGACCGGCGACGGCCTGCCCGAGCTGATCTCGGCGATCGAACGCGACCTGCCGCGGCCGGAGATCGACGTGGTCGTTTTGCTGCCGTACAGCCGCGGCGACCTGGTCTCGAAGCTGCACGACGACGCCGACATCATCGGCGAGGAGCACACCGGCGAGGGGACCCGCGTCACCGCGCGGGTGAAGCCCGAGCTGGCCGCCGAGCTGGCGGCGTACACCGTCGCGTCGTCGGCCGGCTGACGCCGTAGGTCAGCGGCTGACGGCCGCCAGTGCGTCGACCAGCCCGGCGCCGTAGAAGCTGTTCCGCTCGCGCGTGCCGCGGCAGGTCGCGGAGTAGGAGCGGCCCGGGTACTGCACCGTCGGCGGGTCCGGGCAGGGGAGCGGTGTCGCCGTCTCGACCAGGATGCGTTCGACCTCGCGCGGGTCCATCGTGAGCTGGCCGCGCCGCGCGGGGTCGGCCGTGCCGTACTTGCTGACGATCAGCGCGGCCACACCCGCCGCGTGCGGCGCCGCCATCGACGTGCCGACGAGGTAGCGGTAGTACGCGCACCGGCCGTTGCGGCAGTACGTCACGGCGTCCGGGTCGGACGACGTCCCGTCGCGGCCGATCAGCCCCTCCTCGCGCAGCAGCCGTTCCGGGTACGTGGACAGCGTCCGGTTCCCGCTCGCCGCGCTGCCGTCGGCGAGCCGGAAGCTGCCCCCTGGCGCGGTGACGGTGATGTTCTCGGCGCCGTAGTTCGAGTAGTCGGCTTTGACCCGGTCGCGCGCGAGCGACGAGACCTGGACGACGTTCGGCAACGTCGTCGGCAGCACGTGGCAGTCGTCGCTGATCCGGCGCTCGCGCTCGGTGTCCTTCGGGAAGTTCGGGCTGACGACGTCGGTCGTCGGGTCGTCGGTGTCCATGTGCTCGTTGCCGGCCGCGGCGACCAGCGTCACGCCGCGGCTGCGCGCGTAGTCGACCGCGCGGCGGACCGCCTCGATCGCCGCGCGCTGCTCGTACCGCTCGTCCGGTGAGTCGTCCACGCCGTTCGGGCAGTTGAACAGCCACGGGTCCACGTAGAAGCTCATGTTCGCGACGTCGACGCCGATGTCGCCGGCGTAGACGAGCGCGCGCACCGTCGCCATGACGAAGAAGTAGCCGGAGTCCTGGCCGGCCCGCAGGTCCACCAGCCGCACGCCGGGCGCGACGCCCGCCATCCCGAAGCCGTCGGCAGCGGCGACGATGGTCCCGGCGACGTGCGTGCCGTGCCCGCCCGGGTCGACGCCGACCGGGTCGGTGCAGTCCTTCTCCTCGCACGGCCCGTCGGCGGCCGGGTAGTCGGTGACGAAGTTGCGCGACAGCTTCGTGTCGTACGCCTCCACGAGGTCCGGGTGCGTGCGGTCCACGCCCGTGTCGATGACCGCGACGAGCACCCGCGGGTCGCCGGCCTCGACGCGACGCGCGCGGGCGGCGTTGATCAGGTCCATGTCCCACTGCAGGTCGGCGAGTGGGTCGTTGCCGTTGTCGTCGCGCCGGACGCCTTCACCCGGGTGGACGTCGCGCCCTTCCTCGGGGACCGGCGGGCGGCCGATCGCGCGGTTCGGGACGACGCCGTAGATGCGCTTGTCCGTGCGCGCGCGCTGCAAGAAGTCGCGGCCCGCCCTGACCGTGACGACGCCGGCGGCGGGCACCTCGAGGACGACCTCGCCGCCGGCTTCGGCGACGGCGAACGCGCCGTCGTTCTGGGTCACGCTCTTGGCGTAGACGACGTCGTACTCGCGGTCGCGCGGCCCCTTCCCGACCGGCGTCGGGCGGACCGTCGCGCTCGGCGTCGCGCTCGGCGTGGCGCTCCGTGACGGGCCGGTCGGCGACGGCGTGGGGCGCGCGTTGGGGCGGTCGCGGTCGCCGCGCCGGGTGAGGACGACGCCGACCCCGGCGAGCAGGACGACGGCGGCGAGCAGCGCGAGCAGCTGAGAACGGCGCATGAGCCGAGGCTAACCCGATCATCCCGCCGGACGCGGGGCGAACGGGGTCCTGCGGCCGTTCGGCACGCGAGGTGGTCACGAGGGGTGGTGCCCGCGGTAGTCCCGCCGGGCGGTTTCCGGGCCGGTTGCGGCCGTTGCGGTCACGGGGCGGTGCCGTACCGACCACTGTCGGCACCGAGACGAGGGAACTTGAGCGAATCGAGGGAAGTCCGCATGCGAATTCCGTCCGCACCGTCCGGCCGCCGGACCGGCGTCGTCACCGCGCTGAGCGGCGTCGTGCTGGCCGCGTCGGCCACGCTCGCCGCATCCGCCGCTGCCGCCGGCGCGCCGGTCGTCGTCAAGGATGCGGGCACCCAAGGCTGCAACGGGGTCCGCGCCACGCCCGGCAGCGAGAACACGTCGAAGACGCTCGTCGGCGGCTCCATGCAGCCGGGCGGCGTCGCGGTGTTCCAGATCGAGTTCCCGGTCGAGGCCGAGCACGTGGGGGACACGTTCACCATCACGGACTGCGTGTTCGTGGACGGCGTCGCCGTCGAGAAGTACGCGATCTCGTTCGTCCCGAACAACGCCGCGTACGCGCTGTCGTACGCCATCACCATCCCGGCCGACACGCCGATCGGCGCGGAGTACTGCAACTACGCGAAGACCACGGACGGGCCGTCGTCGCCGCAGGCGTCGAACCGCAAGGCGAACCCCGCGTGCTTCCACGTCGGCGGGTCGTTGCGGGTCGAGAAGCACGACGAGGCCGGTGCGCTGCTGCCGGGGGCGACGTTCAGCGTCGTCTGCTCGCCGGCGACGGCGGTGCCGCCGGTGGTCGTGGACGGGCTGTCCGCGGCGGGTGTCGCCGGCAGCGGTGTCATCGCCATCGACGGTCCCGAGGGCACGCCATGCGTCGTGACCGAGCTGGCGCCGCCGGCCGGGTACGCGCTCGGCGCGGTGCCGTCCCGGACCGTGACCATCCCGCGGGGGACGGACGCGGCGACCGAGGTGTTCGTGAACGCGCCGCTGGCCGACGCGACGGAGTCGCCGGCGCCGTCGGAGTCCCCGTCGGAGTCCCCGTCGGAGGCGCCGAGCGAGGACCCGTCCGAGGACCCGTCCGAGGACCCGTCCGAGGAGCCATCGGAGGAGCCGGGCGAGGAGCCGTCGGAGGAGCCGGGCGAGGAGCCGGGTGAGGAACCGGGTGAGGAGCCGACGGACGGCGGCCCGACCGTCGAGCCGGGCGACCCGGAGCCGACCGTGAGCCCGACCGTTCTCGGCGTGAAGGCGACCGAAGCGGCAGGTCCGGTCGCGAGCGTCCCGGCCGTCGCGCGCCCGGTCGCCACGCTCCCCGACACCGGTAGCACCACCGCGCTGCTGCTCGCGCTCGGCGTCGCGATGGTCGTCGCCGGTGCCGCGATGGTCGCGGGGGCCGGTCAGTACCAGCGGGAGCACTGACGCCGTACCCGAACCCGGCCGCCGCGACCCCTGCCCAGCGGGGTCGCGGCGGTCGTTCGGCGTCTCAGACCTTGCGCAGCACCGTCACGACGCGGCCGAGGATCGTCGCGTCGTCGCCGGGGATGGGCGCGTAGGCGGGGTTGTGCGGCATCAGCCAGACGTGGCCGTCGCGCCGCTTGTACGTCTTCACGGTCGCCTCGCCGTCGATCATCGCGGCGACGATGTCGCCGTTGTCGGCGGTGGGCTGCTGGCGGACGACGACCCAGTCGCCGTCCGCGATCGCGGCGTCGATCATCGAGTCACCGACGACGCGCAGCAGGAACAACGTCCCGGTCCCGACCAGCTCCCTGGGCAGCGGGAACACGTCCTCGACCGCCTCCTCGGCCAGCACCGGCCCACCGGCGGCGATCCGGCCGACGACGGGCACGTACGTGGGGGCGGGGCGGGCGTCGTTCTGCGCGGCCTCGTCCTCGACGTGCGGCGCGAACACCTCGACCGCGCGCGGCCGGTTCGCGTCGCGCCGGAGGAACCCCTTCTTCTGCAACGTCGCCAGCTGGTGGTGCACGCTGCTGGAGCTGGTCAGGCCGACGGCCTCGCCGATCTCCCGGACGCTCGGGGGGTAGCCGCGGCGCTCGACGGCGTCGCGGATCACCTCCAGCACGCGGCGCTGGCGGGGGGTGAGCCCCGCGGCGTCCGGCGGTCCGTCCGGGAAGTCGTGGACCTGCGCGTCGTCCACCACGGTCGCTCCCTTCGCTGGCGATCTGCTGCTACGCACCGTAGCGTCGCCGGCGCCTCCGTTCAAACACCTGTTCGAACTTTCGGTTGACATCGTGTCGCACCGGGGTACATCCTTCGAACACGCGTTCGGTCGAACACCCGTTCGTTTCTGTCACACCCGGGAGGCAGCATGACGGCCATGACCTACGACACGCCGCTGCGGCCCCGTTCCACCCGCCCCTCGCCGCGCACGCCGGATGCTGCTTCGACCCCTCCGACGGCGCTGCGCCTGACCCGGCGCGGCCGCCTCGTCGTGCTGCTCGTGCTCGCGACGCTGCTGCTCGTGGCGTTCTCGCTCGGGCGCACGTCGGCCGACGCCGGCAGCACCCGTCCGGCGGGTCCCGCGCCGACGACGGTCGTCCAGCCGGGCGAGACGCTCTGGGCCATCGCCCGCCGGGTGGCGCCCGCCGCCGACCCGCGCGTGACGGTCGCGCGGCTCAGCACGCTCAACGACCTCGGGGATCGACCTATCACTGCGGGGCAGCGACTCGTACTGCCTCGCTGACGGCGCCGGCCCTACACGGCGCCAGACCGGTCGCTCCACGCCCGGAGCGGCCGGTCGCCGGCCCTTCCCCGGCGGGCGCGCTCGTCGGCGGCTACGGCTTCAGCCGCCGACGAGCTGCGCCCGCGCCGGACGCACGTCGACCGTGACCGTCGCCGGCGGCCCGGGCACGCCGTCGCCCGGGATCGGCAGCGGCCCGACCGGGCCGAACCCGACGTCGAAGGAGTACGTCCCCCGCCACGTCGCCCGCAGCGTCACCGCCACGTCCCGCGCCGTCCGATACGCGTGTGCCACCCGCTCGCCGCACTGCTCCGCCGGCTCGCCGCCGCCGTAGGGCGTCCCCGCCGCGTCCGTCTCGCACCGCGTCCCGTCGCCGAAGTCCCAGGCATAGCGGCTCGCCGCCACGTCGATCAGCAACGTCGCCGGCCCCGCCGCCGTCGTCACCTCCAGCGTCGTGCTGTCGGTGTCCGGCCCGCGCGCCACGAAGTACGTCGGGATGCCGACCACCGACCGCGCCCGCGGCTGCACGACGATTTCCGTGGCCGGTGGCCGCAACGCCGTGAGGTACTTCTCCATGTCGGCGTTCAGCTCGGCGACCGTGACGATCCGTCGGGTCGGGGTGAGGCAGACGTTGTCGACGTAGCGGGGGTTCGCGTCCGTCGGCCGCTGCAGGTAGATCCGGTACATCGTGCCGTCGGGGCAGCGCGCGGCGTTGCAGTTGACCAGCGAGCCGCCGTCCACCTCGTTCGGGTCGCAGTCGACGACGAGGATCCAGATACAGCCCTCGCACCCACCGTCGCGCGCGACCTCCCGGTTCGCCGCATCCGACCCCGGCACGATGATCGCGCCACGGAACTCGGAACCGTCCGCAGTCCCGCATCCCGTGATGATCGCCGTCACGTCGCAGTGTCCGTGCGCACGTGCCGGTGTGGGCGACCACACAGCAGTCGCAACGACCAGCGCGGCGAGCGCTCGCCTCACGATGACGTCCGCGTGATCCGCCGTACTACCCATTGCTCCCGGGCGGCGGCCAACTCGACTGCGTAGGTGCCAGACGTTGCGGGAAGCGCTTTTACCTCTCGTCCGGCGGCATCGACTTCGCGACCGCGTGACTGCTTTACGCGCAACACGACGGTTCCACGGTCACGTTCTGCTCGTGCGACCCGAGTGCCCTCTGTCGATATCGAAAAGAGCAGGCGGTGCTCTTCGCGGGCGAGTCGTTCGAGGAGCCGCACTACATCGCGGCACGCGCACTGCGGGTGCAGTAGCCGGTCCAGCGACTCCGCCTCTGCGGGATTGGCGGCCACGCGCTGGAGAGTTACGTAGTAGTTCGTTGCGGCATCCGCGAGTCGAGCGCGCGACGGGTCCGCGTCCGAAGACGGCGTTGGCGCCACGGTTGTCGCGGAAGCCGACGGTGACGCCGGGGGTGGCAACGAGCCGGCGCGCGGGTCGGAGCAGGCGGCACCGCCGCTCAGCGCGAGCGCGACCAGTAGCGACGTCCCCCGTCTCACAACGCGACAGGATAGGCACTACGGCGCCGTCGTTGAACAGCCGATCCACCCAATCCACAGAATCTGTGGATTACGGCGCGCCCCCGAACGCGCGCACGACACCCGCCGCGGACCTACTTCATGAAGTCGAAGTTCGTCGGCCCGGCACCCTCGCCGCTCAGCAGCTCGCCCATCGAGTGCCGGATCGTCACGCTCATCCGCGGCCCGACCGGCTTCGCCGTCTTCGGAACGCAGTGCTCCCAGTCGTGCTGGCACGCGCCGCCCATCACGACGAGATCGCCCGCCCCCGGCTCCAACGTCAGCACGATCCGGCCGCCACCGCGCGGCCGCAGCTGGAACTTCCGGCGCGCTCCCAACGACACGGTCGCGACCAGCGGATCGCGGTGGACGCGGCCGTTCCGGTCGGGGTGCCAGGCGACGCTGTCGCGGCCGTCGCGGTAGAGGTTGACCCACACGCGGTCGAACGCCACCCCGTACCGCGCCGACAGCAGCGCGCACATCTCGGGCAGCACCGGCGGCACGGTCGGGTCCGCCGCGTCGGTCGACCAGCCCGCCGTGAGCCGCGGCTCCAGCACCCGCTCCTCGTACATCCACCGGGTGCGCTGCTGCCACGCACCGGTGGGCAGCAGAACGCCGAACAGCGCGTCGTGCCCGCGCAGCCAGCCCGGGCAGTAGTCGACCCACGACGTCGCGTCGAGGTGGTGGCGCACCAGCCCGTCGTACGACACGTCGGCGGCCGGCGGCTCGTCGGCATCGAGCAGCGACGGCTGCCACGCGAGGACGTGCTCCACTCCCACATGGTCCCGCAGTGACGGCTTCCCGACACTTCGGTGACAACGACGCCATACCGGGCCTACCGTCGGACACCACCGCAAGGGGGAGGCACCATGAACGAGCCGCGCGAGTTCCCCGACCGGCCGCTCGACGGCACCACGGAGCTCCGCATCCACGGCGTCTCCGGAACGCCGGTCACCTCGATGCTCGACGACCCGCACCCGCAGCAGGTGTGGGGCGACGCCACCGCCGGCTTCTACCGCCGCCCCGCCGACGGCAACGACGGCACGGACCACCTCGAGGCGTACTCGTGGGGCGGCCTCACCGCCGGCTCGTCGGTACGCGCGGCCTGGCTGCTGCTGTTGCCGTTCACCCTCGTCAACGTCGCCTCCTGGGCGCACCCCGCCCGGCGCGGCGACCGGAGCCACGCGGTCGGCACGATGAGCGGCGCGCTGCGCGTCCTCGCGCTGACCCTCACGCTGACCCTGGTCCTCGCCACCGCGATCCTCACGATGGACGTGCTCGCCTGGCAGTGCGGCGGCATCGAGCAGTGCGCGCAGCCGCACTGGTACACGCGCTGGCTGCTCGAACGCGAGCCCGCGACCCGCGTCGTGTGGGGCGCGGTGCCCGTACTCGCCCTGATCGGGGCGATGTGGCGGCTGTCGCGCAGCACCACCGAACGCTACGAGCGCCAGCCCGACACCGACGAGCGCACCTGCGTCACCGACGCGCCCACCGGCGCCGTCGACATGTCCAACCGCGCGTTCTGGCTCGGCCGCGGCCCGGTCACCCGGCTGCGCGCCATGCACCTCGGGGCGGCGCTCGCGTTCCTCGCCGGACTGGTCGCGTACGCCGCCCGCTCGGTCGACGAGGGCGCCTCGCGCGCCACCGGCCTCGCCCTCACCGTCACCGCCGCGACCCTCGTCGCCACGCTCGCCGCCGTCCTCGCGACGCCTCTCGCCGGCCGCCGCCGCGACCTGTTCGAGGGGCGGCCGCCGCACCACGCGTTCTGCAAGGCGGTGCTCAGCGCGCCGCGCGTCGCGGGCCTGTTGCTGGCCGCCGCCGCGGCGTACGCGTTCTCGGTGCCGTTCGACGCGGCGCAGCCGGACAACGCGCTGCCCGGCGCGCAGGGCGCGAAGAACCTGCTCGTCGCCGTCCAGGTCGCCGCCCTCGCGGTCCTGTTCTTCGCCAACGCCGTCGCCCACCGCGAACGCGACCGCACGCAGCCGGACGCCGCGCACCCGCCGCTGCTGCGCGGGATGCTCGCGACGTTCCTCGCGATCCTCGGCGTCGCGATCGCGGCGGCGTTCGCGGCCGGGCTGACGTTCCGCGTCGCCGACTACCTCGGCTGCCCGGACAAGTGCGCGAACGGCGGCGTCGACTTCGACCTGCCGGTGTCGTACCTGACCGCGGCGCGCTCGTTCGCGTTCATCGTCGTGCCCGCCGCGGTCCTCGCCGCCGGCTACTACTTCACCGTCGCGAAGCCGCGGGCCCGCCGCGCCGCCCTCGCCAACGTCGAGACCGAGTACGCCGGCTACGACGACCCCGACCGCAGCGCCGCCATCGCGCGCGCCCAGGCCGGCGCCGCCCTGACCGACGTGGCCGCCGGTCCGTTCGCGCTGGTCGTCCTCGTCGGCATCGCGCTCGGCGTCGCCGCGTCGTTGCTCCACCACCCGATCGCGCAACGCCTCAGCGAGCAGCCAGGTACCAGGCTGACCGGCTTCGAGAGCGCCCTCGACTTCACCACCCGGTACGCCACCGGCGCCGGCACCTGGCTGGCCGGCGCGTTCGCGATCGGCCTGCTGCTGCTGGGCCGGCTCGCGTACCGGAATCCGTCGATGCGCCGTACGGTCGGCATCGTCTGGGACCTCGGCACGTTCTGGCCGCGCGCGGTCCACCCGTTCGCCCCGCCCTGCTACTGCGAGCGCACGATCCCGGAGTTCACCCGCCGGATCGAGCAGGTCACCGACGCCGGCGGCCGGGTCGTGGTCTCCGCGCACAGCCAGGGCACGGTCATCGCGTTCGCCGCGCTGCTGCAGCTCTCCGACCGCCGCGACCGGCTCGCGCTGCTCACGTACGGCTCGCCGCTGCACCGCCTCTACGCCCGCGCGTTCCCGCACTTCTTCGGGCTGCCGGTCCTGCGCTGGGGCCGCGACATGCTCGGCGACCGCTGGGTCAACCTGTACCGCCGCAGCGACCCGATCGGCGGCCCGGTCACCTGCGCCGACCGCGACGTCCCCGCGGATGCGATACGTCCCGACCGCAGGCTGCGCGACCCGGCGTTCGCCGTCCCCGACTACGCCTTCGACTACCCGCTCACGCGCGGGCACTCGCACTACCCGCACGACCCGGCGTTCGCCGCGTCGGTCCGGACGCTCGCGACGGAGCTCGGCGGCGACGCCGCGCCGCCGGTCGTCCCGGCGCAGGCGCTCGCGAAGGGCGTGCGCGCCCGGTAGCGTCCCCTCACCATGCGCTGCCCCTTCTGCCGTCACCCCGACAGCCGCGTCGTCGACTCGCGGGAGGCGGACGAGGGCACCGCGATCCGCCGCCGCCGCGAGTGCCCCGAGTGCAACCGCCGGTTCACGACGATGGAGACCGCGAGCCTGGTCGTCGTGAAGCGCAACGGCACCAAGGAGCCGTTCAGTCGCGCCAAGGTCGTCAGCGGCGTGCGCCGGGCGTGCAAGGGGAGGCCGGTGGACGACGACCAGCTCGCCGCGCTGGCCCAGGAGGTCGAGGACCACGTCCGCTCGGCGGGCGGCGCGGAGGTCACCAGCCAGGACGTCGGGCTGGCCATCCTCAAGCCGCTGCGCGAGCTGGACGAGGTCGCGTACCTGCGGTTCGCCAGCGTCTACCGCGGCTTCGACTCGCTGCAGGACTTCGAGCGCGAGGTCGCCGGCCTCAAGGCGACGCGGCAGGACGAGTCGAACGGCACCGCGTAAGAAAACCGCTGGCTCCCAACGGTTTCCGGCCCCACACTTCCCCGCGGGCCGCTCGTGGGCGCCGGACCCGGCATCGCCGGGACCGGTCCGCCGGTAGGCGAGCGGAGACCACTGCCCTGTCACGGCATCCGGGGGTCCGCCCCCACCGGACCGGCGGCGGTCCTGGCCCGTGAGGCAGCGTGGCGGACGGCCCTGCGAGTGTTCGGGCTCCCGCCGTCGTGCCGCGCGGACCGCCGCCGGTCCGTCCAGAGACGAGCAACGAGGAGGTGGGTACGGTGCGCAAGGTCACGGTCATGGAGTGGGAGCGGTACGTCCGCTACGACGCGGGTCGCCGTACCGGCGTCCTCGGCCCCGGCCGGCACTGGGTGGGCCGGCGCACGCGGCTGGTGCACGTGGACACCCGGCCGCGGACGATGACGGTGCCCGGCCAGGAGGTGCTGACCGCGGACGGCGTGGGCGTGCGCGCGTCGGTGGCGGTGGTGACCGAGGTGGCCGACGCGGTGACGTACGTCGAGTCGGCGGTGTCCGCCGCCGACGCGCTGTACGCCGAGGTGCAGCTGGCGCTACGCACCGCGCTCGCCGCGGTGCCCTCCGACGGTCTGCTCGACGCCCGCGCGGCGATCGACGCGGCGCTGTTCGACGCGGCCGTCGCGGCGGGGGAGCGGTACGGCATCACCGTGCTCCGCTGCGGTCTCCGGGAC
Source organism: Frankiaceae bacterium (assembly GCA_035536815.1). Lineage (GTDB taxonomy): Bacteria > Actinomycetota > Actinomycetes > BP-191 > BP-191 > BP-191. The sequence continues at coordinate 11,854 of DATLNJ010000043.1, forward strand.
CTGATGTTCCCCGGCGAGCTGCGCAAGGTGTTCGCGCAGGCCGCGTCGGCGCGGCAGGAGGCCAAGGCCGCGCTCGAGCGGGCGCGCGGCGAGACGGCGGCGCTGCGTTCGCTCGCGAACGCCGCCCGCGCCGTGGAGTCGCAGCCCGCGCTGCTCCGCCTGCGCACGCTGCAGGCGGTGGAGTCGGCCGCCGCCGCCACGGTGGTGCTCACCGACCGCTGACCGTTCCGCCCGCCCCGCCATCTGCGCGGGGCGGGCGGACGGCCGTCACGACTCGTCGCGCGCCCGCCCCCGGACGAAGTCGATCGCCTCCAGGGTCGCGTTGTGGACGAACCGCTCGCGCTTCGGTGCGGCCAGGAACCGCGCCGCGGCGACGAGCGTGTCGCGGCGCCCCGACCGCGCGGACTCGCGGATCGCCGCGCGGCTCACCTTCACCGCGTGCGCGACCATGATCGGCGCGACCGCGTTGTCCTCCGTCGCCGCCTGCGACACGGCGGCGTAGAGCGCCCGCTCGGGACCGTCGTAGCCGCGCACCGCCGCGACCGCGCCCTCGGGGTCGCGCCGCCGGATCCGCCCGAGCACCTCGCCCGCGTCGTCGGTCGCGAACGCCGCCGGCTCCCGCCGCGGACCCGGTGTGTCGAACTGCTGGGTCCACTGCACGTACCAGACCGCGTGGAACAGCCCGCGCAGCACGTCCGGCGCCGGCCGCGCCGACCACGCCCACCGGAACGCCGCGAGGTACGTCAGCGTGTGCGTGAGGTCGAGCCAGCCCCACTCCTTGCCGTCGTCCAGGTCGAGGTCGATGTCGAAGCGCGCGAACCGCTCCGCCGACGCGCGCATCGTCGCGTCCACGATCGCCGGGACCGGCACCCCGTCCCGCAACGCCCGGTGCAGCGCGTCGAACGCGCCCTCGGGCCCCTCGTCCAGCACCGCGCGCTCGTAGCCGCGGTCGATCGTCGCGACGTCTCGCTGCAACCGCAGCAGCCCGGCGAGGTCGAGGTCGGCCGCCTGCCAGGTCCGCAGGAACCGGCGCATGTACGGCACCTTGTCGTACCGCGTGCTCAGCACCGTCGCGGGCACCAGCGGCGACAGCACCGCGTCCGCCTCCTGCCACCCCACGACGTCGAGCAGCTCGAACGCCTTCTGCGTGTAGATCATCGGGTGGCCGAATCCGAGGAAGTGGTCGGTGACCGCGCTCAGCAGCGCGCCGCGGATCTCCTCGGCACCGGCGCCGTACGCCACCAGCCCGCGCAGCAGCCCCTCCGCCGCGTCCAGCTCCTCCTCGTCGACCAGCACGGGGAACGCCGCCAGCGCCTCGGCCACCGACCCGTACGCCGCCACCGGGTCGACCGGCTCGGCGCGCGGCCGGGGCGGGCGGCGTACCTGGATGTCCGCCACCTGCGACAGCCCCTGGATCACCGGCAGCGCCGCCAGGTCGCGGTCGAACGCCGCGGACATCGCGAGGCAGTCGGTCAGCGTCGCGAGGGAGTGGTTCCACCCGAACTCCGCGCGCGGGGCGCTGTAGCGCATCCCCTCGCGAACGACCTCGGCCAGCGGCACGCCGACCTGCCGCAGCCGCGCGGTGTCACGGGCGATGCGGCCGACGTCGTTCTTGCGCATCGCTTCGAGCAGGCTGGCGAACAGCACCGGGGAGATCTCGTCCGGGGCGGGGTCGGTGACGTCGAGCCAGACCTCGTCGCCGCGTACCTCGACCGGGTACGAGCGCACGTCCTCGCCGCCGAACGTGCACGCCCCGCCGGCCGCGAGGTCGAACTTCCAGTTGTGCCAGTCGCAGGTCAGCACGTCGCCCTTCACGCTGCCCTGCAGCAGCGAGTACCCCTGGTGCGGGCAGCGGTCGTCCACGGCGCGGACGCCGGTCGCGGCACGGAAGACCGCGATCCGCTTCTCGCCGTGCGCGAACCGCGCGCGCCCCTGCTCGCCGAGCTCGGCGAGCGTCGTCGCGCGCACCCACGTTCCCGCCATGCGTCGTTCCTCCCGGATCGGTGACTGCCGAGGACGCTAGAAGTTAAAGTGCACTTGAAGTCAAGCGAGGAGGCGGCGGTGGCGGAGGCCGACTTGATCCCGATCGGCGAGCTGGCGCAGCGCGCCGGGGTCGCGACCTCGGCGCTGCGGTTCTACGAGCAACAGGGGCTCATCTCGTCGGTCCGCACCGCGGGCGGGCAACGCCGGTACCGGCGCGCCGAGCTGCGCCGGGTGTCGTTCGTGCTGGCCGCGCAACGCGTCGGCGTGCCGCTGGCCGACGTGCGCGACCTGCTCGCGTCGCTGCCGGCCGGCCGCACGCCGACCAAGCGCGACTGGGCCCGGCTCTCGACCCGCTGGCGGCGGCGGCTCGACGAGCGCATCGCCGCGCTGGAGGCGTTGCGCGAGAACCTCACCGACTGCATCGGCTGCGGCTGCCTGTCGCTGCGGACCTGCGCGCTGTTCAACCCGGCGGACGCGGCGGCGACCCGCGGCGCCGGGCCGCGCTACCTGCTCGGCGACCGGCCGCGCGACGTTCTCGCCGACAGCGCCCGCCGCGAAGGGGCGGACGCCGGGTAGGCGCCCGCCCCTCTCGTGCCGCGTCGAGTTACTTGCGGAGGGCGAAGTCCAGCGTCGCCGTGCCGCCGGACGGGACGCCGGTCGAGCCGGACTTCGAGCGGTAGCCGCTCGCGGTCGCGGTGCAGGTGTACGTGCCCGGGGTGACGTTGGACAGCGTGTACGTGCCGGCGCTGCCGGTGGTCGTCGTGCCGGCGGTGCCGCAGCTCACGGTCGCGGCGGAGATGCCCGCCTTGCTGCGGGCGTCGGTGACGGTGCCGGTGATCGCGCCGGGGGTGGTCGGCGGCGGCGGCGTCGTGGCCGTGGAGCCGCCGAGCGCGGCGGCGAGGTTCACGATGCCGGTGCCGTTGCAGCCGGAGCTCCCCTGCGCGGAGCTCTTGAGCAGGCTGCGGGTCTGCGTGTGGCTGAGGCCCTTCTCCGACATGACCAGCGCGGCGACGCCGGAGACGTGCGGCGTGGCCATCGAGGTTCCGCTGATGACGCCGTACGTGTTGCCGGGGAACGTCGACCAGATGTCCTCGCCCGGGGCGCCGATCTCGACGTCGGCGTTGCAGGTCGAGAAGTCGGACTTCGCGCCGTTCTGCGACACCGAGCTCACCGACATGACGTCCGGGTGGTACGCGGGCCAGTTCTTCGTGGCGTCGTAGTCGTTGCCCGCCGCGGCGACGAGCAGCACGCCGGCGGCGTAGGCCTCGGACAGCTCCTTGTCGAGCGCGGAGTCCTGCGGGCCGCCGATGCTCATGCTGATGACCTTGGCGCCGCCGGTCGTGTGCAGCCAGTGGATGCCGGCGATGACGTCGGCGTAGTAGCCGTCGCCCGCGGCGTTGAGCGCCTTGAAGACGGCGAACTCGGCGTTCGGGGCGACGCCGGCCACGCCGATGCCGTTGTTCGCGATCGCGCCGACGGTGCCGGCGACGTGGGTGCCGTGCAGGTTGTCGTCGGAGCAGGTGCCGTTGACGACGATGCCGACGACGAGGTTGGCCGTCGCGCACGCCTTCGTCTTGTCGAGCAGGTCGAGGTGCGTGCGGTCGATGCCGGTGTCGAGGATGCCGACGCGGGTGCCGCCGGACGACGGGAAGCTGCCGGTGCCGAACGCCGCGGCCCAGCCCTCCGGCGCGTCGATGTCGACGTCGGCCTTGCCGCGCACCAGGCTGCCGGTCACGGCCTGGGCGGTGTTGTGCAGGCCCCACTCGTCCTTGTACAGGGTGTCGTTCGGCGTGCTGGTGAGGCTGACCCGCCAGTTCGGGTGCGCGTACGCGACGCCGGGCAGGCCGGCGTACGCGCGCGCGGCGACCAGCGGCGAGACGGCTGACGGCAGCTGAACGACGTCGACGTCGCCGGCGACCGTGTTCGCCAGGCGGGCGCCGACGCCGGCGTGCGCGAGCGCGCGCTGGGCGGGCGTGGCCGTCTCGGCGAAGCCGACGAGCAGCGTGGACGGGTGGTGCGCGGCGACCGGGGCGACGTCGGGCGTGCCGCCGGCGGCTCCGGCCGCGCTCGCCGCCCCTACGGGCAGGGCGAGCGCCACGGTGGCGGACAGGGCGGTGGCGATGCGCTTTCCGGTCGACACGGGCACTCCTCGGGGTCGGTGCTGGGGCCGGACACGCCGGGACGAGCCCGGCACCTGTTCCAACGACGGCGCCGTACCCCGTCATGGCGACCTCTGGACCAGAGAGCCGTTACCCGGCCGTTATCCGATCCTTTCGGCCACCTTCGCCTTACCGGGAGGCGACCACAACCTGTCGGTACGGGTACACCGTGCGTGGGGGGCCGGCGCGACACGCCGGGCGGACGGGGATCCCGTGCCGAACCGTGTGCGGGGCGCACGCTGCGGTGCCGCACGGAGCCGGCCCGCGAGGGCGCTCGCCGCGAAAAAACTTGCCCCGTACCGCTTGCGTCCCCTCCGCCCCGGGTCCAGACTCCCCACTGCATCTAGTGCTTACACCGCTGTAGTTCATCCACATGTTGTTGCACAGGATGCCCACAGCTTGTCCACCGCCAGACCCGGGTTGTCCACCGCCCGGTCCACAGCGCAGAACTTGTCACACCCCCAGATCAGACTCGGCAAGCAGGACGAAACCAGCGCCCGACAGCGTTGAAGAGAGGGATGGACGGCATGACGGAGACGACGAGCGGGGCCCCGGCCAAGGCAAGCAAGAAGGTCGCGGGGCTCCGGCTGCAGCGTGTCTTCACGACCGAGGGCGTGCACCCGTACGACCAGGTCGAGTGGGAGCGCCGCGACGTCGTCATGACCAACTGGCGCGACGGCTCGGTCAACTTCGAGCAGCGCGGCGTCGAGTTCCCGTCGTCCTGGTCGGTCAACGCCACGAACATCGTGACGACCAAGTACTTCCGCGGCGCCGTCGGCACCGAGCAGCGCGAGTGGTCGCTCAAGCAGGTCGTGGACCGCGTCGTGGACACGTACACGCGGGCCGGCGTCGAGAACGGCTACTTCGCCACGCCCGCCGACGCCGAGATCTTCGAGCACGAGCTCAAGCACATGCTCGTCCACCAGGTCTTCAGCTTCAACAGCCCCGTCTGGTTCAACGTCGGCACGACCGCGCCGCAGCAGGTGTCGGCCTGCCAGCCGTACGACGCGCTCGTCGCCACGCCGGCCGGCCTGGTCCCGATCGGCGAGCTCGTCGAGCGGGACGCGGTGGGCGAGAAGGTCTACGACGCCGAGGGCGTCACCCGCATCCTCGCCACCAAGTGCAACGGCACCAAGGACGTCCTTCGCCTGCACACCAAGGCCGGGTACGTCCTCGACGTCACCGCCGACCACCTGGTGTGGCGCGCGAGCGGCTACGGGTCCGGGTCGTTCGTCCCCGCCGGCGAGCTCGAGGCCGGCGACCAGCTCGAGTGGCACCGCCGGGACTCCTACGGCGAGCGCGAGCTGCTGGCCGGCGAGGTCGCCGAGGCGGCCCTCGCGGGGTGGCTGCACAGCGACGGCTTCGTCGGGCAGTACGACACCGGCACCAACCGCTCGCTCACGGTCGAGGCGATCACGGTCAACGACGCGGAGCTGGCGTGGGTGACCGAGGCGATGGACGCCGTGTTCGGCGACGCGCACCGGCACGAGCGCGAGGTCGTCACGCAGGACGAGTCGCTCGACTGCCGCCGCACCCGGCTGTACGGCGAGCACCTCCGCCCGTTCGTCGAGCGATGGGGGCTGCTCGAGCGCGGTCGCGACGCCGCCGTCCCCGGGCACTTGTTCAGCGCCCCGCAGCCGGTCGTCATGGCATACCTCCGCAGCGTGTTCCAGGCGGAGGGCTTCGTGTCGGCGCGCGAGCGCTCGACGGTCGTCGAGGTCGACATGGTCGGCGAGGGGTACGTCCGCGGCCTCCAGTCGCTGCTGCTCCGGTTCGGCATCTTCGCGCGCGTCGGCTTCAAGAAGGACGAGCGTCCCGGCCGTGGGGGCGGCTGCTGGTCGCTGCGCATCCAGAACGACGGCGACCGCGGCATCTTCGACGCCGAGATCGGCTTCGTCGACGAGCGGAAGACGGAGAAGCTGCTCCGCGGCTTCGACCTCCCCGGGCAGCCGGCGCGGGCGACGAAGCTGCTCGAGATCGACCGGATCGAGTCGCTCGGCTCGATGACGGTCTACGACATCCAGACCGAGTCCGGCGAGTACCTCAGCGGCAACGTCCGCGTGCACAACTGCTTCATCCTCGCCGTCGACGACCAGATGGACTCGATCCTCAACTGGTACAAGGAGGAGGGGATCATCTTCAAGGGCGGCTCCGGCGCCGGCCTGAACCTCTCCCGCATCCGCTCCTCGAAGGAGCTGCTGTCCTCCGGAGGCACGGCCAGCGGGCCGGTGTCGTTCATGCGCGGCGCCGACGCCTCGGCCGGCACCATCAAGAGCGGCGGCGCCACCCGGCGCGCCGCGAAGATGGTCATCCTCGACGTCGACCACCCGGACGTCGAGGAGTTCGTCGAGACGAAGGCGCGCGAGGAGGAGAAGATCCGCGTCCTCCGCGACGCCGGCTTCGACATGGACCTCGGCGGCAAGGACATCTCCAGCGTCCAGTACCAGAACGCCAACAACTCCGTCCGCGTCACCGACGAGTTCATGCGCGCGGTCGAGGCGGACGGGCCGTTCGCCACCCGGGCCCGTACCACCGACGAGACCTGGCCGGTCGAGGGCGGCGCCCGCGGCCTCTGGCGCAAGATCGCCAAGGCGGCGTGGGAGTGCGCCGACCCCGGCCTGCAGTACGACGACACCATCAACGACTGGCACACCTGCCCCGAGACCGGCCGGATCACCGCGTCGAACCCGTGCAGCGAGTACATGCACCTCGACAACTCGTCCTGCAACCTCGCCTCGCTGAACCTCATGAAGTTCCTCCGCGAGGACGGTTCGTTCGACGCCAAGACGTTCGCCAAGGTCGTCGAGTACGTCATCACCGCGATGGACATCTCGATCTGCTTCGCGGACTTCCCGACCGAGGCGATCGGCGAGACGACGCGCGCGTACCGCCAGCTCGGCATCGGCTACGCCAACCTCGGCGCCCTGCTCATGGCCGGCGGGCTGCCCTACGACTCCGACTCCGGCCGCGCGATGGCCGGCGCGATCACGTCGCTCATGCAGGCGACGGCGTACAAGCGCTCGGCCGAGCTGGCCGGCATCGTCGGCCCGTACGACGGCTACCCCCGCAACGCCTCGGCGCACCAGCGAGTCATCCGCAAGCACGCGGCCGCCAACGACGCGCTGCGGCCGTTCGGCGCCGACGACGCGCGCATCCTGCACGAGGCGACGCGGGCGTGGGAGGAGTGCCAGAAGGTCGGCGTCGCCAACGGCTACCGCAACAGCCAGGCGTCGGTCATCGCGCCCACCGGCACCATCGGCCTGATGATGGACTGCGACACCACCGGCCTCGAGCCCGATCTCGCGCTGGTCAAGAACAAGAAGCTCGTCGGCGGCGCGTCCATGAAGATCGTCAACGGCACCGTCCCCGCCGCGCTGCGCAAGCTCGGCTACGACGAGGAGATCGTCGAGGCGATCGTCGAGTACGTCGCCGAGCACGGCCACGTCGTGGACGCGCCCGGCCTGCGGCCCGACCACTACTCCGTGTTCGACTGCGCGATGGGGGAGCGGTCCATCTCCTGGATGGGCCACATCCGGATGATGGCGGCGATCCAGCCGTTCATCTCCGGCGCGCTGTCGAAGACCGTGAACCTGCCCGAGTCGGCCACCATCGAGGACATCGAGAAGGCGTACTTCGAGGCGTGGAAGCTCGGCCTCAAGGCGATCGCGGTCTACCGCAACAACTGCAAGGTCGGCCAGCCGCTGTCGGACATGAACGACACGAAGAAGGCCGCGGCGGCGCAGACTGCTGCCGTGGAGCCGCACGAGCACCGGCCGGTCCGCAAGCGGCTGCCGAAGAAGCGCCCGTCGCAGACGGTGTCGTTCTCGGTCGGCGGCGCCGAGGGCTACATGATCGCGTCCAACTACCCGGACGACGGTCTCGGCGAGCTGTTCATCAAGATGTCGAAGCAGGGCTCGACCCTGGCCGGCGTCATGGACGCGTTCTCCATCGCCATCTCCATCGCGCTGCAGTACGGCGTGCCGCTGGAGACGTACGTCGCGAAGTTCACGAACATGCGCTTCGACCCGGCCGGCCTGACCGACGACCCGGACGTGCGGATGGCGCAGTCCGTGATGGACTACATCTTCCGTCGCCTGGCGCTCGACTACCTGCCGTACGAGAAGCGGGCCGAGCTCGGCATCTTCACGCTGGAGGAGCGGACCGCCGCGGTGGCGGCGGGCTCGTACGGCGCGCCGGCGGAGGTCGTCGCGGACGTGGCCGAGGTCGACGTGGAGGGCTTGGCCCAGAGCGTTCCGGTGGAGCACCCCGCGACGCCGGCGACCGCGACCGGCAGCGCGGGCTCCGGCGGCGTGGACGTGAGCGGCCAGACCGCCCAGGACGCGCCGCTGTGCATGAGCTGCGGCATCAAGATGCGCCCCGCCGGCTCCTGCTACGTCTGCGAATCCTGCGGCTCCACCTCCGGCTGCAGCTGACGTTCCGCGCCACCTCCGGCCCGGTACTCGCCACGAGTGCCGGGCCGGAGCGCGTGCTGCTGATTCGTCACACCCGGATGGCACGCTCCGGTGTGACTGATTCGACGTTCGGGGGAGCCACGTGACTGACACCGCTGAGCAGGCGCTGACTTGCCTGCGCCGCGCGCTGGGCGCCGGCGCTTGGTTCCGGCCGCAGCAGGCCGAGGCGATCGCCGCGCTGGTCGACGACCACGCCCGCATCCTCGTCGTCCAACGCACCGGCTGGGGCAAGAGCGCCGTCTACTTCGTCGCCACCCGGCTACTCAGGGACAGGGGCGCCGGCCCGACACTGATCGTTTCCCCGCTCCTCGCGTTGATGCGTGACCAGGTCAGGATGGCGACATCCCTCGGGCTGCGGGCGGTGACGATCAACAGCAGCAACAAGGACGACTGGGCCGAGTACCAGCAGGCGATCCTCGACGGCAGCGCCGACGTCCTGCTCGTCTCACCCGAGCGGCTGAACAACAGCACGTTCCGGAAGGAGATCCTCGAACCGCTCGCCAAGGGCACCGGCCTGCTCGTCGTCGACGAGGCGCACTGCATCAGTGACTGGGGCCACGACTTCCGACCCGACTACCGCCGTATCGCCCGGCTGCTCCAACTGCTACCCGCGTCCCTACCCGTGCTGTGCACCACCGCGACCGCGAACGACCGCGTGGTGGCCGACATCAAGGAACAGCTCGGCAGCGAGCTTCGGCTGTTCCGGGGCTCGCTGCACCGCGAGAGCCTGCGGCTGTCGGCACGCCGTATGCCGAGCCAGGCCGAACGCCTGGCGTGGCTGGCCGAGTGGTTGCCGCAGGTTCCCGGCAGCGGGATCGTCTACACCCTCACGGTCCACGACGCGGAGCGGGTCGCGGACTGGCTCACCCGGAACGGCATCGACTGCGCCGTGTACGCCGGCGAGTCGGAGGACGCGCACCGGATCGAGACCGAGCGTCGTTTGCTCGCCAACGACATCAAGGCCGTCGTCGCGACGTCGGCGCTCGGTATGGGCTACGACAAGCCGGACCTGGCGTTCGTCGTGCACTACCAGTCACCGGACTCGCCGATCGCCTACTACCAGCAGGTCGGGCGGGCGGGGCGCGCGCTCCCCGAGGCCCGCGCCGTGCTGCTGTCCGGGGCGGAGGACGCAGACATCTGGGAGTGGTTCACCGAGTCCGCGTTCCCCGCGCAGGAGGACGCCGAGCGGCTCGTCGGGCTGCTCGGTGACGGGCAGCCGTGGACGGTGAGGCGGCTGCAGGGGGAGGTCAACGTCTCGTCCGGACGGCTGCTGGCCATGCTGAACGTGCTCGAGGTCGAGGGCGTTGTCGAGCGCGTCGGCGGCGAGTACCGGCGGTCGCTGGCGCCGTGGACGTACGACGCCGACCGGGTTGCCCGCGTCACGGCGCAGCGTCGCGTCGAGCAGCAGGCGATGCGCGACTACGTCGCCACGCCAGGTTGCCGGATGACGTTCCTGCGTGCGTTGCTCGACGACGCGGACGCCGAGCCCTGCGGTCGGTGTGACAACTGCCGCGGGGTGCCGTTGCCGCCGCCGTCGGACCGTGCGGGGATCGCCGACGCCGCCGCGTTCCTGCGCCGGCGGGACGTCTCGATCGAGCCGCGCAAGAAGTGGCCGGGCGGGGCACGCGATGGGAAGATCGCCGAGGACCGTCGACTCGATCCGGGTCGAGCGCTGTCGCGGCTCGGCGACGGCGGGTGGGGCGACGCCGTGCTTGCGGCGAAGCACGCGCACACGCCGTTTCCCGTCGACCTCGTCGCCGCGTTCGTCGAAATGATTCGCAGCTGGGCACCACAGCCGCCGCCCCAATGGGTGACCTACGTTCCGCCGTCGGCCGCGGAACGAACCCAGGTGCGGTTGCTGGCAGAGAGCGTCGGGAAGCTGCTCGGCCTACCGGTCCTTGAGGTCGTCGCCCGCCGGCGCGAGAGCGCACCACAGAAGCTCATGGCGAACAGCTACCAGCAGCTACGCAACGTCCATGACGTCTACGAGATCGTCCCGCCGGTCCCCGAGGGTCCCGTGCTCTTGGTGGATGATGTAGTGGACTCGCGGTGGACGGTGACCGTGATCGGGACGGCGCTCCGCGAACTGGGGAGCGGCCCGGTGATCCCCGTCGCACTCGCCAGGACGAAGGGGTAGCGGTGGTGCTGTCGGCGTCCGGTCTCGCGATCGTCGCGCTGACGACGCGCGCGGTTCCCTCCGACGTCTCGCCGCTCACCGGCCGCGACCTCGCCGCGCTGCGGCGCAGCATCGACGTGACGACAGTGGCCGGGCGCGCCGCGCCGGATGTCGCCGCGGACGCCGGTATCCCGCTCGCCGACGCCGAACGCGTCCTGCGACTGCTCGACCGGTCGACCGCGGCGGCGCTCGCGCTCGACACGCTGGGGCAGGCTGGCATCTGGACCACGACGGTCGCCGACGACGACTACCCCGCCGGGCTGCGGGACCGGCTCGGCGACGCCGCTCCACCCGTCCTGCACGGCGCCGGACCGGCCGTCACCGCCGCGCCGCCGCTCGTGGGCGTTGTCGGCTCGCGCGACGTGACGCCGGAGGCGGCCGAGGTCGCCACCGCGACCGGACGGCTGGCCGTCGACCGCGGCTTCGGCGTCGTCTCGGGTGCCGCCCGCGGGGTCGACGCGCTCGCCATGGACGCCGCGCGCATCGGAGGCGGCCGCGCCGTCGGGGTGCTCGCCGACTCGCTCACGCGCGCGGTGCGGTCCGCCGAGGTCCGCCGTGCGGTCCTCGACGGCGCGCTCACGTTGATGACGCCCTACGCGCCAGGCGCGGGGTTCTCGGCAGGCTTCGCGATGGGCCGCAACAAGATCGTCTATGCCCTTGCCGCGCACGTCCTGGTCGTCACGAGCGACCTCGACCGAGGCGGCACCTGGGCGGGTGCGCTCGAAGCGCTGGCGCACCGGTACTCCGACGTCGCGGTATGGACCGGTCGGGGTGCCGGCGCAGGCAACGCCGCACTCGTCGAACGCGGCGCCCGCGGCATCGCCGACGTCGGCGCGCTCCTGGACGGGCCGGTGCTCCCGCCCGCGCACCGCGACGCCGGCGACGACCAGCTCTCGTTCGCGGTCTGATCCGCGAACTGGCGCCAACGCCGCGCCGGGAAGGCGTTCGGTGATGGTGAGGTGCACGCCGTTGGCGGACCTTCTGCGTGCGGTCCCTGCCGACCAGCACGACGTCGTCTGTGCGGCCGCCGTCAGAACTGCGCGGGCGACTCCAGGCCGGGGGGTATGCGCCACGGCGTGTCCGACCGGCCGTAGCCGAAGACGTGCGCCGACAGGATGTCGACCTCCCGCCGCGGCTCGCCGAAGAAGCTGCCCATCCGCCGTATGACCCGCGCGAAGGGCCGCTCCCGCACGCCGTCCGCGGCGTTCCAGTTCGCGACCGGCACGACGAGGAACAGGTGCTGCGCGTCCGGGCTGATGTGCGCCTTCCAGACGTCCTTGAGGTCGTGGTTGTTGTTGGTCGTGCCACCGCGCTCGACCTCGGCGAGGACGCCGCGCCCGGGGGAGAGCGGGTAGTAGAAGTCCGGCCGGGCCAGCGTGACGAATCCCGTGGACGGCGGCACTACGACCTCCTGCGCGAACCCGAGCACCGTCACGAGCAGCGTGGCGACCTCGGCCTGGATAGCGCGGCTCTGGGCGCCGTACTGGTGCGCGCGGTCGATCGCCTCGCTCGCGGCTACGTGCTCGGTGAGCAGCGCCGCGAGCCGGTCCACCTCGGCGAGCTCCGCGGCGAACGACGCCGCGTCCGAGTGGACGAACCGCTCGTAGGCCGCCACGCCGCCGAGCTTCGCAGCTCCCGGCGCGGGCAGCTAGTCCAGCGTGTCGTTGCGCAACGCCGGCACCCGCTGGCCGCACAATGAAACGAGGCCCCTCCAGGTATGAGCTGGAGGGGCCTCGTCCGGTCTCGCCCGCTTCGGCCGCCGATCGCTCGGCTGCCGCGCGCTTCGAGCCCGACGCCTTCGGTGCGTCGACCCGCCGGTTTCGTCCGGTTGCCCGGCCGTCCCCGGCTGCTACCTCCGGTTGCCCTTCGGTGGGTCGTGCTGCCGTTGGCGTGTGCTTGTTGTACGCCCGCCAGCCCACCCCCACAAGGGGTTTGGACGAACTTCACCCGAACGATTTCTGCGTCCACAGGGATGTCCACCGAAGCGCCCTGGATGTCCCCAGGAACGGGCAGTTCTCCACCGGTTCGTCCACAGCCAGCCGAGCAGGTTCCCATGCCGCCGCGCCGGCTGATCGGCCAGCTGTGGTCAGCGCGTGCGGTAGCCCTTGCGGCCGCTGACGTCGTACATCCGGCGCAGCTCCGCCAGCGTCTCCGGGTCGAGCGAGAGCGGCGCCCGCGGCGCGGACGGCAGCGGCCGCTCGATGAGCCGCGGCATCGCCGGCGCGGCGGCGGCAGCGCCGCCCGCGCGGCCGAAGTGCGAGCAGCGCGACGAGCAGAGGTCGCCGCCCTTGGTCAGCGTCACGACGACGCCGAGCGGCGCTCCGACGGAGCCCTCGGGGCATTCGTCGGGGCAGGCGTCGACGAACGCCGCCCACACCGTGCCGTCCGGCCGCGTGACCATGTCGATGAAGTCGACCTGGGCCGTGCACCGGCCGCCGTTCACGCATGCGGCACCCGCCTCGAGGCCCTTCGGGCCGGTCGCGTCGAGGGTCTGGAACCGCGGCGTCTTGGCGAGCGCGTTGGTGCTGACCGCGATGTAGCCGCCCCACCGGACGGTGTCGGCGAACTGCGCCTTCTCCGCCGGGTAGCCCGGCGTCGCGAAGCGCTTCGGCAGGTCGTCGGTGCCGGGGAACGCGATGGCGATCTTGCCCGGGTCACCGACGACGAGCACCGGCTTGGTCGCGGTCACCCGCGGCGACGTGACGGGGACCGGCTTGGTCCACGTCCGCGCCTTGTTCCGGCTCACCGCGTAGAGCAGCCGGCCGGTGCGGTCGACGAACGTCGCGTACACGGTGCCGTTGCGGTCGACGGCGACGGCGGGGTCGGTGAACGGGATCGACACGGTCGAGATGACCTGGCGGCGCCAGGTGCCGCCGCTGTCCTCGCTGACGAACACGACCGGCTTGTCGCCTGCCTCGGGGGACGGGAGGTAGATGGTGCCGTCCGGCGCCGCGCGGAGGTGTCCGGTCTGCTCGCCGCCGCGCGCCACGAGGTGCTGGTTCTCCGACACGATCATGCTCGGGCCCCACACGTCGCCGCCGTCGAGCGACCGCGAGCACGACACGGCGTAGACCGCGTTGACGCACTGCAGGAGCACGTTCGGGTAACCGCTGGTCGACACACCGCGCGGCTTGGCGGCCACCATCGTCTGGTGGTCCCACACGCCGGTGGGCCCGCAGCCGACCGGGTTGGTCGTCCAGGTCGCGCCGGCGTCGTCGCTGTACGAGAGGATCGAGCACGACAGGAACGGCGCCATGTGGAAGTTGAAGACCCGGCCGGTCGCGGGGTCGACGTAGACGTACGGGTCGTTGGTCTCCGGCGGCATGGCCACGCCACCGGTCTTCGGGGTGACCTCGCGCCAGGTGCGGCCGCCGTTGTCGGAGCGCGTCACGCCGGCCGCGAACCCGATCGCGATCCCGTCGTCGGCGGACGCCTTCGCGTAGAACAGCCGGCCCTCGGGGTCGGACCCGAGCGTCGGCTCGAACGTCTTGACGTTCGTCGCGCGCTTGGCGCCGGCGAGGGCGCACGGCGCGGACACGATCCGGCCGCCGACGGTCGTCTCGCAGAACGCCTTCGGCGCTGCCTTCCGGGCCGCGCCTTGCGCCGCGACCGGCAGGGCGGCGACGAGCACGGCGAGGCTGAGGGCACTGGCCCGGACACGGTGCACGGAATGGCCTCCACGGGGGCTGGGGTGACCTCCCCGGTTTCCACGCGGGAGGCGCGCTCCCCTGCTCGCGCCCGGGTTACAGGTGGAAGGAGGTGGCGGCCCGCTCGGTGCGGCGGACCGGCGAGGTGCGCGAGGATGGCGCCGTGGACGCTACCGAGAGCCTCAGCGGAGTGGTGTTCCCTACGACCGGAGAGGGCCGCAGCACCTCCGCGTTCGGCCGCTCGGTGATCGCCGACGCGTTGCGCGAGGTGGACCCGGTCGGCGCGAACGCCGCGCAGCACGACACCAACTGGCGGCGCGGCTACCTGACGCACTTCCGGCGGCTGGTGGAGGCCGGGCTCGGCAGCCGCGAGGCGGCGTTGGCGATTGCCCGCAACGGCCTGGCGTCGGCCGGCGACCGGATGCGCTACGCCGTCCCCGGCGGCGGCGAGGTCGGGCTCGCCGAGGCGTTCGCGCGACCCGGGGCGGGCGTGGACACGTTGACGCTGACCGGCGGGGGGACACCGGAGAGCGAGCTGGCGATCCCGTACCGCGGGGAGCGGCTGGCCGGCGACACGTTGCAGCGGCGCCTCGACGCGTGGGTCGAGGACGGCGCGGTCGAGCCGACCTGCGCCGAGGCCGTACGGACGGTGGTCAAGAACCCCGACTGGCTGGACCTGTCCGACCTCAAGGTCGTGGTGCTCGGTGCGGGCGCCGAGATGGGGCCGTTGGAGTCGATCCTGCGCTGGGGCGGCACGGCGGTCGCGCTCGACCTGCCGGTGCCCGCGGTGTGGGACCGGGTCGGCGCGATGGCGAAGGCGGGCGCCGGCCGGCTGCACGCGCCGGTCTCACCCGGGGCGAACGGCCGCCCCGGCGTCGACCTGCTCACCGGCCTCGCCGACGTCGCGGAGTGGCTGCTGTCCGCCGAGGGTCGCCTGGTGCTCGGCAACTACGTCTACGCCGACGGCGCGACGAACGTCCGCCTGGCCCTCGCCGTCGACGCCCTGACGACGTACGTCACCGAGCGGCGGCCGGACACGGCGCTGGCGTTCCTCGGGACGCCGACCGACGTGTACGCCGTGCCGGCCGACGCGGTCGAGTACGCCAACCGGGGCTACGCGCAGCGCGGCAAGGTGAAGGCGGTCCGCCGCCCGCTCAAGGCGCTGTCCGGCGGGCGGCTGCTGCGCCGCAACTACGCGCCCGGCGCCGACCCCGGCGTCAACGACAGCCTGGTCCCGCAGCAGGGCCCGAACTACGCGCTGGCCAAGCGCGTGCACCGCTGGCGCGCCGCCGCGGCGCGGGCGGACGGCGCCACGGTGTCGTTCAACGTCGCCCCCGCCACCCGCACGCGATCGGTCGTGAAGAACCGCGTGCTGGCCGCGGCCTACGCGGGCGCGAAGCCGTTCGGGATCGAGGTGTTCGAGCCGGCGACGAGCAACACGCTGATGGCGGCGCTGCTGGTGCACGACCTGCGCGCCGGGCTGCCGCCGCACGACCATCCGTGGCAGGACGAGGCGTACGCCGCGGCGCACGGCGGGCTGTGGCGCTCGCCGTACGACCCGCGCAGCGCGCTCGGTCTCGCGGTGCTGCTCGGCATGGCCGGCGCGCGCGGGTAGCGCGATGGCCGCGCGCGACTGGTCGGGGATGCGCGAGTGGATGCGCGGCCTGGTCGAACGCAGCGGCGCGACCGTCGATGACTGGAACGCGCGCATCGCGGGCGCCGGGATTCGCGACGAGGCCGCGCTGCGGTCGTTCCTCGCGAAGCACGGCGTCACCGGCTACGCCCAGATGCTGCTGGTGTTCGAGACGTTCGGGTACCCCGACTTCTTCACGGCCACCGCGGACGAGCTGATCGAGGCGCAGTACGCCGATCGGGCTGCGTTGCGACCGGTGTACGACCGCGTGCTGCTGGCCGCGACCTCGGCGGGCGAGGTGTCCGTGCAGGCGCGTAAGACGTACGTGTCGCTGCTGACGCCGCGCAGAACGTTCGCGATCGTGAAGGCCGCGACGAGGACGCGGGTGGACCTGGGACTGCGGCTGGACGGCGCCGAGCCGGAGGGCCGGCTCCTCGCGGCGCGCGGGCTCGGCAACGACACCATCAACGTGCGGGTCGCGCTCGCCGCGCCGGACGACGTGGACGACGAGGTGGTCGCCCTGCTGCGCCGCGCGTACGGCGCGAGTACCTAGGAGTCTCCTGAACAAAGCGTGTCGTCGCGGCCCTGTGGTGGGTGGGTCGGGACGATGTGCCGGTGCAGGGTCGGTCTGAGGGTCAGCGGGAGTTGCTGGACGCGGAGTCGGTGGCGGGGCATCTGCTCAGGCCGG
>DATLNJ010000044.1:0-51548 GCA_035536815.1 Frankiaceae bacterium
CCTCGACGGGGGTCCGGACCCGGCGGGCGCCGCGACCGGCACCGCGGTCGTGGGCGCCGCCTCCGACGAGCCCACGCTGCGCGCCGAGGCCGGCTCGCCCGCCGCCCGCGCCGCCGCGCTGCGCCGCCGCCCGAACGGCGCCGGCGACGCGGCCGACGACGCCGACGAGGGGCACGCGACCGCGCACCGTTCGCGCCGCCGGTACCGCCGCCGCCGCGCCGCGATCGTGACGGTCGCCGTGCTCGCGTTGCTCGGCCTCGGCACGGCCGGCGCGTGGGCGTGGACGCAGCGGCAGTTCTACGTCGGCGTGGCCGGCGAGCAGGTCGCGATCTACCGCGGCGTGGAGGGCACGCTGGCCGGCCTCGAGCTGTCCACGGTGCGCGAGACCGCGCCGCTGCGCCTCGCGGACCTGTCCGACTTCGAACGCAAGCGGGTCATGGACGGCATCCCGGCCGGCGACTTCGACGAGGCGCGGCAGATCGTCACGCGCCTGCAGGCCGCCGCGGCGCCGCGCCCGACGCCCGCGCCCACCCGGACGCCGAGCGGCAGCCCGCGCCCCAGCCCGACGAGGACGCCGTGAACCGCCGGCGCACCGAGCTGCTGCTGCTCGCGTTCGCGGTCGCCGTCGCGACGGTCGCGAACGTCGCCGTCGACGTCGCGTACTCCGAGAAGGTCACGCCTGCGGTCATGACATACAGCGTCGCGCTCGCGCTGCTGTTCGGCGCCGCGCACCTCGCCGTGCGCTTCCTCGCCCCGGCGGCCGACCCGATCCTGCTGCCGTGCGCCGCCGTCCTCAACGGCATCGGGCTGGTCTTCCAGCGCCGGCTGGACCTCGCGGCGGCGGACCGCGCCGCGCAGCTCGGCCGCGCCGCGCCGAGCGGGCACGCGACCCAGCAGCTGCTCTGGACGCTGGTCGGCGTCGGGCTGTTCGTCGCGCTGCTCGTCGTCGTGCGCGACCACCGGCTGCTCGGGCGGTTCCGCTACACGCTGGTCGCGATCGGCCTGTTCCTGCTGCTGCTGCCCAGCGTGCTGCCGGCCCGGTTCTCCGAGGTGAACGGCGCCAAGATCTGGATCCGCGTCGCCGGCTTCTCCATCCAGCCGAGCGAGTTCGCGAAGATCTGCCTGATCGTGTTCTTCGCGAGCTACTTCGTGGAGAAGCGCGAGCTGCTGGCGCTCGCCACGCACCGCATCGCCGGCCTCAACCTGCCGCGCGCCCGCGACCTCGGCCCGGTCCTGCTCGCCTGGGCGGCCAGCCTCGCGGTGCTGGTCCGCGAGAAGGACCTCGGGTCGTCGCTGCTGTTCTTCGGCATCTTCGTGGTGATGCTCTACGTCGCCACCGAGCGCACGTCCTGGCTGCTCATCGGCCTCGGCTTGTTCGCCGGCGGCGCGACGATGGCGTACCGGCTGTTCGGGCACGTCCGCACCCGCGTGGACATCTGGCTGGACCCGTTCCAGGACCCGACCAACCGCGGCTACCAGCTCACCCAGGGACTGTTCGGCCTCGCCACCGGCGGGCTCACCGGCACCGGCCTGGGGAACGGCCGCCCCGAGACGGTGCCGTACGCCGGCACCGACTTCATCTTCGCGACGATCGGCGAGGAGCTCGGGCTGGTCGGCGTCGTGGCAGTGCTCACGGTGTTCGCGCTGTTCGTCTCGCGCGGCATCCGCGTCGCGCTCGGCTGCCGCGACGACTTCGGCAAGCTGCTCGCGACCGGGCTGGCGTTCAGCGTCGCGCTCCAGGTGTTCGTCGTCGTGGGCGGCGTCACCCGGCTCATCCCGCTGACCGGCATCACGCTGCCGTTCCTGTCGTACGGCGGGTCGTCGCTGGTGGCGAACTACGTGATCGTCGCGCTGCTTCTCCGGATCTCCGACGCCGACCGGGCGTTCGTCGAACGCGCGCCCCAGGCGACGGACGCGGAGCTCACCGGGGAGATGACCCAGGTGGTGGTGATGCGATGAACCGCCCCATCCGGCGCGTCGCGGTGGCGGCCCTCGTGCTGTTCGGGTTGCTGTTCCTCAACGTCAACTACATCCAGGTCGTGCAGGCCGACGCCCTGCGCAACAACCCGCGCAACAACCGGCTGCTGCTCGACGAGTACAGCCGCCCGCGCGGCGACATCATCGCGGGCCGTTCGACGCTGGTGGAGAGCAAGGAGACCGACGACCGGCTGCGGTACCTGCGCGTCTACGCCGGCGGCCGCGACGAGCTCGCATCGGTGTTCGCGCCGGTCACCGGCTACTACTCGCTCGTCTTCGGCGCGACCGGCATCGAGCGCGCGCACAACGACACGCTCTCCGGCAACGACGACCGGCTGTTCGTCCGCCGGCTGTCCGACCTGCTCACCGGCCGCGAGCCGCAGGGCGGCAGCGTCGTCCTGACCATCGACCCGGAGGTGCAGCGCGCCGCGGCCGCCGCGCTCGGCGGCCGGCGCGGCGCCGTCGTCGCGCTCGACCCGAAGACCGGCGCGGTGCTCGCGATGGTGACCAGCCCGTCGTACGACCCGAACGACCTCTCCTCGCACGACCCCGAGAAGATCCGCGCCGCGAACAAGCGGCTGAACGCCGACCGCAACCGCCCGCTGCTCAACCGCACGGCCGAGGAGGTCTACC
This sequence comes from Frankiaceae bacterium, assembly GCA_035536815.1. Lineage (GTDB taxonomy): Bacteria > Actinomycetota > Actinomycetes > BP-191 > BP-191 > BP-191. The sequence goes on from DATLNJ010000044.1 coordinate 2,611, forward strand.
CGCCGGGGTCGACGTTCAAGGTCATCACCGCGGCCGCGGCGCTGGAGGGCGGCATGAAGCCGAGCGACCAGCTGCCCTGCTCGGCGTCGATCGTGCTGCCGGACACCCGCGACGTGCGGCTGCGCAACTTCGGCAACTCGGGGTGCCCGTCGAAGGTCACGCTGGCCGAGGCGATGCAGAAGTCGTACAACACGACATTCGCCACGCTGGGGATGCAGGTCGGCGCGGACGACCTGCAGGAGATGGCCGAGAAGTTCGGCTTCAACGCCCGCCCCGAGTTCCCGCTGCGGACGGTCGCGAGCGCGTTCCCGCAGGGGCTGAACCGGCCGCAGCTCGCGCAGTCGGCGATCGGGCAGTTCGACGTGCGCGCGACGCCGCTACAGATGGCGATGGTCGCGGCGACGGTCGCCAACGGCGGCCGGCTGATGCGCCCGTACCTCGTCAGCGAGGTCCTCGCGCCCGACCTCTCGTCGTTGGAGAAGACCGAGCCCGACGAGATCCGCCGCGCGATCGGCCGCGACACCGCGGCGGCGTTGAGCTCGATGATGCAGGCCGTCGTCGCGGCCGGGACCGGCACCCGCGCGCAGATCCCAGGCGTGCCCGTCGCCGGCAAGACGGGCACCGCGCAGAACGCCGGCCCTTCGCACGCCTGGTTCATCGGCTTCGCGCCCGCGAACGACCCCAAGGTCGCCGTCGCGGTAATCGTCGAGAACGGCGGCGGGGACGACGGCGCCACGGGTGGCCGGGTGGCGGCGCCGCTCGCCCGCCAGGTCATGGAGACCGCGTTGAGGGAGCGGCGATGACCGCCGAGGAGGGCCTGCGCCTGAACGACCGCTACCGGCTCGAGGAGCGGATCGCGGCCGGCGGCATGGGCGAGGTCTGGCGGGCGCGGGACGAGGTGCTCGACCGCGACGTCGCGGTGAAGCTGCTCAAGCGCGAGTACGTCGACGACCCGACGTTCCTCGAACGCTTCCGCAACGAGGCCAGGCACGCCGCCGGCCTGTCGCACCCGGGCATCGCCGGCGTGTTCGACTTCGGCGAGAGCGCCGGCGCGTCGTACCTCGTCATGGAGCTGGTCCGCGGCGAGCCGCTCAACGCGCTGATCGCCCGCGAGGGGCGGCTGTCGCCGGAGCGCACGCTGGACGTCGTGGCGCAGGCGGCGCGGGCGCTGGAGGCCGCACACCAGGGCGGGGTCATCCACCGCGACGTGAAGCCGGGCAACATCCTCGTCTGCCCCGACGGCATCGTGAAGATCACCGACTTCGGCATCGCGCGGGCCGCCGACGCGGTGCCGTTGACGCAGACCGGCACCGTGATGGGCACCGCGCACTACGTCTCGCCCGAGCAGGCGAACGGCGCGCCGCTCACCTACGCGAGCGACCTCTACTCGCTCGGCGTGGTGGCGTACGAGTGCCTGGCCGGGCGGCGGCCGTTCGACGCGGAGACGCCGGTCGGCATCGCGCTGGCGCACATCAACGAGGACCCGCTCGCGTTGCCCGAGGACGTGCCGGAGGCGGTGCAGCAGCTCGTCGCGCGCTCGCTCGCCAAAAGCCCGGACGAGCGCTTCGTCAGCGCGGCGGCGTTCGCGCAGGCGGCGGACGCGGTCCGCAGCCAGATCGAGCGCGAGCCGGTCACCGAGACCTTCCACGAGTCGCCGGACCCGACGCTCACGCTCGCTGCGGCGGGCGCGACCGCGGCGTTCGGCGCGGAGGCGACCGCGTCCGCGGGCGCGGTGTCGCGGGACGCGGACATCTACCCCGCACCCCCGCCGCTCGCGCCGACCCCGCCGCCGCCGTTCGTGCCGCGCCGCTCGCGCGGCCCGCTCGCGCTGCTGTTCACGCTCGTCGTGCTGGCGCTGCTCGGCGCGCTGGTGTGGGGGGCGTTGAAGCCGGCGCCCGAGCAGCAGGTGCCGCGGCTGCGCGGCCTGTCGCAGAGCGCGGCCGAGAAGGCGCTGGACGCGCGCAAGCTCGGCATCGAGGTGAAGCGCGCGTACTCCGGCAGCGTGCGCACCGGTGTCGTCATCTCGCAGGACCCGGAGGCGGGCGCGACGGTCCGCGAGGGCGATGACGTAACGGTCACGATCTCGCGCGGGCCGCAACCCGTGCGGCTCCCGAGCGGTCTGTCCGGACGGCCGGTGAACGACGTCGTACGCGACCTCGGGAAGCTCGGCCTCAAGGTGACCCGCAAGGGTGAGCTGTCGGCCCAGCGGTTCGGTACGGTCATCGCGGTGGCCCCGACCACGGGCCTGCACCGGGGGGACACCGTGACCGTCCGGTACTCGCTCGGCCTGCCGCGCGTCGACCGCGGCGAGGACGACGAGGACAAGAAGGGCAAGGGCAAGGGCGATGACTGAGCGCGCGACGCTGCTCGGCGGCCGGTACGAGGTCGGCGAGCCGCTCGGTCAGGGCGGCATGGCCGAGGTGCTGCGCGGCCGCGACACCCGCCTCGGCCGCGACGTCGCCGTCAAGATCCTGCGGCCCGAGCTGGCCAGCGACCCCACGTTCATCGCGCGGTTCCGCCGCGAGGCGCAGGCGGCGGCCTCGCTGAACCACCCGAACATCGTGTCCGTCTTCGACACCGGCGACGACACAGGGACGCCGTTCATCGTCATGGAGTACGTCGAGGGGCGGACGCTACGCGACATCCTGCGCACGCAGGGCCGGATGATGCCGCAACGCGCGCTGGAGATCGTTGCCGACGTCTGCGCGGCCGTGGAGCACGCGCACCAGCAGGGGCTCGTGCACCGCGACATCAAGCCCGCCAACGTCATGATCAACTCGGCCGGGACCGTCAAGGTCATGGACTTCGGCATCGCGCGCGCGCTCTCCGCGTCGTCGTCCACCATGACGCAGACCGCGGCCGTGGTCGGCACCGCGCAGTACCTGTCGCCGGAGCAGGCACGCGGCGAGCACGTGGACGCCCGCTCCGACGTCTACTCGACCGGCTGCCTGCTGTACGAGCTGCTCACGCACCAACCGCCGTTCACCGGTGACTCGGCGGTGGCGGTCGCGTACCAGCACGTGCTGGAGGACCCCGACCTCCCTTCCACGCTGAACCCCGACATCGAGCCGGCCGTCGAGGCCGTCGTCATGAAGTCGATGGCGAAGAACCCGGGCAACCGGTACCAGTCGGCGGCGGAGATGCGCGACGACCTGCTGCGCGCCGCCGCGGGCCGCGCGGTGCGCGCGACGCCGATCCTGTCGGCCGCCGACACCACGCTGCTGACGCCCGCCGCGGCCTCCACCACCGTGCTCACCACGACGCCGCCGGTGGACCGGCGCAACCGGCGGGCGGCCGCGTACGCCCTGCTCGCGCTAGCGACCATCGCCGTCTTCATCGGCTCGCTGCTCCTCGTCCGGTCGCTCTTCAACGACGGCGGCGGCGCGCTGCGCGTCCCCGACGTACGTGGCGAGCAGGTGAACCGCGCCCAGCAGGTGATCACCGAGGCGGGCTTCACGGTCGGCGAGGTGACGCAGGAGTTCCACCCGACCGCGGCCGTCGGCATCGTCGTCAACCAGGACCCGCTGTCCGGGTTCTCCGCGCGGCGCGGCGACGCGATCAACCTGACGGTGTCGCGCGGCATCGAGCGCATCCCCGTACCGGACGTCACCGGGCAGCAGCTCGAGGACGCGCGGCGGGACCTCGAGTCGCTGGGCTTCAAGGTGAAGGTCACGGAGAAGGAGCAGGTCGGCGCCCCCGGCCGGGTCCTCGCCGTCAACCCGCCGCCGCGCACGGTCCTCGCCAAGGGCGCGACCGTCACCCTCACCGTCATCAGCGGGCAGCTCACCGTGCCGGACGTGTTCGGGATGACCTACGAGCAGGCCCGCGCGAAGCTCGAACAGGCGGGCTTCAACAACGTCGCCCGCGAGGACGTCCAGACGGACAACCCGGCCGAGGTCGGCACCGTGGTCGAGCAGGACCCGAAGGCCGGCGCCAAGGCGGACCGCGACGCGCAGATCACGCTGCGGGTCGCGCAGCCGGCGCCGACCACCCCGCCCGCGACGACACCACCGCCGCCGGACCCGTCGCCGTCCAGCGAGCCGCCGTTCCCGACGCTCACGACCTCAACGTCGGCCGCGCCGCCCCGCGAGGACTAGGTCGGCGGTCAGAACGCCAGCGCGGCGCGGCGGCGTTCCTCGACCTGCTCCACCAGCGCGCGCGCGCGCTCGACCGCGTCCGCGTCGCCGCACTGCGAGAGCCAGTTCGCGAGCAGCAGGTGCCCGCCCTGCGTGAGCACCGACTCTGGGTGGAACTGCACGCCTTCGATCGGCTCGTCCCTGTGCCGCAGCGCCATGACGACGCCCGATTCCGTGCGCGCGGTGACGTCGAGCTCGGCCGGCACCTCGGTCACCGCGAGCGAGTGGTACCGCGTCGCGGTGAACGGGTCCGGCAGCCCGCGCAGCACGCCCACGTCGTCGTGGTGCACCTCGCTGGTCTTGCCGTGCAGCAGCTCCGGCGCGCGGTCGACCACGCCGCCGTACGCCACCGCGATCGCCTGGTGCCCGAGGCAGACGCCGAGGATCGGCACGTCGGCGGTGCGCACGACGTCGATGCAGCAGCCGGCCTCCTCGGGGGTGCCGGGGCCGGGGCTGAGCAGCACGCCGTCGTAGCCGGCGACGTCGGCCGGCTGCACCTCGTCGTTGCGCCGCACGTCCACGTCCGCCCCGAGCTGGCCGAGGTACTGGACCAGGTTGAAGACGAACGAGTCGTAGTTGTCGACGACGAGCACGCGGGCCATGCACACCAACTCTCTCGTCTTGATCCGGCTCCACGCAGCCAAGCGTGGTAGCCGGCCGATGATCGGGTCGTGGGTGGAGTCTCCCAGGTGACCCGGCGGTGGGGAGGTTGCCAGCGTCGAGCCCGTCACCGCCACACCGGCTTCACCCACACCAGCAACCACCGGCCGGGCCCGCGGCCGGCAGGTCACGCGCACCCAGTCGCGACGCGTTCTACCACCGGCCTCGGCTTCGCGGCCCTCGACGATGTGCGCCGCCACAACGAGCGCCCAGGGCGGGCGAGGCTCCTCTAGCGTGGGTAATCGACGACGATGAGGACGGCCGTCCACCAGCCGACACCGGTGACTTCGCCCGCAACGCGCCACGACGTGCGTACAGGGGCTCCGTCGACCTTGGTAAGCAAGTTCGCGCACGACATCGGCCAGGATCGCGTGCCGCCCGTGAGCGTTGCTGAGCCTTCGCCTTGGATGTCGCACGGAAGGGCGGACGAGGCGAAGCTGCCGTATCTGCCACCTGGCAGTTGGCCTCCACGGTACGTACCGATGCTCGTGTGCGCCGCGCTGATCATGCTGCTGCCCTTGGCATTTCCCGTCGTGATTGTTCGCCACGCCGGCTGCCACCGCCGGACCACCCAGCCAGGACTCGTGATCGTCAGCGTCGGATCGCGCACGTCGAACGCCGCGATGTACACCGTCGACGTGAGCGCGCGCTCGTTGGACGTGACGTAGACGTTGCGCTCGACGCCCGCCGGGTTCTCACACGCCGCCGGGCAGGCCACTGCGGGCACTCGGTCGTCGTTGACCTGCGCCCAGCCATCAACACCCCATTCGGCGGTCGTGGTCACGAATCGGTAGTCGAGCCGTCGGCGTGCCGCGGATCCGGTCGTCGCGAACATGACGACTGCAGACTCTTCTGAGATTCCCGAAGCGCTGAGGATTCCTTCGATAGGTGTAGCGACGTTTTGGCTGCGGGTGAGAATCCATCCGGTGGCGCGTGACTCTGCAGCGTGTGCGACGGGGGCGAGACCCGCCGCGACCAGCACGGCGACCGCCACTAGGCGGCAACGCGTGCGGGTGGCGGTCACGATCACTCCTCAGCCGACGTCAGACGGGTGAGACGAACGGTAGCGACGTGTCGAACGTCGGCGGGCCGGGCTCGTTGCACGTCACTGAGTACGGTGCGACCAGGACCCCGTAGACGACGTACGCCTCGCAGGTGATCCCGACATCGACATGACCGAGGTTCGCAGACGCGGCTCCCGACGTGCCGACTCCCATGTCGAGCGTGCTGCCGCACCTCGCCCGCGCGCCAACCACGGTGAGCGTCGTGCGCGTGACGATCATCAGTGGGCAGTTGAGGCTCACCGGGCTCTGCATCGCGTTGCAGAACACCCTCGCGATCGAGGCGACGCCTGCCGGGCCGTTCGTGGAGAAATAGCAGCTGAGAACCCCGTCGTAAGTCCAGGTCGCACGCGGGCCGAAACCCTGATCGATGATCGTGATGGTGCCGTACGCGGGTACGTCCTGGGCGCTGGCGCCAGGCATGCCCACGCACGTAACGGCGACGACTGCGGCGGCCGCGGCGACGCGGCGCCTGATTCTGATCCGGCTCGGATTCATCTTTCTTCCCCCGTCTGACGCCGCGACCGGGAGCTCTGGCCGTCGGACTCCGTTGGTTTCGGCGTCATTCGCCGAACCCCTCCACCCGTGGTCGCCGCGGGCGCGCCGCGCGGCCGCCGTACGTAAGAGATCTGAGTAGATCAACGGTTGACTCGGTTTGTCCAGGATTTTCAGGCTGTACGCAGCCAAATGTGGTTACGGCCGGCCCCTTACTGGGCGACTACCGCACGAAAACCGTCCGGCTCACCTGCTCACCTGGCTACGGTGATGGCATCGTCGTCGACGACCGGCCAGAGCTCGACGCACGCTCTGGGACCGAGCGCGTTACGAGCACAACCACTGCGGTCAGCGCTCACCTCTGCGGGGTGCGGGCTTCTTCGCTGCCTTGGTCGCGGGCTTCTTCGCTGCCTTCTTGGCCGGCGTCGCGGCCGGCTGCGTCGGCTCCGGCGCGGGCGCGGCCTTCTTGGCGGGCGTCTTCTTCGCCGCCTTCGCGGCGGGCGGCGTCTTCTTGGCCGGCGGCGTCGCCGCCATCGCCTGCCGCGGCGCCTTGCGCGGCGGCCTCGCGGCATTCGTCGGCTCGGCGCCCGGCGTCGTCTCGACCTCGGCGGGCGCCGGCGACTTCCGCGCCCGCTTCGTCGGCTTGGCCGCGCCGCCCGCGGCGGCCTCGGCCTTGGCGCGCTCCTCCTCCAGGAGGACGCGGCGCAGCACCTTGCCGACCACCGTGCGCGGCAACGACTCCCTGAACTCCACGACCTTCGGCACCTTGTACGCCGCCAGCGACTCCGCGCAGTGCGCGACGACGTCGTCCTCGGTCAGCGTGGCGCCCGGCTGCTTCACGACGTACGCCTTCACGGTCTCGCCGCGGTACTTGTCCGGGATGCCTGCGACCACCGCGTCGGCGACGCCTTCGAGGGAGAAGAGGACGTTCTCGACCTCGGACGGGTAGATGTTGAACCCGCCCGCGATGATGAGCTCCTTCTTGCGGTCGACGATCTCGAAGTAGCCCTCCTCGTCCATCCGCGCGACGTCGCCGGTCAGGATGAAGCCGTCGCTGGTGAACGAGGCCGCCGACTCCTCGTCGCGGTTCCAGTAGCCCTGGAACACCTGCGGGCCGCGGATCGCGAGCTCGCCCGGCTCGCCGACCGGCAGCTCCACCGACGGGTCGTCCTGCGACAAGATCTTGCACTCGGTGCCGGGCAGCGGCATGCCGATGGTGCCGGTCTTGCGCTTGCCGTAGATCGGGTTGGCGTGGGTGGAGGGCGACGTCTCCGTCATGCCGTAGCCCTCGACCAGCCGTCCGCCGGAGACCTTCTCGAACTGCTCCTGCGTCTCGAGCGGAAGCTTCATCGCGCCCGAGATGCACGCCTTGATCGACTTCAGGTCGTGGCGGCGTACCGCCGCCGAGTCGACGATCGCCTTGTAGATCGGCGGCACGCCCGGGAACAGCGTCGGCCGGAACTCGTCGATCGCCTTGAACACCATGTCGAGGTCGAACCGCGGCAGCAGCACCAGCGTGCCGCCGGTGAGGACCGAGACGTTCATGCAGACGGTGAGGCCGTACGCGTGGAACAGCGGCAGCACCGCGAGCGTCACCTCGCGGCCGGCCTGCACGTCAGGGAGCCAGAGGCGGTTCTGGTACGCGTTCGCGACGAGGTTGAAGTGGGTGAGCTTCGCGCCCTTCGACAGCCCGGTCGTGCCGCCCGTGTACTGCAGCAGCGCGAGGTCGTTCTTCGCGTCGACCGGCGCCTGCCGGGCCGGCGTACGCGCGCTGTGCAGCACCTTCATGAACGTCCTGGTGCCCTTCGGCACCGGCGCGCTGATCTCGGCCTTCGCCTTCTTCGCCTTGGCGACCGGCAGCTGGAGCAGCATCCGCTCCTTGGCCGGCAGGTACTCCACGATCGACGCGACGACGATCTCGCGGACGCTCGTCTGGGACCGCACCGCGGCCACCGTCTCGTACACCTTGTCGAGGCAGATCACGACCTCAGCACCGGAGTCGGCGAGCTGGTGCGCCATCTCGGTCTGCGTGTAGAGCGGGTTGTGCTGCACGACGATCGCGCCGAGCCGCAGCGCGGCGAAGAACGCGATGACGTTCTGCGGGCAGTTCGGCAGGACGATGGCGACCCGGTCGCCCTTCTTCACGCCGAGGTTCGCGAGCGCCGTGGCGAACCGGTCCACGTGGTCCTTGAGCTCGCGGTAGGTGATCCGCGTGCCCAGGAAGGCGAGCGCCGTCGTCGTCGGGAACGACGCCGCCGAGTCGTCGAGCAGCCGGGTGAGGGGCACCTCCGGCCAGTCGTAGTCGGCGGGAATCTCCGGCGGGTACGACGCGAGCCAGGGCTTGTCGGCGTACCTGATCTTCGGCTTCCGGGGCATGGCCGGAATCTTAGGGTTTCTGCGTCGACTCGGTTTCGTGCGGGACCGTCACCTGGTTGAACGGCAGCCGCGGCTCCGCCCACGGGAACACCACGAAGAACAGCAGCGCGACCGCGCCGGCGAGCAGCAGCAGCGTCCCGACGATCTTCCCTGGCACACCGCCGGGCAGGTGCCGCCAGATCCACGTGTACATGGGCTACGCCGCCAGCGCGGGCGGCGGGCCGGCCGCCTTCGGCGCCTTCGACTCCAGCTCGCCGTAGACGATGATCCGCTGCCGCGCCGAGTACTTCGGGTGGCACGACGTCACGGTGATGCGCGCGATCGTCGGCTTCGCGTCGCGCTCCTTCGGCACCGGGTACGTCACCTCGATCGCCGTCGGCGGGACGATCTCCTGCGTCGTCACGCGGTAGGTGTACCAGGTGTCGCGGGTCTCCACGACGATCGGGTCGCCGGGCCGCAGCTCGTCCACGCGGTTGAACGGCGCGCCGTACGTCGTGCGGTGGCCGGAGACCACGAAGTTGCCGACCTGACCGGGCAGCTGCGTACCCGGGTAGTGGCCGGGGCCGCGGCGCAGGTCGTCCATGTTCACGCCCTCGACGACGACCTTCGCCCAGTCGCGGCCGAACCGCGGGATGCGGATCACCGCGATGCCGGTCCCGATCGGGATCTTCTTGAGCGCGTCCTCCGGCTTCTCGTACGAGCCGCCGCCCTTTTCCCAGACGGCCTCGATCTCGTCGGCGAGCGCGCTCTGCTCCCGCGCCGTCTCGAGTCCGGTGAAGTACAGCTCGTAGACGACGAACAGCAGGATCACGAGGCCGGCCGTGATGAACGTCTGGCCGATGCCGCGCAGGATCGTCGCGCCCCTCATGAGGCTGCCTCCGCGTGGGTGAGCTGGAGTGCGCCCTCGTACGCGGGCACCTGGTGGTCGGGCAGGGACTCGACAACGTAGCCGAGGCCGTAGGCGGCGACGTAGGAGCGGAAGAGCTGCACGCCGCGCGACGCCTCCAGGGCGTCCTGCAGCCGGGCCGGGTCGCCGACGGCGGCGACGACGAACGGCGGCGAGTACACGTTGCCGTGCAGCAGCAACGTGTTGCCGACGCAGCGGACGGCGCTGGTGCCGATGATGCGTTCGCCCATGACGGTCACGGCGTCGGCGCCCCCGGACCACAGGGCGTTGATGACGGCGAGCACGTCCTGCTCGTGCACGACCAGGTCGTCGGGCGTGGGGTTGCCCTGCCGGTGCTCGCCCGGCGCCAGGCGAGGCGCGTCGTCCAGGGCCACCGACACCCCGGGGCCGCGCAACTCCCCGAGCCCGACCGAGACGCCGACCCGCTCGTTGGCGCGGTCGAGGGCGCGGACCTGCGCGTTGCCCCGCGCGGCCTCGGCGGTCGCGTCCTTGACCTCCGCGCGCAGCCGGGCGGCGGTCGCCTCGAGCCCGTTAACGGTGCGTTGCTGCCCCGCGATGTGGTCGGTCACCCGGCCGCGGCTGGCGGTCGAGCGGAGGTCGTAGCCGCGTGCGGTGTGCGCGCTCGCGGCGAACAGGAACCCTGCCAGCGCCGCGGCGAGGACGCCGAGCGCGCGCCACGCGCTCGGCCGCCGGCGTTCCCAGCCAAGGCGCACGAGACCTCCCGCCTACGAGATACCGCTCGGTGCCGTTACGCTAACCGACGCCGACTGCCCAGGTTCGTCCGAGGAGCCGTAGTGCCGAAGTCCAGGGTCCGCAAGAAGAAGACGGATGGCTACGTCCGCTCTGACGTCGTCACGGCGCCGAAGAAGAAGCAACCGTCACCCGCCTGGTACGGCGCGCTGGTGCTCGGGACGATGATCGTCGGCGTCGCGTGGCTGGTGACGTACTACGTCAGCAACGGCACCCTCCCGGTCGCCGACTTCGCCGCGTGGAACGTCCTGGTCGGGTTCGCGTGGATCGCCCTGGGGTTCGCGCTGTCCACCCAGTGGCGCTAGCCACAGCCGCGTAGTTCCATGCGTGTCATTCGTCCACATGAGTTGTCCACACTGTGGACGAGCGCCTGATGCCGCTCTACGAGTACGCCTGCCGGGGGTGTGGCGCGGTCGAGGAGCACCTGCTGGCGCTCGGCGCCGACGGGCCGGCCGAGTGCGCGGCCTGCGGCGGGGCGTTGCGCCGGAAGTTCTCCCGGGTGGCCGTGAAGTACGAGGGCTGGGGCTTCTCCGCGACCGACAAGCTGGTCAAGGACACCCAGGGCAAGGACTACAAGGCGCTGCGCGAACGCGCCGAACGCATCGCCGACGAGTAGCCCGCGCCCGATTCCGGTGCGAAGGTGGGTGCGAAAGTGGTGGTGTTCGGGGTAGCATTGCGAAACAGCGGGGCTTGACGACAGCCGGACCCGAGCTGTCCGGCGGTGAAGAGGAGCCATGGCACAGGCCCAGGTGCGGTCCGATCAGGCGCACAAGCGGACCGTGACGTTCCAGATCAAGGACATCGCGCAGTTCCTGCAGGAAAACCTCGGCCAGAAGCTGGTCGCGTACCTCGCCGACGTCGCGGACCCGAAGACGGTCGGGAAGTGGGCGGTCGGCCAGCAGCCGCGGCACGACGCGGAGACCCGGCTGCGCGCGGCGTTCCAGATCTTCCACCTGCTGCAGAGCGACGAGAGCCCGCACACGGTCCGCGCCTGGTTCATCGGCATGAACCCGCAGCTCGACGACCTGTCGCCCGCGCAGGCGATCCGCGAAGGGCGCGAGCGGGACGCGCTCGTCGCCGCGAAGGCATACGTAGCAGGCGGATGAGCGGACCGGCGACGGTCGCCGCGCCCGGCCGGGTGTGGCGGATCGGACGGGGGAGCGAGCCGCTGACCGTACGGCGGTGCGAGCCGGCGGACGCGACGAGCCCGCGGTGCGGGAAGCGGTTCGACAGCTCGACCGGTGACTACGACGTCCTCTACTTCGGTACCACGCTCGAAGCCTGCTTCGGCGAGACCCTCGCCCGGCTGCGGCCGAGCATCGACGTCATCGCGCTCGTTCGCGAGGAATGGGAGCAGCGGGGCTTCATGGCGGTCGGCGCCGTGCCGGCCGACTGGCGCACCCGGCGAACGGCGGTCGCGGTGACTTTCGGCGATGTCGAGCACCCGGACACGCACACGTTCCTCCGCCGCGAGCTGGCGCTCGGACTGTCCGCGCTCGGCTACCGCGACCTCGATGTCGGCGTCCTGCGCGGCAGCGACCGGCGCGTGACGCAACTCGTCTCGGAGTGGGTGTACCGCCGGGTGGACGGGAGCGGCGCGCAGCGCTACGCCGGCATCAGGTACCTCTCGCGCGTCTGCTCCGACTGGGAGTGCTGGGCGGTGCTCGGCGACGTCGAGCTCGTGCCGCTGGAGCTCAAGCCGATCACACTCGACGTCCCGGAGCTGCAACGCGTCGCCAAGCAGTTCGAGCTGCAGGTCTTCTGACTACAGGTCGTCGGGCGGGTAGTCCGGGACCGGTTCCTCCGCGACCACCGCGAACGCCATCGCCTCGCCGCAGTGCCGCGGCGGCTTGTCCGAGCCGCGCCGCAGCAGCACCAGCTGCGTGCCGCACTCCTTGCACGAGTAGACAGGGACGCCGTCCGGCTCGATGACGTCCACCGGCTCGTACGTCTTCGTCCCCGGCGTCAGCGGCCGCATCGACGCGAGCCCCCACCGCACCACCAGCGTCGCGATGAGCAGCCCGCCCGCCGCGCGCAGCCCCCATGCCACGTCGGCCGCGTAGTGCAGCACGACGAGCACCAGGCAGACCGCGAGCAGCCCCCGGGTGAACGCCTTGCGGGACGGCACCTAGAGCAGCTCGAGAATGGTGGCGTTCGCCATGCCGCCGCCCTCGCACATCGTCTGCAGGCCGTAGCGGATGCCGTTGTCGGCCATGTGGTGGATCAACGTCGTCATGACCCGCGCGCCGGACCCGCCGAGCGGGTGGCCGAGCGCGATGGCGCCGCCGTTCGGGTTCACGACCTTGCGCTCGAACCCGGTCTCCTTCTCCCACGCGAGCACGACGGTCGCGAACGCCTCGTTGATCTCGACCGCGCCGATGTCGTCGATCGTGAGCCCCGACCGCCGCAACGCCTTCTCGGTCGCCGGGATCGGGCCCGTCAGCATCGTGATCGGGTCCACGCCCGCGACCGCGGCGGTGTGGAAGCGGGCGATCGGCGTGAGGCCGAGCTCGCGCGCCCGCTCGGACGTCGTGACGAGCAGGGCTGCCGCGCCGTCGGAGATCTGCGAGGAGTTGGCGGCGGTGACGATGCCGTCGTCCTTGAACGCCGGCTTCAACGACCCGAGCTTCTCCAGCGTCCCGCCGCGGCGGACGCCCTCGTCCACCGCGAAGTCGCCGACCGGCGCGATCTGCGCCTCGAAGCGCCCCGAGTCGATCGCGGCCGCGGCCTTGGCGTGCGACTCCAGCGCGAACTCGTCGACCATCTCCCGCGTCAGCCCCCACCGCTGCGCGATGAGCTCGGCGGAGATGCCCTGCGGCACGAGGCCGTTGTCGTAGCGGGCCAGCATCCGCGGGCCGAACGGGATGCCGGGCCCGTTGGTCAGCGTCACGAGCATCGGCACGCGGGTCATCGACTCGACACCGCCGGCGACGACGACGTCGTAGTGGCCCGCGACGACACCGGCCGCGGCGAAGTGCACCGCCTGCTGCGACGAGCCGCACTGCCGGTCGATGGTCACGCCGACGACATCCTCGGGCCAGCCGGCCGCGAGGGCGGCGTTGCGGCCGACGTTGGCGGCCTGCTCGCCGGTCTGCGACACGCAGCCCCAGATCACGTCCTCGACCAGCGCCGGGTCGATGCCCGAACGCTCGGCGAGCGCGTTGAGCACGTAGGCCGACAGGTCCACCGGATGCCAGTCCGCCAGGGCGCCGTTGCGCTTGCCGACCGGGGTCCGTACCGCCTCGCAGATCACCGCATCCCGCATGGGCGCCATGGTAGGCGCTACGGCAGGACGCGGACCGGCGTGCCCAACGGCAGGCGCTTGGCCAGGTAGGTCACGTCCGCGTTGCGCAGCCGGATGCACCCGTGGCTCACGTCGCGCCCGACCGACGACGGGTCGTTGGTGCCGTGGATGCCGATCACGCCGTCGCCGCCGCGGAAGCTGGTCAGCACGTTCGAGAAGCCGGACAGCCCGTACGCGTACGGCCCGTAGTCGCCCGACGGGTCCGGCGGCCGGAGCAGCTCCTTGAGGTAGAACGTGCCGCCCGGCGTCGGGGTGTTCGTGGTGCCGATCCCCACGGGGAACGTCTTCACCAGCGCGCCGTGCCGGTACAGCCGCAGCTCGTGCGCCGCGCGCAGCACGTCCAGCCGGTACGTCACCCCGCGCACGGTGACGTCGCGCCGGCGGACCCAGCCGGTGGAGCCGTTCGGTCGGACCGGCAGGTGCACCCGCAGCCAGTCGCCGCGCTCGCTGTCGAGCAGGAACACCAGCGGCGCGCCGGACGGCTGTGGGTTGGCGAGGGTACGGACGACCGTGCCGCCCGGGCGGTCGTAGACGCCCACCCGCACGCGGCGCGCGTCCACCGCGTACGACGTGAACGTCGCCGACGGGCTCGCCGACCCAGGCCGGTAGCGCAGGCCGGAACGGCTCGGCGTCGCGCTCGCCGACGCGCGCGGGGGCGCGGCGTCCGGCGGCGCGCACGCCGCCGTCAGCAACACGGCGACGACCAGCGCGAGGGCACGGAGCACGCCAGCGATGCTAGATGGCCAGGCATGGCCCGTTCGGGTGATCTTGCGCCACCCCGGGCGCAAACGTTCACTCCCGTACCGAATCCCCTGTAGCGTCGGCTCGCCGGACGTCTCACGAACGGGGTACGACCATGTCTCGAAGGATCGCCACGATCGGCGTCGCGACGCTGATCCTGGCCGCGTCCGCGGTCGCCACGCCCGCCGTCGCCGCGCCCGCGTTCGCCATCACGGTCACGCCGGACGAGGCGCGGCCGGGCGAGACGTTCGACGTGACGGGCGACGCGGTCGACCCGGTCTGCGCCGAGGACGGCGTCGCCGTGACGCTGTACTTCACGCGGCCGAACGGCACGTCCGGCACGACGACGGTCAACACCACCACCGACGCGGCCGGTCACTTCACCGCGCAGCTCACCGTGCCGGAGAACGCCGTCGCGGGCGACGACGCGTTCGTCCGGGCCCTCATCGCCGACTGCAACCCGCCGAGCGGCCCGAGCGAGGGCACCCGCGCGAGCGAGCAAGTGGACGTCGACGTGCTCCCGTACTCCGGCTCGTTCACGATCAGCCGGCAGTCCGGGCGGCCGGGCGACACCGTCGCGTTCGCGGGCACGAACTGCTACGGCGGCGAGGTCGTCGTCTTCTTCGGCGACCAGGAGCTCGAGGGCGTGCCGGAGGCGGACCGCACGTTCGCCGGCGAGCTCGTGCTGCCCGACCTGCCGGAGGGCATCTACGAGTTCGGCGCGCAGTGCCCCGGCACCGACTACCAGGTGTTCAGCTTCCGGCTGATCAACCCGCAGGCGCCGCCGCCCGGCCCGCCCGCCGGGCCGCCCGCCGCCCCGCCGGCCGCACCTCCGGCCCGGCCCGTCGTCGGGACCCCGAACTTCACCGGGTGACCCCGGAGCGCGTCGAGTACGCCGTTCCCGGCTGGGCCCTCGGCGGGCTCGCCGCGGTGACCTTCGTGGCGCTGGTCGTCGCGGCGAGCGCCGCGCCACCCGGCCGCTTCCTCTCGCTGGTCGTCGCCGCGGCCGCCGGTGGCGAGGCGCTGCGCGGAGCGTTGCTCCGCCCGACGCTCGCCGCGGACGCGGGCGGCGTCGAGGTCGTCACCGGGCTGCGCCGCGAACGCTTCCCGTGGGCGGCGGTCACGAACGTCGCCCCGATGTCGCCGCCCAGCGGCGGCGGCCGGCTGCGCCGCCGGGCCGCCGCGCTCGAGGTGGACCTCGGCGAGCGGCTGCTGGTCGTGCCCGGCTACCGGCTCGGCACGTCCGTCGACGAGGTGGCCGCCGAGGTGGGCAGGCTCAGGGGCTCCTGAGGGATCGGCGGCGGGTTGGTCCGCAGGTCGTCGGTGCGGACGACCGTCGCCGCGACGAGCAGCGCCGCCACCACCGCGACGCCGGCGAACTGCAGCGCCGCCTGGTTCCGCCCGCGCGGGACCTGCGTGTAGACGAACGCGACCGCCGCGCCGGTGAGCAGCCCGCCGATGTGCGCCCAGTTGTCGATGTAGCCGCCGGCCGCGAAGCCGATGGCGAGGTTGATGACGACGAGCACGACGATCTGCGAGGTGTCGCCGCGCAGCTTGCGCGCCATGACGAAGTACGCGCCGAACAACCCGAACACCGCGCCGCTGGCACCGAGCGCGAGGCCGTACGGGCTGGAGAACATCAGCGACAGGACCGAGCCGCCGAGCGCGGCCACGAGGTAGAGCAGCAGGAAGCGCACCCCACCCAGGTGCCGTTCGACCTGGCTGCCGAACGCGAGCAGCGCGTACATGTTGAACACGATGTGCAGCAGGAAGTCGTCGCTGTGCAGGAACGCGCTCGTGATCAGCCGGTAGTACTCGCCGGACGCGATCGCCATGCCGTTGGCGGCGTAGTCGAAGGTGAACTTGTCGCTCGCGAGCTGCACGACGAACGCCACGACGCAGATGCCGACGAGGACTTTGGTGACGTTGGCGTCCTCGCCGACCCGCCCGCCGAACGTCGTCCGCGCCTGCCGGACCGTCTTGTTGCCCTCGCGCACGCACTCCGGGCACTGGAACCCGACCGCGGCGGTGTTCATGCAGTCCGGGCAGATGGGGCGGTCGCACCGGGTGCACCGGACGTACGTCTCGCGGTCCGGGTGCCGGTAGCAGGTCGGTGCCGCCTCCGTCGTCTCGCTCATGCGGCGGCTACGCGTCCCGCCGCTCGATGACGACCGACTGCAGCACGACGTCCGTCTTCGGCTTGTCCATCGCGCCGGTGTCGGCGTCGGCGATCGCGTCGACGACCTCGGTGCCGCTGGTGACCTCGCCGAAGATCGTGTGCTTGCCGGTCAGCCAGGCCGTCGCCGCGACCGTGACGAAGAACTGCGAGCCGTTGGTGCCGGGGCCGGCGTTGGCCATCGCGAGCAGGTACGGCTTGGTGAACGCGAGCTCGGGGTGGATCTCGTCACCGAACTGGTAGCCGGGGCCGCCCGTGCCGCGGCCCAAGGGGTCGCCGCCCTGGATCATGAAGCCGCTGATCACCCGGTGGAAGATCGTGCCGTCGTAGAGCTTCTTCGCCTCGGTCTTGCCGGTCTTCGGGTCCTTCCACTCGCGGGTGCCCTCGGCCAGCTCCACGAAGTTCGCGACCGTCTTCGGCGCGTGGTTCGGGAACAGCTTGACCTCGATCGTGCCCATCGTGGTGTTGAGCAGGGCGTACGTGTCCTGGGCCACCGGTCGTTGCTCCTCGCGTCGTCGGGCTTGGCTTGCGAGGCATCCTCGCACGGCGGTGTGCCGGGCGCTCGCGCGCGGTTTTCTCCCCAGCGCCAGGGGGCATGCCCAGGTGGACACCCCTTTCTTCCATCGTTGCCAGGAGTCCCATCATGCGAACCGCTCTGCCGAACGCCGCCCGCGACACCGTCGCGCCGACGCTGCACAAGGCACAGGACACGCTGACGGAGACGGTCCTCCCCGCGGTCCGTGACGCGCTCGCCGTGCTGGCCGAGCGCGGCAACGACCTGCTGGACAGCGACGTCACGACCGAGGCCCGCCGCCGCGGCAAGGCCGTCGTCAAGGCGGCGAAGGGCGAGGTCATCGTTCCGTCGCCGGCCCGCCGCTGGCGGTTCGGGCTGGGGATGCTCGCGGCCGGCGCGGCGCTCGGCGTCGCGATCGCGACCGTGCTGAAGAAGCTGTCCGGCCCGGTCGACTCGTATGCGACGACCTCGCCGGTCCCGTCGGGCACCGACGGCGGCGTCACGACCGGCACGGACACGGCGGAGACCACGCTCACCGGCGGCGGCATCGACGGCGTGACCACCGGCTCCGGTGGCAAGACGACGGCGTCGCCCCCGGGCACCGCGGTCGACGACATCGACCTGCGCTCCGGGGCACCCACGAACGTCTGATGGCGATGTTCGTCCGGCGGCGATGGCCCTGGGCCGTCGCCGCCGTCGGCGTCGTGGCGGTGGTCGTGTTGGCCGCCGTGCTGCTGCTGCGCGGTGGGGACGACCCAGCCCCAGCGCCGGGCGCCGGCACGGGGGACCCTGACATCGTCGAGACCGCCGAGCCGGTACCCGACCCCACGTCGCCCTCCGTCGCACTCGACGCGCTGCTCGTCGCGCCCGACGCCGAGCTGGCGCGCTACGCCGACCACGAGCTGACCGCGAACGCCGTCCCCGTCCAGTCCGTCGTCGGCCCGGACGCGGTCTGGATCGGCGACTCGCCCGAGGATCGCGTGCTCGTGGTGCTGACCAACGCGGACAAGCCGTTCGGGAACGACGCCGGCGTGACCCGGCTGACGTTCGTCGGCACCGTGAAGCCGTTGAGCCCGGACTTCGCCAAGGCGCTCGGGCTCTCCGGCGCGGACCTGCGGGAAGCGACCGCGCAGCGGACGTTCGTCGAGATCTCCGACTACCAGTTGGCCTGACTTCTCAAGTTCCGCTTCCCGAGATGCCGATGCCTCTCCGAACGGGGAGGAGCGCAACGGTGCGCCGTGGGGTTGACGGGCTGCTCGTGCCCGGCCTGCTGCTGACCCTGCTGGCCGTGGCCGGGGTCACCTTGCTGCTCGCGACCGGCGCGCCCGTGCTGCCGCGGCACCTGCCCGGGGTGCCCGTCAACGCCCGCAACGAGCGCCGCAGCGTGCACGTCGCGCCGTCCCCCGAGCCGGGGAACGCCGCCGACCCCGGCGCCGCGCCGCCCGGCCCGCCCGGTGCCCCCACCGCCACGTCACCGGCGCCGTCGCGCGACGGCCGGCCGGCCGGCCCGACGGAGCCGTCCCGTGCGGGCCGCCCGCGGGCCACGACAACCGCGACGACGCCATCCGCCCCCGGCCAGCCGCAACCGTCGGCGGCGCGCCCCACGCGGTCCGGCGACGCCACGACGCCCGCCACGAACGAGCCGGTGGCGCCGGCCTGCCGCGCGGGCGCGGCGACCGTCGTGCCCGTTGCCGACACCTACGTCGACCAGGCCGAGCCCGACCGGGGCTACGGCGGCGCCGGCGAGCTGCACGTCACCAGCCGCGGCCGCGAACGCAACCGGCGCGCCCTGGTCCGCTTCACGCTCCCCGCGATACCGGACGGGTGCTCGCTGGCGTCGGCCACGCTGACGTTGACGGCACAGCAGGCGAGCGGCCGCCGGCTGCTCGTCGCCCGGGCCGGCCGCGGGTGGGCCGAGTCGGTCACCTGGCAGGCCGCCCCCGCACCGGCCGGCGCGTCGATCGGGGCGACCGTGTCCGCGGCGCGGGTGTCGTGGGGGGTCACGTCGCTGGTCGCGGCGATGCGGACGTACGGCAACCACGGCTTCCTGCTCCGCGACGCGAGCGAGGGCGCGCGCGGCGCGGGTGAGCACACGGTGTTTCGCGCGCGGACCACCGGCGCGCCGCCCACCCTCACCGTGCGCTGGGCGTAGCCGCGCGCGGCGCGGCAGTGGAGACGACGCGACTTGAACGCGCAACCCCCGCCTTGCAAAGGCGGTGCTCTGCCAGTTGAGCTACGTCCCCCCGGGCGTTGCTAGCGCAGGTCGCCCGACGCCGTGGCCTCGGTCCACAGGTCCTGCTCGTCCTTCTTCGCCTTGGCCTTCTTGGCGGCGAACAGCCCGCCGATTGCGGCGACGATCAGGAACAGCTTCTTCTTCTTCGCCATCGGTCAACGCCTCCCGCGTCGGGACACCTGTCGGGTCCGACGGTATCCCAGACGCGGGAGGCGCGACGGCCGGCGATCAGACGACGCAGTTCGCGTACTCGACGGTCTCCGGCGCGACCTGCTGGCCGAACGGCGGCGACAGCGGGTCGTAGCCGAGAGTGCAGGTGCTCACGTGGTCGACCATGCAGTTCGTGTAGCCGGGCAGGTTCAGCGCGTAGATCGAGAGGTAGCCGGAGCACGGCGCCGCGGCGGCGGTCGCGGTGCCGGCGGTCGCGTACGCGGATGTGGCGAGCGCGGCGGCGAGCAGCAGCCGTGCGGTCGTTGTGGTCATGTCGTTCTCCCTCGTCTGGGTAGCGCAGGACGGCGCTGGCGAGGAACCTGCCACCGCGCGGCGCACCTGAGACCGAGGCGGGCTGAGCAGTTCGCGGCGCTGAGCGAAGGTCGGCACGGAATACCCGGGAGGGGTACCCTGGTTGCGCCGACCGGAGGAGGCAACGTGCACGGGTACACCGCGAACAAGGACGAGCTGCACAAGCGGCTGCGCCGCATCGAGGGGCAGGTCCGTGGCCTGCAGCGGATGGTCGACGAGGACGCGTACTGCATCGACGTCCTGACCCAGATCTCCGCCGCCACCAAGGCGCTGGAGGCCGTCGCGCTCGAGCTGCTCGAACAGCACCTCCACCACTGCGTCGCTGCCGCCATCGCCACCGGTGGCCCGGAGGCGCAAGCCAAGATCGACGAAGCAGCAGCCGCCGTCCGGCGCCTGGTCAAGTCCTAGGAGGAGAACGTGAGCACGCTGACCTACACCGTCGACGGCATGACCTGCCAGCACTGCGTCACCGCGGTCACCGGCGAGGTCACGCAGGTCGCCGGCGTCCATGACGTCTCCGTCGACCTCGACGCGAAGACCGTCTCCGTCACCGGCGACTCGGTCGACGACGCGGCGGTCCGCGCCGCGATCGACGAGGCCGGGTACGCCGTCCGGAGCTGATCGCGATGGACGTGACGTTCCCGGTCGGCGGGATGACCTGCGCGTCGTGCGCGGCGCGCATCGAGAAGAAGCTCAACCGGCTCGACGGCGTACAGGCCTCGGTCAACTACGCGACCGAGACGGCGATGGTGTCGTACGACCCCGACGTCGTGACGCCGGACGACCTGGTGCGCACCGTCGAGGCGACCGGGTACACCGCGACGCTGCCCGCGCCGCCCGCGTCACCTGAGGAGCGGGGCGGTGCGCCGGTTCCGGCCGAGCCGGCCGACGAGACCGCGCCGGTCCGGCAGCGGCTGCTGGTGTCGGCGGCGTTGACCGTGCCCGTCGTCGTGCTGTCGATGGTGCCGCCGGTGCAGTTCCGGTTCTGGCAGTGGCTGGCGTTCGCGCTGACCGCGCCCGTGGTCGGGTGGGGCGCGTGGCCGTTCCACCGCGCGGCGGTCGTCAACGCGCGGCACGGCGCCGCGACCATGGACACGCTCATCTCGGTCGGCGTCGCGGCGGCGTTCGGCTGGTCGACGTGGGCGCTGTTCTGGGGCGGCGCCGGCGAGCCCGGCATGAAGATGGGCCATGCCGGTATGGCCGACCTCTACCTCGAGGTCGCCGGCGGCGTGACCACGCTGATCCTGCTCGGGCGCTGGTTCGAGGTACGGGCGAAGCGGCGGTCGGGCGCGGCGCTGCGCGCGTTGATGGAGCTCGGCGCCAAGGACGTCGCGGTGCTCAGGGACGGCGCCGAGGTGCGGGTGCCCATCGAGCGGCTCGCCGCCGGCGACCGGTTCGTCGTCCGGCCCGGCGAGAAGGTAGCCACCGACGGCGTCGTCGAGGAGGGCACCTCCGCCGTCGACGCGTCGATGCTGACCGGCGAGTCCGTTCCGGTGGAGGTCGCCCCCGGCTCGGCCGTCACCGGCGCCACCGTCAACGCGGGCGGGCGGCTCGTCGTGCGCGCCACCCGCGTCGGCAACGACACCGCGCTCGCGCAGATCGCCCGGCTCGTCACGGCCGCGCAGTCCGGCAAGGCGCCGGTGCAGCGGCTGGCCGACCGCGTGTCCGCGGTGTTCGTGCCCGTCGTCATCGCGCTCGCGCTCGCCACGCTGGCGTACTGGCTGGCCGCCGACGGCGACGTCACGAGGGCGTTCGAGGCCGCGGTCGCGGTGCTGATCATCGCCTGCCCGTGCGCGCTCGGGCTGGCCACGCCGACCGCGCTGCTCGTCGGCACCGGCCGCGGCGCGCAGCTCGGCATCCTCATCAAGGGCCCCGAGGTGCTGGAGTCCACCCGCCGCGTGGACACCGTCGTGCTCGACAAGACCGGCACCGTGACCAGCGGGCGGATGACCCTCGTCGACGTCGCGGTCGTACCGGGCGGGTCGGCGGACGAGGCGCTCCGGCTGGCCGGCGCGCTGGAGAACGCCTCCGAGCACCCGATCGCGCGGGCCGTCGCGACCGCGGCCGCCGCGCGCGGCCCGCTGCCGGAGGTCGAGTCGTTCGCGAACACCCCGGGCGCGGGGGTGACCGGCGTCGTGGAGGGGCACGCGGTGTTCGCCGGCCGGGCGGCGTTGCTGGCCGACTGGGGGCTTCCCGTGCCGGCATCGCTGGCCGCCGCGCGGGAGGACGCCGAGGCGGCCGGGCGGACACCGGTGTTCGCCGGCTGGGACGGCGAGGTGCGGGCCGTGCTCGTCGTGGCCGACGAGCCGAAGCCGACCAGCGCCGACGCCGTTCGCGCGCTGCGGTCGCTCGGCCTCACGCCGGTGCTGCTCACCGGCGACAACGAGCGCACGGCGCGCGCGGTCGCCGCGCAGGTCGGGATCGACGAGGTCGTGGCCGAGGTGTTCCCCGCCGACAAGGTGGACGTCGTGAAGCGGCTGCAGGACTCGGGCAAAGTCGTCGCGATGGTCGGCGACGGCGTGAACGACGCCGCCGCGCTCGCCCAGGCCGACCTCGGCCTCGCGATGGGCACCGGCACCGACGCGGCGATCGAGGCGAGCGACCTGACGCTGGTGAGCGGCGACCTGCGCACCGCGGCGACCGCTATCCGGCTGTCCCGGCGGACGCTGGCGACGATCAAGGGCAACCTGTTCTGGGCGTTCGCCTACAACGTCGCGGCGATCCCGCTCGCCGCCGCGGGGTTGCTGGACCCGTTGATCGCGGGCGCGGCGATGGCGTTCTCGTCGGTGTTCGTCGTGACGAACTCGTTGCGCCTGCGCCGGTTCGCGACGTAACCGCGCGGCCCGGGCGCCTTAGAGGCCGTAGTCCCGCTGGAACAGCAGCCCGTTGCGGTCGCCGCTCTGGAACGTGTCGTTCGCGGCGTTCGAGCCGTGCATGACCTGGACCTGGCCCTCGAACACCGCGTTGAAATGCGACAAGCCGAACGCGTGGCCCATCTCGTGCATCACGCTGTGCGGGAGCCGGGACGAGTACACGGTCAGCAGCAGCGGGCTGATCCTGATGTACGTGCTCGTCTGGTAGTACACGCCAGGGCGGGGGCCGTCGTAGCCACGCCCGGAGTCCGCACAGCCGAGCGTGATGCCGGGCGAGAGGAGGTTCTGGGTGTTCACCTCGCCGCAACCACCCATGTCCGGGGTCACACGGACGAGGATCTCGCCGTGGCCCGCGGCACGGTCCGCGATCGTTCCGGCGGCGACGGTGGCGGTGAGGCCGGTGATCGCCTCGTAGTCGTCTGCCGCGCGCTGCACTTCGCTACGGAGAACCTCGACGTCGAAGGGGGTCGAGTCGACGAGGTAGATGTCGTACTCGGGCAGGAGCGCGTGCTCCCCCTGCAGGGTGAAGCCCGCGCCGACGTACGCGTGCGCGGGGTGCCCCAGAATACAGAGCGTGGCCACCGCGGCCGCGGCGACAACGGTACGAAGACGGCCCATCGTGACTCCCTTGGTCGCTGAGGGAATCAGGATGGACGCCGCCGCGCGTCGTGGGAAGGACGGTTGCCGACGCGGGCGGTGCGGGCGGTGCGGGTGGGCCTGGGAGGACTTGAACCTCCGGCCTCATCCTTATCAGGGATGCGCTCTAACCAGCTGAGCTACAGGCCCGCAGTGCGTGGGGAAGGTTACCCCACGCCTCGCTAGTCTCGCTCCGCCAATGTCACCTCGATGCCGCCGACGATGTCGGAGCACAGGTTGTAGAGGAACGCGGCCAGCGTGCTGATCGCGGTGATGATGACGACGTTGATCGCGCCGATGACGGCGGCGCCGCCGATGACCCGGCCCGGCGAGACCGTGACGTCGAACCCGCCCGTCGGCCGCCCCTCGGGGCCGGCCTGCGTGATGTCGCGGACGAACTGGTTGACGGCGTCGAAGACGCCGAGCGAGTCGAGCGCGTAGTAGAGCGCGGCGACCGCGACGACGAACACGATCAGCAGGCAGATCGAGAACAGCAGCGAGAACTTCAGCACCGACCACGGGTCGACGCGGCGCACGACGAGGCGCGCGCGGCGCGGCTTGCCGGTACCGCGCAACGGCTGCGGCGCGGCCGGGTTGGCGGTCGGGTTGGGCGTGGTCGTGGGCGCGCCGCCCGAAGGGACGCGGGTCGTCGCCGTGTCGCCGAACGCCGTACCGAGCGTCGAGCCGGCCGAGCCGCCGAGCAACGAGCCGACGTCCGAGGTGGAGCCGACGGCTCCGGCGGTGGAGCCGGCCGCTCCGGCCGCGACGCCACCGGACGTCGCCCCGATGGTCGTGGCGCCGGAGGGCGGCCGCGCGGGGGGCGTCGGCGGGGTGGGCGTCGTGGGAGGCGGCGGCGCGGGGCGCGACGGCGGTGGTGGCGCCGCGGCGGCGCTGGTGCCTGCGGTGGCCGTGCCGCTCTCGGCGGCGGGCGCCCGCGTCGCGCCGGTCGCGCCGGTGCCGACCGTGCCGGCCGTGGCGCCGGTCCCGTAGCTGCCCGCGCTGGAACCGCCGGCGCTGCCGGTGCCGGACGTGCCGGTCGTTCCGCCCGGCGCGGCACCGCCCGACGGGGCGCCGCCGGTCGGCGTGCCGCCCGGCCGGGTCTCCGGCGAGCCGCCGCCGGACCCGGCCGCGCCGGACGACGGTGGCGGGCTCGCCTGCGGACTGGCGGGCGCTGCCGTTCCGCCGGATGCAGGAGGCGGCGAGGACACCCGGATCGGTGCCGTGGCGTCCGTACCGGTGTCGCCCTCGCGTCCCGCCTCCCTGGCGGCCTGGGCCGCCGCCTCGGACAGCTCGCGCGGGGCACCGTACGACGGGGCGGGCCGCGGCTCCGGCTCGTCCGGGTCCGGGCGGGCCGGCGACGGCTCGGGGGGAGTCGTCACGGGGCGGTCCCTTCCTCGGTCTCCTCGGCGTTGCGGGTTGCCGCGACGACGGTGGCCCCGGGGTCGAGGTTGACGAGCTTCACGCCCATGGTGGCACGCGAGAGGTGGCGCAGGGGCTTCACCGGCATCCGGATGACGACGCCGTTCGACGTGATGGCGAACAGCTCGTCCTCCGGACCGACGACGAGCGCCCCGACGAGCTGGCCGCGCTTCTCGACGACGCGCGCCGTCAGCACGCCCTTGCCACCGCGGCCCTGCGGGGAGTACTCCTCCAGCCGCGTCTTCTTTCCGAAGCCCGCCTCCGTGACGATCAGCAGCGCGCCGCCCTCGCAGACGACGCCCATGGACAGCAGCTCGTCGCCCGCGTTGAGCCGCATGCCGATGACGCCGGAGGTCGCGCGGCCCATGGGCCGGAGCGCATCGTCGTCGGCCGTGAAGCGGATCGACTGCGCGTGCCGGCTGACCAGGATGAGGTCGTCCTCGTTGCTGATGAGCGCGGCACCGATGAGCTCGTCGTCCTCGCGGAGGTTGACCGCGATGAGGCCACCGGAACGGTTCGAGTCGAACTCGCGCAGCGCCGTCTTCTTGACGATGCCCTTGCGGGTCGCGAGCACCAGGTACGGCGCGACGCCGTAGTCCTTGATGTCGATGACCTGGGCGATCTTCTCGTCGGGCTGGAACGCCAGGATGTTCGCGACGTGCTGGCCCTTCGCCGTCCGCGCCTGCTCCGGGAGCTCGTACGCCTTGCAGCGGTAGACGCGGCCCTTGTTCGTGAAGAACAGGATCCAGTGATGGGTCGTCGTCACGAAGAAGTGCTCGACGATGTCGTCCTCGCGGAGCTGCGCACCCTGCACGCCGCGGCCACCGCGGCGCTGCTGGCGGTAGACGTCGCTCTTGGTGCGCTTGGCGTAGCCGCCGCGCGTCACCGTGACGACGACGTCCTCCTGTGCGATCAGGTCCTCGTCGGACAGGTCGCCCTCGGCCGCGACGAGTCGCGTACGCCGCTCGTCGCCGTACTTGTCGGAGATCTCGCGCAGCTCGTCGCGGATGATCGTGCGCTGACGGGTCGGGTTGGCGAGGATGTCGCGGAGGTCCGCGATCTCGCGTTCCTTCTCCTGCAGCTCGTCGACGATGCGCTGGCGCTCCAGGGCGGCGAGGCGGCGTAGCTGCATGTCGAGGATCGCGGTCGCCTGCAGCTCGTCGATGTCGAGCAGCTGGATCAGGCCGGCGCGCGCCGCCTCCGCCGACTCCGACCCGCGGATCAGCGCGATCACCGCGTCGAGCTGGTCGAGCGCTTTGCCGAGACCGCGCAGGATGTGGGCCCGCTCCTCGGCCTTGCGCAACTGGTACTGCGTCCGGCGCTGGATGACCGTGATCTGGTGCGTGACGTAGTGCGAGACGAACTCGTCGAGCCGCAGGGTCCGCGGAACCCCGTCGACGATGGCGAGCATGTTCGCGCCGAACGTGTCCTGCAGCGGCGTGTGCTTGTAGAGGTTGTTGAGGACGACCTTCGCTACGGCGTCCCGCTTGAGGACGATGACGAGGCGCTGGCCGGTGCGCGCCGACGACTCGTCCTTCACGTCGGCGATGCCGTTGATCTTGCCTTCCTTGACCAGCTCGGCGATCTTCTCGGCGAGGTTGTCGGGGTTGACCTGGTACGGCAGCTCGGTCACCACGAGGATCGTGCGGCCCTTGCGGTCCTCGTCGACCTCCACGACAGCGCGCATGCGGATGCTCCCGCGCCCGGTCCGGTACGCCTCCTCGATGCCCGCCTTGCCGACGATCAGCGCCGCGGTCGGGAAGTCCGGGCCCTTGATGCGGTCGAGCAGTGCTTCGAGCAGCTCCTCGGGCGTCGCGTCGGGGTGGTCCAGCGCCCACTCGACGCCGGCCGCGACCTCGCGCAGGTTGTGCGGCGGGATGTTCGTCGCCATGCCCACGGCGATGCCGGCGGCGCCGTTCACCAACAGGTTGGGGATGCGGCTCGGGAGTACGACGGGCTCCTGCGAGCGGCCGTCGTAGTTGGCCTTGAAGTCGACCGTCTCCTGGTCGATCTCCCGCAGCATCTCCATCGCCAACGGCGCCAGCTTCGCTTCGGTGTTGTGGCTGACGAAGCCGTTCGAGACGAACGCATGGTCGTCGGTGTCGACGCGGATCGAGTACACCGGCCGCACGCCCGCGGCGTCGACGCTCGCGACGGTCGCGTAGTAGTAGCCGGCCTCGACGATCGGCTCGACCACCCCGCGCGCCTCGGCGCTCGTGACGTGCGACCAGATGATGTCGCCGTCGCGCTCCCAGCGCTCGACGCGGTCGACGTTGTGCCGGCGCAGCCAGTCGCGGTCGGCGAAGGCCTCGGCACCGTCGGCGCGCAGGTAGCCGGCGACGTAAGGGATGTGGTCGCTCGACAGCGCGGTGCTCGTCTCGGGGATCGTGGCGAGCGCGGCGACGAGCTTCTCGTGCTTGGCCCCGACGAAGCCCACGTGCGCCGCGAACGCCCGCGCGTCGCGGCGGTTCGTGACCACGACCTTGAGCTCGCCGGTGGCGTGGCGGACCAGGCGCGAGACGACGCCGAACTCCAGCAGCAGGTCCTGGACGTCGCGGGCGAGCCGCTCGCTGCGGGTGGAGTACGACACCTGGATCGTGTTGCGCGGCAGCAGCGAGCAGGAGCCGTCGCCGGTGAACAGCGACTGGAGGAACGCGCGCTTGGTGCCGCGGCTGCCCTCCCACACGAACTCCGGGACGACCTTGTCCGCGCTGCGGTGGCCGACGAGGCAGCCGAGCGGCGAGGCGCGCAGCGCGTCGAGGTTGTGCACGTCGAGCTCGTGGATGACGTTGCCCGAGGCGATGGTCCGGGAGTACACGTAACGCGGCCCGCCGACGACGGCGTCGTAGGCCTCCACGACGTCCCGGAAGAACGTCTCGTCCTCGTTGTTGAACCCCGCGCGGGTCTCGCTCGCCCAGCCCTCGGAGACGAGCGCGCCCGCTAGGAAAGCGAGCTGCCACTCCGCCTGCGTCACGTCGGCCGGCGCGGGAACGACCGGGCGGCGCATCACGACGCAGTCCCCCGGCCGGACCTCCTCGAGCAGCTTCCACAGCAGCATCGGAACGCCGGCCGGAGCCGTCAGGCAGAGCACCGGGTGGTTGTGCGTGCCGGTGAGCTCGTAGCCCTCGCTGGTGCGCAGCCGCAGCGTCGGGTGGTCGCCGGAGTGGAACAGCGTCGTCGCCCGGACCGGCTCGCCGAGGCGGCCCTCCACCTTCAGGTCGATCTCGTTGTCGCTGCTGGGCTCGGCGCCCGGAACGATCGCGTCGATGCGCGGGGTACCGCCGTCGGCGGTGCGCACGCGGGTGTCGCCGCTGAGGCAGTACCTCATGGCGGCTGCCGGGTCGTTGCCGGGCGAGCCGAAGTTGCCGTTGCCGTCGATGAGCGGCGCGCGCATCGACCACGGCTGCGCGAGGCGGACAAGGGTGTCGTAGATCGCGGTGTCGCCGTGCGGGTGGTAGTTGCCCATGACGTCGCCGACGACGCGCGCGCACTTCACGTAGCCGCGGTCGGGGCGGTACCCGCCGTCGAACATCGCGTACAGCACCCGCCGGTGCACGGGCTTGAGGCCGTCGCGCACGTCAGGGAGCGCGCGGGACACGATGACCGACATCGCGTAGTCGATGAACGAGCGCTGCATCTCGACTTCGATGCCGACCAGCTCGATCCGGTCGTGGTCCGGCGTGTCGGTCGGTGGTACGTCGACCACAGAGGGTCCCTTCGGTTCGCGGCGAGCGGGCTAGGACACGCGCTAGATGTCGAGGAAGCGGACGTCCTTGGCGTTGCGCATGATGAACGCGCGCCGCGCCTCGACGTCCTCGCCCATGAGGATGCTGAACAGGTCGTCGGCGGTGGCCGCGTCGTCGAGCGTGACGAGGCGCAGCACGCGCTTGGCCGGGTCCATCGTGGTGTCCCAGAGCTCTGCGGCGTTCATCTCGCCGAGGCCCTTGAACCGCTGGATGCCGTCGTCCTTGTTGATCTTCTTGCCGGCGGAGAGGCCGGCCTCGAGGAACACGTCGCGCTCGCGGTCGGAGTACGCGTACTCGTGCTCGTCGCGGCTCCACTTGAGCTTGTAGAGCGGCGGCTTCGCGAGGTAGACGTGCCGCGCCTCGATCAACGGCTTCATGTACCGGAACAGCAGCGTCAGCAGCAACGTCGTGATGTGCTGGCCGTCGACGTCGGCGTCGGCCATGAGCACGATCTTGTGATAGCGCAGCTTCGAGATGTCGAAGTCGTCGTACACGCCGGTGCCCAGCGCGGTGATCATCGCCTGGACCTCGTTGTTCTTGAGGACCCGGTCGATGCGCGCCTTCTCGACGTTGATGATCTTGCCGCGGATCGGCAGGATCGCCTGGAACATCGGGTTGCGGCCACCCTTCGCTGACCCCCCCGCGCTGTCGCCCTCGACGACGTAGATCTCGGACTCCTTGGGGTCCGTGGACTGGCAGTCGGCGAGCTTGCCGGGCAGCGAGCTCGACTCGAGCAGGCTCTTGCGTCGGGTGAGGTCCCGGGCCTGGCGGGCGGCGATGCGGGCGCGAGCCGCCTGCGTCGCCTTCATGATCACGTCCTTCGCCTCGCCCGGGTTGCGGTCGAACCAGTCACGGATCCAGTCGTTGCAGGCCTTCTGCACGAACGACTTCGCCTCGGTGTTGCCGAGCTTGGTCTTGGTCTGGCCCTCGAACTGCGGCTCGCGCAGCTTCACGCTGACGATCGCGGTGAGGCCCTCGCGGACGTCGTCGCCGGTGAGCGCGTCGTCTTTGTCCTTGAGCAGCTTCGCGTCGCGCGCGTACTTGTTGACGACGCTGGTCAGCGCGGCGCGGAAGCCCTCCTCGTGCGTGCCGCCCTCGTGCGTGTTGATGGTGTTCGCGAACGTGTACACCGACTCGGAGTACGTGCCGTTCCACTGCATCGCGATCTCGGCCTCGAGCCCGTCGCCCTTGGTCTCGAACGAGATGACCGACTTGTGGATCGCCTCCTTCGTGGAGTTCAGGTGCTTCACGAAGTCGACGATGCCGCCGGCGTAGCGGTAGACGACTTCGTTCGGGACCTCCTCGCGCTCGTCCCGCAGCGTGATCGACAGCCCCTTGTTGAGGAACGCCATCTCCTGCAGCCGGCGCGAGAGCGTCTCGAAGTTGTAGACCGTCGTCTCGAAGATGGTCGGGTCGGCCCAGAACGTCACCGTCGAGCCGGTCCGCTTGCTCGGCCCGCGCTGCTCCAGCGGCGCGGCCGGCTTGCTCATGGCGTACGGCTGGAACCACAGGAACCCGTCGCGCTCGATCTCGACCTCGAGCCGGCTGGAGAGGGCGTTGACGACGGAGACGCCGACGCCGTGCAGGCCGCCGGAGACGGCGTACGAGCCGGAGTCGAACTTGCCGCCGGCGTGCAGCGTCGTCAGCACGACCTCGACCGCGGGGCGCTTCTCGGTGGGGTGCTTGGCGACCGGAATGCCGCGGCCGTTGTCCTTGACGCGGACGCCGCCGTCGGCGAGCAGCGTGACGTGGATGGCGTCGGCGTGGCCGGCGAGCGCCTCGTCGACGGCGTTGTCCACGACCTCGTACACGAGGTGGTGCAGGCCGCGCTCGCCGGTCGAGCCGATGTACATGCCGGGCCGTTTGCGAACGGCTTCCAGCCCCTCGAGGACCTTGATACTGCTGGCGTCGTAGTTGGCTCCAGCCGCCACGCGTCGCACACCCTTTCGCGCGCACGCGCCAGCACCCGGGGCTCCGGGGTCGGTCACGTGCCTGAAACGCGGCTACGGCCAGCACAGCGGCCGTACGCGTCCGGTCTCACTCCGATTCTACCGGGTCAGGAGCCCTCTGACGCGTTGTGCGCCCCGCTGTGGACGCCTGAGCCGCGAGAACTTCGACGCTGTGGATACCGATACGCAGGCGCGGCCGCCGGGACGGCCCGCGCTCCCACCGCAGGCGCCGGCGGCGGCGCCCCTCACCGGACCGGGTCGAACGGTGCCGTGACGGTCGTCGAGCACCAGCCCGGAGGTTCCGCCTGCCGGCGCTCGGCCGGGTTGACGTACTGGATCTCCAGCAGCTTTCCCCTGTCGAACCCCTCACGCGCACTGCGGAACTTCGGGATCTCGAACGCCATGTTCACCGCGATCCGCCCGTCCGCGCGGGTGCGCGCGCCGCCCGTCCAGATGATCTTCGAGTCCTTCGACTCGCGGACGCGGAACTCGAGCAGCTGGTTCTCGAGCGGCCTGCCCTCGGCGGTGATCGTGCCCGCCACGACGATGTTCTGCTCCGTCATCCCCGTCACCGGCTCGACGGTGACGTGCGGCTTCACGCAGTCCGCGATGCGCTGGCCGATGCTCTCCGAGCCGCCGCCGGGGCGCCCGACGACGCAGGACGGCAGCACCGCGGCGCCGGCGACGAACGCCACCAGCACCGGCGCACGACGCACCCTTCTCACCACGCGCGCCTCACCCTCGCCGGCCGGGTCGGCCCGGTTCTCCGAAGCATCCGCCAATCGTGCCGTACGACCGCGACCGCGAGGTGAGCCGGTCGCGCAGGTCGATGCCTCGCCTCAGCCGTACGTGTCGCGGTCGCCGCGGCCGCCGCGCACGCGCCACTCGCCGGGCCGGCGCGCGCGGGCCGACGACGGGCCGTTCACCCGAACGGACTTCACGACGGTCGCGCCGAGGTCGGCGTTCACGCGGTCGGCGACCTGCCGCGCCATCAGCCGCAGCTGCGTCGCCCACGCCGTCGACTCGGCGGTCAGCACCAGCTCGCCCTCGCGCAACGACACCGGCGTGCAGTGGTCGGCGATCTCCGGCCCGGCGATCTCCGGCCAGCGGGCGAGGACGGCGTGCACGCGCGACTCGTTCTGCCAGCCGCGGACCTTGAGGAACGCCTCGATGGCGGCGCCGAACGACTGCGGGTCGGCCTTCGCGCGCTTGCCGCCCTCGCGCCGTTTGGCGGCGCGAGCCTCGGCGGCGGCGCGGCGCTCGTCCTCGGTCGGTAGCCGCCGCGCCCGCGCCTTCGCCTGGTCGAGCAGGTGCCGCGCGAGGTCCGGGCCGCCCCGGTCCGGCTCGTCACCGGACACGCGTGACCTGCCCGGCGGCGACGTCGTACCGCGCGCCCTGCAGCTCCTCAGGGACGTCAGCGATGACGGCCGCGGTGATGAGCACCTGCTCGCGCGCCGCGCACAGCGTGGCCAGCCGGTCGCGGCGCTGCGCGTCGAGCTCGGCGAACACGTCGTCGAGGATCAGCACGGGCTCGCCGCCGTCCGCGGCGAGCAGGTCGTGGCTCGCGATGCGCAGCGCGAGCGCCAGCGACCAGGACTCGCCGTGGCTCGCGTACCCCTTCGCCGGCAGGTCGCCGATCGACAGCACCAGCTCGTCGCGGTGCGGGCCGACCAGGCTGATGCCTCGTTCCAGCTCCTGCTTGCGGACGTTGCTCACCTCGGACAGCAACGCCGCCGACAGCAGCTCGCGATCGGGCACCATCGGCGCATCCGGGCCGAGGGAGGACCGGTACTCCAACGCCGTCGGGCCGCCGCCACCGGACAGCACGTCGTACGCCTTGTCGACCAGCGGCCGCAACGCATCCACGGCTTCGAGCCGGCCGGCCAGCAGCTCCGCGCCGTGCTGCGCGAGGTGCTCGTCCCAGACGTCGAGGGTGCGGAAGTCGGCGCCGCCACGGGCAATGGCGGCCGACTTCAGCAACGCGTTGCGCTGCTTGAGGACGCGGTCGTAGTCGGCCTTGACGCCGTGGTAACGCGGGGTGCGCGCGACGAGCAGCTGGTCGAGGAAGTGCCGGCGGTCGTGCGGGTCGCCCTTCACCAGCGCCAGGTCCTCAGGCGCGAACAGCACCGTCCGCAGCGCACCGAGCACCTCCCTCGGCCGCGGCACCGGCGCGCGGTTGACGCGAGCGCGGTTCGCCTTGCCGGGTGTGATCTCCAGCTCCACGAGCGTCGCCCGGCCGTCGCGCTGCACCTCGCACCGGACCACCGCGCGTTCGGTGCCGGCGCGGACCAGCGGCGCGTCGGTCGCGACCCGGTGCGAGCCGAGCGTGGCCACGTAGCCGATCGCCTCGACCAGGTTGGTCTTTCCCTGGCCGTTCGGGCCGATCAGCGTCGCCGACCCGGGCTCGAACTCGACGAACACCTCCGGGTACGACCGGAAGTCCGACAGCTGGAGCCGGGAGACGTACACCTACTCGGCCACGTCCGTCTTGGTCTCGCCGGCCCCGGTCTCAGGGAGCACGGCGTGGCCGCCGAACTGGTTGCGCAGCGTCGCGATGACTTTCATCGCGACCGACTCGTCCTGCCGGCTGGCGAACCGCGCGAACAGCGCGGCCGAGATGACGTGCAACGGCACCGCGGCGCGGACCGCCTCGTCGACCGTCCAGCGACCCTCCCCGGAGTCGTCGGCGTAGCCGCGCACCTTCTCCAGCGTCGGGTCGGTCTCGAGCGCGCGCACCATGAGGTCGAGCAGCCACGACCGGACGACCGACCCGTACCGCCACGCGGACACCGTGGCCGGCACGTCGATGCGCAGGTCGGCGGCCTGCATGAGCTCGTAGCCCTCGGCGTACGCCTGCATGAGGCCGTACTCGATGCCGTTGTGCACCATCTTCGTGAAGTGCCCGGCGCCGGACTCGCCGGCGTGGACGAAGCCGCCGGCCGGCGCGAGCGCGTCGAAGAACGGCTGCGCCGCGGCCACGTGCTCGTCGCGGCCGCCGACCATCAGGCAGAACCCCTCGGCCAGCCCCCAGACGCCGCCGGAGACGCCGGCGTCGACGTAGCCGATGCCGCGTTCGGCGAACACCTGCCCGCGCGCGATCGAGTCGCGGAAGTTGGAGTTGCCGCCCTCCACGACGACGTCGCCCTCGGCGAGCAGGCCGAGCAGTTCGTCGAGCGTGGACTGCGTCGGAACGCCGGCCGGGAGCATCACCCACACGACCCGGGGCGCCGGCAGCGCGGCGGCCAGTTCGGCGAGCGAGCCGACGTCGGCGTTGGTGGGGTCGCGGTCGTAGCCGACGACGTCGAGCCCGGCCTGCCGGATCCGCTGCGTCATGCCCCAGCCCATCCGGCCGAGGCCGACCATCCCGAGCGCGGTCACGGCGTCAGCCGGAGAGCCGGATCGGCATGAGCAGGTAGCGGTAGTCCGCCGCGCCCTTGCCGGTGATGACGGCCGGCTTCACCGGGCCGTTGAACGCCAGCTCGGCGTCGTCGGTGCCGATCGCGACCAGACCGTCCAGCAGGTACGTCGGGTTGAACGCGATCGTCATCGGCTCGCCCTCGTACATCGCCTCGATGCCCTCCGACGCCTGCGCGTCGTCGCCGGTGCCGGCGTCGAGGACCAGCTCGCCGGCGTCGAACGACAGCCGGATCGGCGTGTTCCGCGCCGCGACGAGCGCGACGCGCTTGACCGCGTCGATGAGCGTCGTGGTGTTCACGGTCGCGGTGGACGCGAAGTCGGCCGGGATCAGCGAGCGGTACGGCGGGAAGTCGGCCTCGATGAGCCGGGTCGTCGTGCGGCGGGAGCCGCCGGAGAAGCCGGCCATGCCCTCGCCCTGCGCGCCGTTGCCGAGCGCGACCGACACCTCGGCGCCGGTGGTCGCGAGCGTCTTGGCGGCGTCGGCGAGCGTGCGCGCCGGGATGAGCGCCGTCGACGAGCCACCCTCGCCGTCGGGGCGCCACTTCAGCTCGCGCACCGCGAGCCGGTACCGGTCGGTCGCGGCGAGCGTGAGCGAGTCGCCCTCGATCTCGACCTTGATGCCGGTGAGCATCGGCAGCGTGTCGTCCCGGCCGGCCGCGACGAACACCTGGCCGACGGCGGCCGCGAACGCGTCCGGCGCGATCGAGCCCGCGGGCGGCGGCATCTCCGGCAGCGACGGGTAGTCCTCGACCGGCATCGTCGGCAACGTGAACCGCGCCGAGCCGCAGGTGAGCACCGCGCGGTTGCCGTCGGTGGTGATCTGCACCGGCGCGACGGGCAGCGACCTGGTGATCTCAGACAGCAGCCGGCCGAGCACGACGACGGTCCCGGCCTCCTCGGCCTGGACGTCGAGCGTCGCCTGCGCGGAGACCTCGTAGTCGAACCCGGACAGCGTGAGCTGGTGCCCCTCGACCTCGAGCCGGATGCCGGACAGCACGGGGACCGCCGGCCGGGCGGGCAGGGACCGCGCGGTCCACGCGACCGCGTCGGCGAAGTCGTCTCGCTCTACCCGGAACTTCACTGGTACCGCCCTCTTCCGGCCTGTGGTGGGTGTGCCTTCTTCGTTCTTGTGTAGTTCATAGGAGAGACAACTACGTCTTCATAGGAGCAGCCAACCTGGGGATGAAGAGCGTTTGCCCAGGTCAGCGGCGGTGTGACCGCTGGACGTACCTGTGGGGAACGAGTGTGGACTCCACAGCGGCCGCTGTCTCTCCCCGGGTTTCCCCAGGCATCCGCAGCGCTGGCCGGAGAAGTCCACATCGTTGTCCCCAGGTTGTGCGCACCGGCGATCACGCCTGCCGGGCCCGGATCTTGATCCGGTTCGTCAGCTCGGAGACCTGGTTGTAGACGGCCCGGCGCTCGGCCATCAGCGTGCGGATCTTGCGGTCGGCGTGCATGACCGTGGTGTGGTCGCGGCCGCCGAACGCCTGCCCGATCTTCGGCAGCGACAGGTCGGTCATCTCGCGGCACAGGTACATCGCGATCTGCCGGGCGTTGACGAGGACCCGCGAGCGGGAGGAGCCGCAGAGGTCCTCCATGGACAGCCCGAAGTACGCCGCCGTCGCCGCCATGATCGTGGCCGCGGTGATCTCCGGGCCGCCGTGGTCGGGGATGAGGTCCTTGAGCACGATCTCGGCGAGCGAGAGGTCCACGGTCTGCCGGTTCAGGCTGGCGAACGCCGTCACCCGGATCAGCGCGCCCTCGAGCTCGCGGATGTTGCTCTGGATCTTGGAGGCGATGTACTCCAGCACCTCCGGCGGCGCGGCCAGCCGCTCGGCGGCCGCCTTCTTCCGCAGGATCGCGATGCGCGTCTCCAGCTCGGGCGGCTGGACGTCGGTGATCAGGCCCCACTCGAACCGGTTGCGCAGCCGGTCCTCCAGCGTGGACAGCTGCTTCGGCGGCCGGTCGGAGCTGATGACGATCTGTTTGTTCGCGTTGTGGAGCGTGTTGAACGTGTGGAAGAACTCCTCCTGCGTCCGCTCCTTGTTCTCCAGGAACTGGATGTCGTCGACGAGCAGGACGTCCACGTCGCGGTAGCGGCGCTGGAACGCGCCGGCCTTGTCGTCGCGGATCGAGTTGATGAAGTCGTTGGTGAACTCCTCGGAGCTCACGTAGCGCACGCGGGACGCGGTGGACAGGTTCAGCGCGTAGTGGCCGATCGCGTGCAGCAGGTGCGTCTTGCCCAGGCCGGACTCGCCGTAGATGAACATCGGGTTGTACGCCTTCGCCGGCGCCTCGGCGACGGCCACCGCGGCGGCGTGCGCGAACCGGTTCGAGGCACCGATGACGAACGTCTCGAAGCTGTACTTCGGGTTCAGCCGGGCCGGCTCGGCGTCCCGGCGCGGGTTGGCGGTCTCGCGGCCGGTGCCGTGGACGGCGTCGGGCGCCGGGCCGACCGGCTCCGGCGGGGCCTCGCGGACCGGCTGCTCGTCCTCGGGCAGCGGCTGCACGGTCACCGCGACCTGGATCTGCCGGCCGAGCTGCCCGGAGAGAGCCTCCGCGATGAGCGGGCGGTAGCGCGTGTCGAGCAGGTCCTTGGTGAACTCGTTCGGCGCCGCGAGCAGCGCGGTGTCCTCGACCAGGCCGAGCGGGCGGGTCAGCTGGATCCAGGCCTTGTTCTGCGGGGTGAGGGCCCCGTCGGCGAGTGACTCCACCGAACGTTGCCACACAGCCACCAGGTCGAGGGTGTCCTCGGGCACGCGGTTCCCCTACTTCTCGAGATAGTCGCCGGATGTCCGCGACGGCTGCCGCGGACGTGCGTAGGGCGAGACTGCTGCCCGGTCGTCCACACCTTCGTCCACATCCTGTGCACGGGTACGGGCGGCCGGTCGTGCGTACGGGGGACGAACCGGTGCGTACCGGACGTCTCCGCGCGCTCCGGTGGTCACGTCGGAGGACGCGATCGCGGATCCCGGGTCACCGAGGGGAACGGTTCCGGGCGGGGCACCGCCTCCGGGCTAGGGAGGCGGCGGGGGAAGCCGGCGCCGGGGGACCATAACGCGCGCCGAACGCTGTGGACAAGATGTTCTCCACAGGTCTGTCCGATCGGAGGATGGGGCTATCCTGGGCGAAGTGCGGCGTGTCGCTCCGGCTGTGTTTGACCCTGTGGGCGCGCGTCAGTACCGTTGTGGACCTCTGTGCACGCGCCGGTCACGTCCGGCGCGACTTCGTCCTGTGGAGCCTTCCCGTGAGCAAGCGCACGTTCCAGCCGAACAACCGCCGCCGCGCCAAGACGCACGGCTTCCGGCTGCGCATGCGCACCCGGGCCGGCCGCGCGATCCTCGCTGCCCGGCGGGCCAAGGGCCGCCGGGAGCTCTCGGCCTGATCTAGGTGCTGCCCGCCGCCGCCCGGCTGCGGCGCCGCCAGGAGTTCACCGACGTCGTCCGCCGCGGCCGCCGTACCTCCCGGGGCCCGCTGACGTTCCACCTCGTCACCGACGACGGTCCGACGCAGGTCGGCTTCGTGATCGGCAAGGTCGTCGGCCAGGCCGTGGTCCGCAACCGGCTCCGTCGCCGCCTCCGCCAGCTGCTCCGCGCCCACCTCGCCACGCTGCCCCCCGGCACCCGGCTCGTCGTGCGCGCCCGCGAGGGCGCCGGCGACCTGCCCTCGAACGAGCTGGCCCGGCTGGTCGACGCGGGGCTGGGCAAGCTGGTGCGGGCGTGACCGCCCTCCTGCTGCTGCTCGTCCGCGGCTACCGGCGCTTCGTCAGCCCGTTCCTCGGCGCGCGGTGCCGCTTCGCGCCGTCGTGCAGCGCGTACGCCGAGGAGGCGTTGCGCCGGCACGGGCTGCGCGGCGCCTGGCTCGCCGTCCGCCGGCTCGGCAAGTGCCACCCGTTCCACCCCGGCGGCCATGACCCGGTGCCGGACGTCGTCGCGGGACGGGGATCCCGCCGAGTTGGAGTTGAGACCTGATGGGTGATCTGTTCCGCGCGTTGCTCAGCGGCATCGCGCAGGCGATCGTCGGGCTGCACAACCTGACGTCGTCGGTGTTCGGCGACGACAGCGGCGTGTCGTGGGGGCTGGCGATCGTGCTGCTCACGATCTGCATCCGGCTGCTCATGTACCCGTTGTTCGTGAAGCAGATCCGTACGCAGCGGGCGATGCAGGCGTTGCAGCCGAAGATCAAGGAGCTGCAGGCCAAGCACAAGGGCGACAAAGAGACGCTCAACGCCGAGATGATGAAGCTCTACAAGGAGCACGGCGCCAACCCGTTCGCGGGCTGCCTGCCGGTGCTCCTGCAGATGCCGGTCTTCATCGCGCTGTACCAGGTACTGCACCAGCTCGGGCCCAGGCTGCGTAACGGTGAGTACACGTTCCACGAGGAGAAGTTCGGGCTGTCGCGGGACACCATCGAGAGCTTCATGAGCGCCAAGATCTTCGGGGCGCCGATCGGGGCCGGCTTCCAGTCGAACGACAAGCTCCTGGGTTTCCTCGACGCGTCCCCGGGCGCGGTGAAGGTCGTCGCCGTCGCGCTCATCGTGGTGATGGCCGCGACGACGTTCTTCACGTCGAAGCAGATGATGGGCCGCAACCCCAACGCCGACGCCTCGCAGGCGACGCAGCAGAAGATCCTGCTCTACGTCATGCCGGCCATGCTCGGCCTGTTCGGCTTCCAGGTCGCCATCGGCGTGCTGGTCTACTGGACCACCACGAACGTCTTCAGCATGGTGCAGCAGGCCGTCGTCATGAAGCGGCTCGGGCCGCCGGACGCCACGCCCCCCAAGGCGAAGGGCGCCGCGCCCGCCGCCGGGCGCAAGCCCGCCAACGCGCCCGCCGGCCCGCCGCGCCCCCCGAAGGGGGCGAAGGCCGCCGTGCCGCCGCGCCCCGCGACGCCGGCCGGCGAGGCCGCCGCCAACGGCGCCGCCGCCGACGGGTCGCCCGTCGCCGCGGCCAAGCGCCCCGCCAACCGCAACGCCAAGAACCGTGGAAAGGGGCAGCGCCGTGGTGGACGACGCTGAGCAGAGCGCCGGCGAGCCGGACGCGACGCCGGACGTGACGCCGGACGAGGCCGAGACCGGAGGGTCGCCCGCCGAGGCGGGTCCCGAGGCCGGTAGTGAGGCCGGTGCCGAGGAGGCAGCCGAGCCCGCGAACGGCGGCGGCTCCTCGCCCGACCTGAGCGCGCTCGAGCAGGAGGGCGAGGTCGCGGCCGACTACCTCGAGGCGTTGCTCGACATCCTCGACATGGACGGCGACCTCGAGATCGACATCGAGGGCGAACGCGCCTCGGTCGCGATCGTCGGCGACGACCTCGACGACCTGGTGGGGCAGCGCGGCGCGACGCTGGAGGCGTTGCAGGAGCTGACCCGGCTCGCCGTGCTGCAGGAGACCGGCCAGCGTAGCCGGCTGATGCTGGACATCGGCGGCTACCGGCTGCGCCGCCGCGGCGAGCTGGTCTCGCTGGCGAAGGCGGCCGCGGAGCGCGTCGTGGCCACCGGCCAGGACGAGCGCCTCGCGCCGATGACGCCGTTCGAGCGCAAGGTCGTCCACGACGCGATCGCCGCCATCGACGGCGTGATCAGCGAGTCGGAGGGCGAGGAGCCGCAGCGCCGGGTGGTCGTCCGCCCTGCCTGAGCACGAGAACGCCGCGACGGCCCCGCCGGTCACCGACCGCGCGGGGTCGTCCGTCTTCGGCGACCGGCTGCCCCTCGCGCTGCGCTACGAAGCGTGGCTGGCCGGCGCCGGGGTCGAACGCGGCCTGCTCGGGCCGCGCGAGGCGGACCGGCTCTGGGACCGGCACCTGCTCAACTCCGCGGTCCTCGCCGAGCTGCTCGGGCCCGCCGAGCGGGTGGTCGACGTCGGCAGCGGCGCCGGCCTGCCCGGCATCCCGCTCGCGCTGGCCCGCCCCGACCTCACGGTCGTGCTGCTCGAACCGCTGGCCCGCCGCGCGGCGTTCCTCACCGAGGTGGTCGAGGACCTCGGCCTCGGGCCGCGGGTGAGTGTCGTGCGGGCTCGTGCGGAGGAGCACGCGGGTACGGAGCCCGCGTACGACGTCGCCGTCGCCCGCGCGGTGGCTCCGCTGGTCCGGCTGGCGGGCTGGTGCCTGCCGCTGCTGCGGGCCGGCGGCCGGCTGCTCGCGTTGAAGGGCGATCGGGCTGTGGACGAGGTTGCCGCGGCGCCCGCGCTGCGGGCTAGCATCGAGCGTGTCGGCGCCGGCCTGGTAACGCCGCCAGCCACCGTCGTCGTCGTTCCCCGCCCGGCTGCCCTGCCGCGGCGGCCGCGTCGGAAGGGGTCCGGATGACCAGCGTGACGCCCGGCCTCGGGTGGCCGGACGGCGCGCCTGAGCCCGGCACCGATGCGGTCGCGGACGA
The DNA here is from genome assembly GCA_035536815.1 of Frankiaceae bacterium. GTDB lineage: Bacteria > Actinomycetota > Actinomycetes > BP-191 > BP-191 > BP-191. Next base: position 42,893 of record DATLNJ010000044.1, read on the forward strand.
CTCCGCCCTCGGCTGGCCGGTCGCGGCAGACGATGTTTCACGTGAAACCGCCCCCGCCCGGGGCCCCGATGTTCCACGTGAAACAACCGCCGCCCCGGCCCCCGATGTTCCACGTGAAACGGCCGCGCTGCCGGAGTTCGGCGACACGCCGATCGCGGCGGCGGCAGCGGCGGCCGTGCGGGCGGCGCGCACGACGTTCCCCAAGCCGCGCCAGCCGCGCGTGCTCACGGTCGCCAACCAGAAGGGCGGCGTCGGCAAGACGACGACGACCGTGAACATCGCGGCCGCGCTCGCGTTGCGCGGCCTGGACGTGCTGGTCGTGGACCTCGACCCGCAGGGCAACGCCTCCACCGCGCTCGGCATCGAACACGCGGACCGGGTGCCGAGCATGTACGACGTGCTGGTCGGCGAGCGGACGCTGGCCGAGGTGGTGCAGCCGACCACCATCGAGCACCTGAGCTGCGCGCCGGCCACGGTCGACCTGGCCGGCGCCGAGATCGAGCTGGGTCCGCAGGTCGCCCGCGAGGCGCGGCTGAAGCGCGCGGTGGCGGCGTACGACCGGCCGTTCGACTACCTCTTCGTGGACTGCCCGCCGTCACTCGGCCTGCTCACCGTCAACGCGCTGGTCGCCGCGCGCGAGATCCTCATCCCGATCCAGTGCGAGTTCTACGCGCTGGAGGGGCTCGGCCAGCTCCTGCACAACGTCGAGCTGGTCCGCAGCCACCTCAACGAGCGGCTCGCGGTCTCCACGATCCTGCTCACCATGTACGACGCCCGCACCAAGCTGGCCGACCAGGTCGCCAACGAGGTACGCACGCACTTCGGCGACCGGGTACTCGGCGTGACGATCCCGCGCAGCGTGCGCATCTCCGAGGCGCCCGGCTACAGCCAGACCGTGCTGACGTACGACCCGTCGTCGCGCGGTGCGCTGGCGTACGTCGAGGCGGCGCGGGAGATCGCGGAACGCGGCGCACACCTGGAGGTCCCGTGACCCAGCAGCGACGCGGCGGCCTCGGCCGCGGCCTCGGCGCGCTCATCCCGACCGGCCCGGTGCCGGCCCCGCCCGGCGCGTCCGGCGACGCCGACCCGCCGATCGACGGTGGCGGCGTGCGCGGCGCGACGTTCAGGGAGGTGCCGCTGGACGCGATCGTGCCGAACCCGCGGCAGCCGCGCGAGCACTTCGACGAGGAGGCGCTGGCCGAGCTGGTCGTCTCCATCCGCGAGGTCGGCCTGCTGCAGCCGGTCGTCGTCCGCGAGGTCGGCGCGGGCCGGTACGAGCTGATCATGGGCGAGCGCCGCTGGCGCGCCTCCCGCGAGGCGGGGCTGACGGCGATCCCGGCGATCGTGCGGGACACCCCGGACGACGCGTTGCTGCGGGACGCGCTGCTGGAGAACCTGCACCGCCAGCAGCTCAACCCGCTCGAGGAGGCGGCGGCCTACCAGCAGCTGCTGCAGGAGTTCGGGGCGACGCACGAGCAGCTCGCCGAGCGGATCGGCCGCTCCCGCTCGCAGGTCACGAACACCATCCGGCTGCTCAACCTCCCGCCCGCCGTGCAGAAGCGGGTCGCGGCCGGCGTGCTGAGCGCGGGGCACGCGCGGGCGCTGCTCTCGCTGGACGGCGCGGAGGCGCAGGAACGGCTGGCCGGCCGGATCGTGGCCGAGGGGATGAGCGTGCGGGCGGTCGAGGAGGCGGTGCACCTCGGCGACGTCGGGCGGGCGCCGGTGACCCGAGAGCGCCGGGCGACGCCGCGCGACGCGGACGTCGAGGCGCTGCAGGAACGGCTCTCCGACCACTTCGACACCCGGGTGCGGGTCGAGGTGGCCCGCCGCAAGGGGAAGATCGTCATCGAGTTCGGGTCGCGGGACGACCTGGACCGGATCGTGGCGCTGCTGGCGCCGGACGAGTAGGTCAGCCGGGGCCGCGGGCCGCCGCGACGGCGAGCAGGTCGCGGCAGACCTCCCCGAGGTCGAGTCCGGCGGCGGCCACCGCCATCGGCAGCAACGACGTCTCGGTCATGCCGGGGGACACGTTCACCTCGAGGAACCACGGCGTGCCCGCCTCGTCCACGATCAGGTCGGTGCGGGACAGGTCGCGCAGCCGCAGCACCCGGTGCGCGGCGAGCGCCACCGCCGTAGCCGCGTCGACGACGGCGGGGTCCAGCCGGGCGGGCGCGTAGTAGTCGGTCCGGCCGGCGGTGTAGCGGGCGGCGTAGTCGAAGAATCCGCTGTGTGGCTCCACCTCGACGGCAGGCAGCGCCCTCGAAACGCCATCCTCCTCCACCACGGTGATGGCCAACTCGGTCCCGGTGACGTAGCGCTCCACCACGGCGGTGTCGCCGTAGGAGAAGCAGTGCGCCATCGCGGCCGGGAGCGCGTCGCCGTCGCGGACCACCGTGGCGCCGAGAGCCGAGCCGCCGGTGGCCGGCTTCACGACGAGCGGGAGCCCGAGCCGGGCGAGCAGCCGGTCGAGCACGCCGTGCGCCCCGAGCTCGCGGAACGCGCTGTGCGGCAGCGTCACGAACTCCGGCGTGGCCACGCCCGCCGAGCGCGCGATGGACTTGGCGATCGGCTTGTCGAACGCCAGCCGGCACGCGTGGGGGGGCGACCCGACGTAGGGCACCCCGGCCAGCGTGAGCACGTCCCTGATGGACCCGTCCTCGCCGGAGGCGCCGTGCAGGGCGACGAACACGGCGTCCACCGATGCCTCATCAAGCATCGCGAGCAACCCGGCGTCCGCGTCGTGCACGCTCGCCTCGACCCCGGCCGAGCGCAGCGCCTCGCAGACCCGGCCCCCGGACCGCAGCGACACCTCCCGCTCGAACGACAGCCCGCCGGCGAGCACGACCGCGCGCGTCATGCCAGGTCCGGCTGGGGCGTGTCGGCCGCGGACCGCGCGGACGGCCGCGCGCCGGGCCCGAACGTGTCGAGCAGCTCCTGCTCGGCCTCGATGACGCCGGCCAGGCGGCGCACGCCCTCCCGGATGCGCTCCGGCTCGGGGTAGCAGTAGGACAGCCGGAGGTGGCCCGCGCCCTGCTCATCGGCGTAGAACGCCGTGCCGGGCACGTACGCGACCCGCGCGGTGACCGCGAGCGGCAGCATCGCCTTCGAGTCCAGCCCCGGGGGCAGCGTCACCCAGGTGTAGAAGCCGCCGCCGGGCTTGGTCCAGGTCGCGTCGGGCGGGAAGAGCTGCCCGAGCGCGTCGAGCATCGCGTCGCGGCGCTCCCGGTACAGCTCGCGGAACACCTTCACCTGGTCCTGCCACGGCTGCGTCCGCAAGTAGTCGGCGACCACGAACTGGGTGAAGTTCGGCGGGCAGAGCAGCGACGCCTCGGACGCCAGCACCAGCTTCTCGCGTACCGAGTGCGGCGCCAGCACCCACCCGACCCGCAGCCCGGGGGCGAACGTCTTCGAGAACGACCCGAGGTAGATCACGCCGTCGGCCGTCCGCGCGCGCAGCGCCGGCTCGGGCTCGCCGTCGAAGCCGAGCAGGCCGTACGGGTTGTCCTCCAGCACCAGCACGCCGTGCCGCGCGGCGATCTCCAGCACGACGTCACGGCGTTCGCGGGAGAGCGAGACGCCCGCCGGGTTGTGGAAGTTCGGCACCGTGTAGAGGAACTTCGCCCGCTGCCCGACCCGCGCCAGCGTCTCCTCCAACGCCTCGGGCACCAGCCCCCGGTCGTCCATCGGCACGTGCACGACCTGAGCCTGGTACGCCGCGAACGTCCCCAGCGCGCCCACGTACGACGGCGCCTCTGCCACGATCACGTCGCCCGGGTCGCAGAAGATGCGGGTCACCAGGTCGAGCCCCTGCTGCGAGCCGACCGTGACGACGACGTCGTCGGGCGAGGCGTCGATGCCCTCCAGCGCCATCACCGTGCAGATCAGCTCGCGCAGCTCGGGGTCGCCCTGGCCGGAGCCGTACTGCAACGCCACCGGCCCGCGGGTGGCGACGAGGTCCGCGACCGCGGCGGCCACCGCGTCCAGGGGCAGGGCCGCGGTGTACGGCATCCCGCCGGCCAGCGACACCACCTCGGGCCGCGACGCGACCGCGAACAGCGCGCGGATCTCCGACGCCGTCATCCCTCGCGTCCGAGCCGCGTAACGGTCGCCGTACGGGTCGAGGTTGACGCCGGTCACCGGCCGAGGCTACCGCGCGCTCCGGTGGCGCCGTTAGGATCGGGTTTCCCGTCACCGACCTCCGCGAGCCGCCGCATGCGCCTTCCCGTCCGCCGTGTCCTGCTTGGTCTCGCCGTCGGTGCGACGGCGGGATGGGTCGCCGGCCTGCTCCGCAAGCCCGCCTCCGGCCCGCCGGGCTCCAGCGTCGACGAGGCGACCCGGCTGCCGCAGGAGGAGTTCGGCTCGCCGGCCGGCGAGGAGCCGACCCCGCGGCCTGCCGCGGAGCCCGAGCCTGCGGCCGAGCCCACCGCCGAGACGCCGGCCGCGGAGGCGGGGCTCGGCACCGCCGCCGACATCGCGCAGGAGCCGACCGCGCCGGTCGAGGCGTTTCCCGAGCCCGCGGCCGACGGCGCGAAGCCGCCGCCGCGCAAGGCCACGCCGCGCGCCGTGAAGCGCCCGCCCGGCTCGCGGCGGACCAAGGCCGCCGCGGCCGAGGCGCAGCCGGGCGGGTCGGAGCCGGCCGCCGGCCCGGAGGCGACCGCGACCGGCGGTGACCCGGCGTCGACACCGCCTCCCGCGAAGCCCCGCCGCCCCGCGAAGGCGAAGGCGAAGCCCGAGCCGACCGTCGTCGACGACGCCGCGGCCGCGTTGCGCGAGGGGCACGCCGCCGCCACCGAACGCCTCTCCGGCGCCGAGGCCGACGCCACGCCCGCGCCGCCGACGGACGCCGGCCCGGCCGGGCGCCGGCGACGACGCACCGGGGGCACCTGAGCGATGTCCCGCCGCCTCGCGAGCGTCACGCTCGACAACCTGGACGACCTCCCGCGCCGCTGCCGCCGGTGCGTGTTCTGGGAGCTCGACCCGGTGGCGCGTTCGCGCGCCGAGGAGGCCGGCGACACGGAGTTCGAGAAGGAGGCGTGGGTCAGCGCCACGCTGCTGGAGTGGGGCTCCTGCGGCAAGCTCGTCTACGTCGACGGCGTGCCGGCGGGCTACGTGATGTTCGCGCCGCCGGCGTACGTGCCGCGCGCGGTGGCGTTCCCTACCAGCCCGGTCAGCGCGGACGCGGTGCTGCTGATGACCGGTCACGTGCTGCCGGAGTTCACCGGGATGGGCCTCGGCCGGATGCTCGTCCAGGGCGTCGCGAAAGACCTGATCCGTCGCGGCGTGAAGGCCGTGGAGGCGTTCGGCGACAAGCAGTGGGAGACGACCGCCTGCGTGCTGCCCGCCGACTACCTGCTGTCGGTCGGCTTCAAGACGGTGCGGCCGCACCCGCGCTTCCCCCGGCTGCGGCTGGAGCTGAAGACGGCGGTGTCGTGGCGCGAGGACGTCGAGGTCGCGCTGGAACGCCTGCTCCAGTCCATGACGCCCGAAGGCGCGCTCAGGCCCGTGTAGCGAGGACAACGACGCGCGTGCCGTCGGGCAGCGCGGCGTCGCGTTCGTACGCCAGCCCGATCTTCTCCGCGACGCGCACCGACGCGCCGTTGTCCGGGTGGATCACCGCGACGAGCCGGCGCAGCCCGTACGTCCCCAACGCCAGGTCGCGTACCGCCGTCGCGGCCTCAGTCGCGAGCCCCTGACCCCACACGGCGGAGGCGAGCCGCCAGCCGATCTCCACGTCGCCCCCGGCGACGGGGTGCCTGCCGAGCCCGCAGAAGCCGAGCAGCACGCCGTCGCGCTCGACCGCCCAGCGGGCGTACGGCTGCTCGGCCAGGAAGCGCCCCAGCAGCGCGTCGCTGGCGTCGCGCGACAGCGGTCCTCCGACGTAGCGCGTGACGAGCGGGTCGGCGTTGATCGCGGCGAACGCCGCCGCGTCGCCGGCCGCGAACCGCCGCAGCACCAGCCGCCGCGTCGTGGCGACGACGGTCACGCGCGGGTGAGGTCGCCGAGCCGTAGCTGGCCGGTGCCAGGGTCGGCCGCGGCCGGCAGGTACAGCCGCTGTACCGCGGCCAGCACGGCCTCGGCGATGGTGTCCCTGAACTCCGGGTCGCCGAGCCGCGCGGCGTCGTGCGGGTTGGTGAGGTAGCCGGCCTGCACCTCGACGGCGGGCATCCGGGTGAGCCGCAGCAGCTCCCACGACTGGCGGTGCGTCCGGCAGTCGAGCAGGTCGGTCCGCGCGACGACCTCGCGCTGCACGAGGTCGGCGAGCCGCTCGCCGATCGACGACGCGCCCACGCGCGCGTTGCCGAAGTAGTACGTCGCCACCCCCTGCGGCCGCGCGGACGGCGCGCCGTCGCAGTGGATCGCCAGGTAGAGGTCGGCCTCGGCGCCGTTCGCGAACTCCGCGCGTTCGGTGACGCTGACCGCGCCGTCGAACGCCCTGGTGAGGAACGGGACGGCCCCCGCGGCGGCGAGCCGGCCCTCCAGCCGGGACGCGATGTCGTACGCGACGTCCGCCTCGGTCAGCCCGAAGCCCACGCAGCCGGGGTCGCCGCCGCCGTGGCCGGGGTCGACGATGACGGTCTTGCCGGCCAGCGCAGGCCCGGCGCGGAACATCGCCTCGTGCTCGCGCATGTGGTCCGCGCGCCCGCCGCGGACCGCGCGGCGTAGCTGCTCGATGGCCCGCAACGTCCTGGGGCCGAACACGCCGTCGGCCGGCAGCCCGACGTTGCGCTGGAACTCCGCCAGCGCCGCATCGGTGCGCACCCCGAAGATGCCGTCGCAGCGGCCGACGTCGAAGCCGCGTTCGAGCAGCCAGGTCTGCAGCTCCAGCACGTCGTCGCCGACGAACGGGTGCCCGACGACCCGGTACAGCGTGCGGTCGCCGAGCTGCCAGCGCGCCTCCTCCAGCGCGCGGTACGTCTCCACGCCCACGATGCCGTCGGACGCGAGTCCGCGCTGCTGCTGGAACGCGCGCACGGCGCGCTCGGTCGCGGCGTCGTACTCGACCTCGGTGAGGTCGTCGGCCGCCACGTCCGCGAGCAGGCCGAGGGCATGCAGCAGCGCGCGGACCTCGGCCACGGCGGGGCCGCGGTCGCCACGGCGGATGAGCTGCATGCGTCTGGGGGACCTTCGCGTTCGGGAGACGCGATCGTAGACAACAGACGGCCGGCGTCGTTACGGGGGAGGAACGACGCCGGCCGCCTGGACCGGGGGAGGACGGCTAGATGACGTCCTCGAGGTCGCGCAGCAGCGCGGTCTTCGGCTTGGCGCCGACGATCGTCTTGACGATCTGGCCGCCCTTGAAGACGGACATGGTCGGGATGGACAAAATCCGGTAGTCGCGGGCGATCTGCGGGTTCTCGTCGATGTTCACCTTGACCACGGTGAGCTTGTCGGCGTTCTCCGCCGCGATCTCCTCGAGCACCGGGGCGACCATCTTGCACGGCCCGCACCACTCGGCCCAGAAGTCGACGAGCACGGGCTTGTCGCTCTGCAGCACGTCGGTCGCGAACGTCGCGTCGGTCGAGGTCTTGGTGGCCGCACCCACGGTGGTCTCCTGAGGGTCAGAGTTCGGTACCTGCGACGGTAGTAACGCCGCCCGCTCGCGCCGCATTCCGTCCCGTCGCAAACTCTAGCCGCCCGCCTCGTAGACTGCCCGTCATGGGGCGCGCCGGTCGTTACACGCTGTCGGTGATGGCGTGGGTGGCCGCGTACGCCGGGTGGTCCAGCGTCATCGGGCTCGTCGTCGCGGCGGTCACCGGCGACCGCCCGCGCAGCGTCTCCCCGGGCGTCTCGGCGCTGCTCACCGTGATCGGCCCCCTGGTGCCGACGCTGGTGGCGTTGTGGTTCAACGACTGGGCGCGCGACGGCTTCCCGAGCCGGGAGCAGCAGCGCGCGGCGGCGGCTGCGAAGGTTGCCGCCCCGGACGCGGCCGTCGCGGCGGACGCGGCGCCCGGCGGTACGGACACGCCCGGCCCGCCGCAGCCGCCGGTGCGGCCGGCCGGGTCGGACCCGATGAGTTCTCAGCCGGTCACGGCGACCGCGGCGCCCGCGCCGGAGCCCGCAGCTGAGCCGGAGCCGCGGACGGTACCCGCGCACCCGCTCGGCGTCCCCGCGGCCGCGAGTGCCCCGGGCGCGCCGCTGGGGGCGTTCCCCGTGGCGCCGTTACTCCGCGACCGGGACTGACACCGACACCGCCGGCGCCTCGAGCCCGGCGAGGTACTTCTCCGCGTCGAGCGCGGCCGCGCAGCCGGTGCCGGCCGCGGTGATGGCCTGCCGGTACGTGTGGTCGACGACGTCGCCCGCGGCGAAGACGCCGGGCAGGTTCGTCCGCGTGGAGGGCGAGTCGACCGTGATGTAGCCCTCGGCGTCGAGGTCGAGCTGCCCGGTGAACAGGTCGGTGTTCGGGGTGTGCCCGATCGCGACGAACAGCCCGGTGACCGGCAGCGTCGACGTGGTGCCGTCCACGGTCGAGGTGAGCTCGATCCCCTCGACCTGGCTCTCGCCGAGGACGTCGGTGACGACGGAGTTCCAGGCGAAGCGGATCTTCTCGTTGGCGAGTGCGCGGTCCTGCATGATCTTGCTGGCCCGCAGCGTGTCCCGCCGGTGCACGATCGTCACGGTCTTGGCGAACTTCGTGAGGAACGTCGCCTCCTCCATC